>NZ_JAQCSY010000007.1:0-158254 GCF_027686195.1 Coprococcus sp. AF102-57 | reverse complement strand
GGACTTTTATATTTCATTGTCCTATATGAAGGTAGCATATCAAATTGTCTTGTAAATATACTTTTTTCAACCTTCCTATTTTAGTTTTCTATATTCTTCATCACTTACCGGTTCAAGCCATTCATTAGAACCATTTTCGCCCGGAACCTCTATTGCCAGATGAGAAAACCATTCATCCGGTGCAGCACCATGCCAGTGTTTAACACCTGTAGGAATATTGATGCAGTCACCTGGCTTCATTTCTATAGCTTCTTTACCTTCTTCCTGATAATATCCTCTTCCGGCAACGCATACCAAAATCTGCCCGCCTCCACTTTTTGCATGATGGATATGCCAGTTATTTCTGCATAAAACTGGACTACCCCTCCGCAATCCCTTATAGTTACGGGCTTTAACGGCATACACGTCTGTGTTTTGTGCGACCCTTTCATGACGAGCAGTTTCTGCCAGGTTATTTCTCTGCTTCGTCCTCATTCCAAACCTCTTTTGCAAGATTAAAGACTGCCCAGCCTTTTGGCCAGCCTGCATAGAATGCTACGTGAGTGATGATTGCTGCGATCTCTTTCTGTGTTACCCCATGATCCTTTGCATTCTGTAAATGGAATTTCAAAGAGGAATCTGTGATTCCCTGTGCCATCAGTGCTACAACTGTGATGATACTTCTTGTTTTTAAATCAATATCTTCGTTATTCCAGTTCTCTCCGAAAAGAATGTCATCGTTAAAATGTGCAAAATCTGGTGCAAATGTTCCCAGAGCATTTCTTCCTGCTATCTGTGTGATCTTTGCCATGATATCAAACCTCCATCTTTCTTATTTATGGTAATTTGTTATACTCTTCTTCCGGTAAAAACTCCAGCCATTCGTTGGAAGCTCCCTCTGCTGGAACTTCAACAGCCAGATGCTGGAACCAGCTGTCTTTCGCTGCCCCGTGCCAGTGTTTTACTTCTGGTGAAATATTTACTACATCTCCAGCTTTCAATTCACGAGCTGGTTTTCCTTCTTCCTGGTACCATCCTCTTCCACCAGTAACCAGAAGGATCTGTCCACCTTTATGATGGATGTGGTATGCATTGATTGTTCCCGGAGCGAAAGTAACCAGACCAACTGGTACTCTCTCTGTTGTAAGCATATTCAAATAGCATTCACCTGTAAAATACTTTGCGAATGCTACGTTTTCTTCACCGATTGGAAATACGTTACCTCCACCTAAGTCTTTTTTCATCTGTTCGATATCCATAAAAAATTCCTCCTTGCTCTTTTTATTTTATGATACAACCTGAAGTAAGCTCTAGGTCAATAGATTTTGCAACTTTTTACATAAAGTTCATAATTTTTCTGTGACAGTTTGCATTTCAGGTACACTCTATTTCTTATCGGTATCATCATACTCCCATATTGCTTTCTATGTCCAATACCTATTATTATGGGTTGCTTAATGCCTTTTAAGCATAATCTGTTTCTATATCACAATGCAAAACAGATCTGCTGTATTCTGGCAGACCTACTTTGCATTATGATATAGCTTAAATCTGTTTGATAAGATTCAACTCTTTCTTGGATAATGCTTTTTTTAACTTCTGGTTTTCCTTTATTAGATTCTCATTTTCGCTTTTCAGTTTCTGTAGCTGTTGCCGGAGCAGATTCATTTCCGCTTCCATCGCCTGACTGATAATGTTTCTCCTTGGATCCACCATACCAGCCTGCTGTTCCATTGCTGCATCAATCTCACCTCTTACAATCGGATTCTTGTAAAAGAATCCTCTAGATAAACCAGTCTTTTGCATCAGTGCTGGTACGGACACCTTTTCTCTCTCCAACACCATTGTCCGTATTGTCAGGACTGCCCGTTCCACTTTTTCTTCGCTCTTTCTTTTATTCAATTCCAGCATCTTGTCGTATTTGCTCATATTCTTCTCCCCATCCGTCCAGACTTGCCAGTATAATCTGTGACATAGAATTTCTAACTTCTCTTGTTTCATCTGCCATCCGCTGATTGCTCATTTTTCGGTAATATTGGACACTTCGTACTCCCTTATGTCCCAGGAGCTTCGCTATCGTCCAGTCATCCACATGGAGTTCCGTTAATTTTACCCCATAGCAGTGCCGGAACATATGCGTTCCAAATCCGAATAAGTTTCCGCTGTCATCCCGGATATCTTTTTCATAAATCATTCGAAGCACTTTATCCTGCAAGGTTTGGTAACTGATTGGTCTCTCCGGTTTGTTCTCGTCCGCAAAGATATAAATGCTTTCAGGATAATGCTCATTTGCATAACTGACTGCCTTTCCAATCAGCTGTGCCAGCTCCCGGCTGATCGGTTTTTCATATCTTCTTGTTTTCGGCTGGTATATGATAATCATATCCTGACGGTCATGTTTATAAAGGCAGTCTTTCCGCAAGGTCAGCGTGTCGGAAATTCTGGTTCCAAGCATCTGGTGGATGATCATTGCCCTTGCTATCTGCTCTTCCATTTTTACAATCTGGGCATTCAGTCTTTTCAGCTCACTGTCCGAATAAGATTTGAATTCTGCTTTCCGTTCTGGCGGAAAATCAGATTTTAAAAACAGTTTTGTAAGATGTGGAAAATCATAAATTTTTCCGATTGTTTCCAGCACATTTCGAAGCTTTAGCAGGTCATCCCGGATGCCATTCCCTCCGTTTGATTCTACCTTGATGTTGATTAAAAATTGTTCTATGATCTCCCGGTCAATCTCTTCGCAGGTGCTGATCTTGGAATGCTTTTCATCCAAATACTTTGAAAATTTATTCATTGCGGACAGTTCACGTTTTATACTGCCAAGGGCTTCGGTTTTCAGATGATGGTAAATTGCTTTTTTTACTTCTTCCCGAATATCTGGTTGCCGGATTCCTCTGAAATTTAGTGTCTTATGGTTGACAATCGGATTTGTCCGCAGGATAAGCGGAAGCCTTTCCAGATGCCAGATATCCTTTGCCAGCTCATTGGTTTCTGATCGGTCCAGTGTAAATTCCAGAAGGCTTTCAAAATACCGGATCAGGGCAGCTTTTTCCACCGATTCAGTCTGAATGTTCGTCACTTTATGCTTCGTCAAAGCCCTACCGTTTTGTATCATCCACATTTTCAACTGCTTTATCCAGAAGTCTTTTTCTCTGTCAAGCAGGCTGTTTTCCTGATGGGATGACTTCTGAAAAAATTCACATAAGCTGTTAAAATAATGCCTTTCCCTTTTTATGGTCAGGATGGATACCTGCGTTCCACGGTAGTAAATGTATTCGACAAATTCTGTCTGAAGCTGGTTTTCCGGCAGTTTATCCAGATCAAAATATTGTTCCTTATTCAGCTTTTCCTTTTGCTCATCGGTAGCCAGCTTATAACATTCCAGTTGTTGGAATTTCAGTTTATTATCCATGCTTCTCTCCTTTCTGCATACAGGCAAGCAGGCTGTTTTCCTCTTCCTCAAAGTATGCGTCATTTTCTTTAGCAATTTTTCTTGGCATATAATCTATATACTGCATGGTCATTTCCTCAAACGTATGTCCCAGATAGTCCCGGATGCTTTGGATTGATACGCCATGCTCATAAAAATTGGTTGCTACGGTATGTCGGTAATCATGAGACTTAAAAATATATTCTCCATTCTGTATGCCTATCTGGGAGCAGTATTTTTTCATCTGCCCCATGAAGGTGCTTTTGGAAAATGCTCCACCTTTCCGATTCCGAAAAATGTATGCTTCTTTTTTGGTAGGGTGCTTTTTCAGATAAACCTGCATCAGACGATACAATGTTACCGGAATGGGAACCCTTTTATAATTTTTCATTTTCACCTGGTAGACCTTCATCCAGCAGTCACCATTCTGGATATAATACGCATCCCCTTTTAAGGTGCAGACCTCACTGATCCGGAGTCCCACACACCAGAGATGTAAAAACATCATTCTCAGGTGTTCAGGAAACTGTGAGAGGTTTTGGATAATTTCCATATACACATCCTCTTCCACACTTCTGTCATGGTGGACTGGGATCTGTTTTTCCAAGTAATACGATGCATAAAACGGAACCTTTTTTATATACCCCTTTACTTCCAGAAATTTCATAAAAAACTGTATTCCCGAAACATTGGTATTAAATGTCTTTGCTCCCATAGCACCATTCTGCAAATTCTTTAAATATACATCAATCAGGCTGGCATCACACTTGGTAACTTCCAGTTCGCTGATCTCCTGCAAAAAATTTCGAATGGTTCGGAATCTTTCGTACACCGTGCTGAGCGCCAGTTCTCCGATTCCAATTTCGTACTTCATATATTCCTGAAGCAGCAATCGATTCTTGGGCTGTAGAACTTCCTGAAATGATATTTTTTCTATACTGTCACTCTGGTTTATTCTTTCTTTGGCAATACGAAACCGCTCTAAATACCAGATGGTAGCATCCCATCTTGTTTCATCAGTTTCTATAAAAATCACTTTACGGGCAGTTTCCACAATGCTCTTCAGTCGTTTTCGCCGTTGCTCTTTCTCGACTTTCTGCTTCAGGTAGTCCTGAAATGCTGTTTCCTGTTCCAGCTCCAGAAGCTGGATATCTGTAATCTGCTCCCGGATGCAAAATTCGTAAAAAAGCTGTAGCCCGGTCAGTTTATATTCCCTCAGTCTGGAAATTTCATAATTCTTCAGAATATATTCCAGCACGGTAAAAATCTGACGTTTCAGTTTCTCACTGGCTGCCGCTTTAAAATTCCAGACCATGTTGCTCCGACACCGTACCGTTTCCACACTCTTTACGATTACAGGATCTGAGTGGTATGGAACAAAAAGTATTTCATTTTTATATTTCCATTCACATTCCCTCTGTCCAGCCGGAGTTTTCATCCGTTCCCGGATGTACGCCTGCCGTATCCGGTCGAACGTTCCGGTATATCGGTAAATGTAATTTCGCTTTATCAGCGGTGTTATGTATAATTCAAATTTCATTCGCAGTTCATAATCTATTTCCGAAAGATGTTCTACCATCTCATCTGCCAGAAACAGCAGAATCTGTTCTGTAATGGAACTTCCTGCTTCCTCTTTTGCAAACTCCCGGATTTCTTTTCGTAGCTGCTCAATCCGCCTGCTCCGTTCTTGTTCTGCCTCTATAAAAGACTGTAAAAACGCAGGCATAAAAACCACCTCCTATAGCAATTCCTCAATCCCATACAGGGAGGAGTGTTTCTCGTAGAATTCCTGGCTGGCATCCAGCAGTTCATCATCCACAATGTCCAGATAATTGATGGTTGTCTGGATGTGGCGGTGTCCATAGGCCAGCTGTATCAGTTCCAGCGACCATCCTGCTTTTCTCCGCTCATTTCCAAAGTAATGCCGGAGCATATGAGGCGTGATCTTAATCCCTGTTTTCTTATCCATTCTTTTTAGCATGGAGTATACTGCTTCCACGTTCATTGGTTTTCCGATATTATCCCCGGAAATATTCACAAACAGGCTTGTCTGGTGCTGAAGTAGTTTTCGGTACTCTGTGATATACAGATTTAAAAAGCCGAAGGTATCTTTGCTGATCTTCGCACTTCGGTATTCTGCATTCTTTGCTCTCGCTCCATTTTCATTGTCCTCACGGAAATATACCCGGATTATGTGGTTCTGATAATCAATGTCCTTACTGTAATCAATTCCTAAGATCTCACCGATTCGGTAGCCTGTCTCTGCCAGAAGCAGCATGAGAAGCCGATCTCTTATATTGGTACACGCTTTCAAGATTTCCACAATTTCATCTTTCTTTGCTGCTCTCGCCTTATGCTCTTCCTCTTTTAAATAGCCTTTGAAACTCTTTGATCGTATGCTTTTCTTTACGCCTACTGCATCCACGGCTACAAAATAATTATAGGACAGGACTTTCAGCTCCCCGAACTGCTGGTACTCTTCTTCTATAAAAAGATAGAACCTGAACACATCTCTTAAGTATGCGTTGCAGGTTCCATTGTTTGGAGATCTGTGATTTTTATCTCTGGTATGCTTCCCGGCTTTCAGCCAGTATAAAAATTCCACAAAGTGATTTGTCTGTTCAACATAAGGCATTTGATATACGTCTGTCAATTCCTTTTTCTTTTCATGGATGTATTCCAGATAGTACAGGATTGCAAGTGCGGAGCGCCGCACCGTATTCGGTGAACATTTACTCCGTATCTTGTGCATCAGATATTTGGTTGGAAGCAGGACGATATCCAGTGTTTCCACATCTCTGATAAAGAAATAAACGGTGGAACCCTCTCTTTCTTTTTCCAGTTCATATCGTCTCATTCCTGCTCACTTCCTTTCCTCTAACGCTATACACAGTATACCCAACTCATGCCGATAAAGCTATCACAAATACCACCAATTCGGTCAAAACCGCTCCTGAAATACCACTAAACTTTTTGTCTTATTTTCTGTCCAGATCTGGGCAGAACCAACAACACCACGGATGTTATCAGCTGTAGTAACGCTCCACTTTCCGGCTTCGGATAAAGTCCTCTACTTCATCGATTTTTTCTGCCATCTGGCACTTTGGCAGGGCGTCCAGAACATCTCCCCGGTACTTTCCTTTCTTTGCCGCTCGGTGGTCTAAAATGGACACTACACAGGTGTCCTGCTCCGTCCGGATCGCCCGTCCGAATCCCTGGCGCAGTTTCTTCTGCATATCTGGAACAACAACATTTTGAATGTAGGATTCCAGTGATCGGTATTGTTCCCTTTGTGCTTCATGGATGGGGTCCGGTACAGCAAACGGCAATTTTACAATGATCAGGGACGATACCATATCCCCCGGAAAATCCACACCTTCCCAACAGGAGCCGGCTGCAAACAGAACGGCATTTTCCATCTTCTTAAACCGTGCGATTTCTTCCTGTGAGTTTCTCCATACCTGCACCATCGGGAACGGGATCTGATCCCGCAGGAGCTGCTGCACATTTCCCATCAGGGTATAAGATGTAAACAGTACCAGTGTATGCCCGTAAGTGGAACACACCAGATCACGGATCTGGCCTGCAAGTTGCTCGGCCTCTTCCCGGCTTCCCTTGAGCGTCGCTTTTAAATTCTCAGGAATATAAAGCAGACAGTTCTCTCTGTAACAAAATGGGGATTCTGCTACACACTCCCGGACTCTGCTTTTCTTTTCCAGCCCGGTCATCTGTCTGGTCCTTACAAACCCATTTCCGGCTTTTAAAGTTCCACTGGTGAGAATCGAGGGAAATCCCCTGTCCCATAAGGAATCATGGAGAAACCTTGGAATCTCTCTGCTAACAGCCATAAACACAGGATCTCCCCTGCCGTCTGGCTGAAGAAATAAAACGTATCTGGTATCCTTCTTCAGAAACCAGCCGAACAGCTCTTCCATCTCTTCCAGCCGCCGGAAGATCCAGTAAGGGACATTTCCAGCAAGTCTTTTAAGCATAAGACTGAGATTCCCCCTTACCTGCTCCAGAGAAGATCGGCACTTTGCCGGAAAATAGAAATTTTCTTTTCCAGCTATGTCATCTCCCATCCCGGCCTGATCCTTACGGATTTCCATTGAAAGTGTATTAAACCAATCCTGTAGTCTCTTACCTTCCGAACTTTTATGCTCCCTGTTTAAGAAATACGAGATTTCCTGCACATCCTCTCTTCCAATACTTCTCCCATCCATCTGGCTGGCAGCTTCTGGGAGCTTATGTGCTTCATCTACTACCAATGCTCTGTAATCTGCCAGCAGAGGCCGGTATTCATTCATCCGGTGCATGGCGTCTGCCAGAAGATAATTGTGATTGCATATCTGTATAAAAACTTCCTCTTTTTTGGAAACATCCAAATATTTCTGATAACGGCATCCTGCTTTCCCCGGACACTCCCTGGGGCAGAATTTCGGTACGCACACCAGCCTGCGGTCAAAACCGCTCAGGTTATGTACGGAATCTAAATCAAAGTTATGCCGGAGGGACTTCAATGCCTCCATCTGTGCCTGATTTTTATTCTTATCCCGGACTGCCTCCAGTCTTTGGGCCAGCCTGTAATCGCACACAAAATGTTCCTTTCCCTTGCGGACAACTGCCTTTAATTCTCCCTGAAGCAGATCTGCTTTTAACAGTACATCCGATAAAAAAGGAACATATTCCTCTATGATGGCTTTCTGTAAGGCGATACTGGAAGTGGATACCACTACAGACCGCCTGTCACATCCCGAATAACCGGAATGCAGTACACTATATTTCCGCATCAGGATGCAGGCTGTCAGATAGGCATAGGTCTTTCCGATGCCGACTCCTGCATCACAGAGCGTGATTTCGTTTTTCATAAGGGCATCCAGCATTTCATGGCAGAGACGGATCTGTTCTTCCCTTACATGAAGCCCGGCTTCCGGGAGAAGCTCCCGAAAGATCTGTTCCACTTCGCCATGTGCCCTTTTCTGATATTCATTTTTATAACACATTACTTCTCCTTGCCAGAAAGCTTATCTTACCGTACCCTTACGGACGAGTCTGGTCGCTTCCGGTGTATTCTGTCCCTGTTCCTGCATTTTCTTTATGGCAGCATTCCCTCTTGCCATCATCCTTCGGATATCCGTCCGGGAAACATTCCATGTCCTTACTTTCTGAGGAGCTTTCCTTACCTGCTCGGACAAATGGCATTCACAGAGTTTCGGATATACCACCATTGCTTCCGGTAATTCCAGCGGATACTCGATCATGGGATGGTACACAATATCCCGGATCACCTGCTCATAACATTCCATCTGCATTCTTGCCGTACTGTCCTGATAGATATTTTTCCCTTTCATGGCACTGTAGACCTGCGATGAGATGTATCCCAACGCTTCAAAACTACAGTACCCATACGGAGTCACGCCGGAAAGGGAATCCGGATCTTTTAAGGCATTCAGATAAACTTCTTTTCCCTGGGCGATCAGCCACATCCGAAAATCGGAAAAACTGTCATCACTGCACCCTGCTTCCATCATAATACCTGCCGCTGTCCATAAGCCGTACTTATAAGCCGCATCCCGGTAACTGTAAACAAGATTGTGGAATTGGAGGACATCCTCCGGTGTCATATAGAAGAGCTGCTGCTTGATCCACACTGCCGAAGCATCCAGATCGGTGCCGCACACTTCCTTTGCTTTTTCAATCAGATTCCAGAATTGATCCTTGCTCATTCCACTTCTTTTTGTTTCTTCCATCTGTTCTCTCCCCTTGATGTGACGTTAATACCACAAGAATACGGCTGTAGTCTCCCACAGCCGCATGGTATCTGATATCAACGACACACTTCTTCATTGATTTCTTTTTATCTTGCTGTTCCGCATTTGACCTCGCACCCCCGGAACCATCCCTGTTTTTCTTCTGGGAAAGGGGACACTACAGGCGGGCGGCTGGCCTGCCGCCGCTCACAGATGTCCTGGGGGTCTTTCTGATTACAACCCGGAGTCCATCTTCCGCTCTCTGGCTGGTAACGTGTATCATTATCCCCCATCCGTGATCCTGGCGAAAGGCTGCCACCGCCTTATTCACAGCTATGCTTTCTCGCTCCAAGTCTAAGAATCTTTACCCTATACTTAATCATGGCGCTCATACTGTCACGCTTCTACGGTTGGGAACGTACCTGTAGTGCCGATATTCACTTGCCAAAGAACAGCCGAGGGATGTCCCTCTGCTTACTAGCCGATGGCAGTGTATTTTTTTATTCACTTCACAGAAAAATTTTTTATCGTGCTTCCCCGGATCTGTTTTTCTTTTTTCCTTTTGCCGGATTCTTCTGCTGTGCATCCTTCTTCCGACTTTCCTTCTGCTCTTTTTGTTCCTGCGGTGGCATCTTCATCACATGAAGTTCCCCGTTAAACAGGGTGAAAACTTCCGGTGACTGATATTTTTCTTTAAACTTTTCAATCTGCTCCGGTGTCAGCGAAGTAAAATCATCTTCTGTCAGTCCTACCACAAGGAATGTTCCGGCAATGGCATCATAGACCTGTCCTCGGTCATCGTACAATGCCCGATTTAACGGCAACCCCTCAAATTTTCCATTGCCGTTTAAAAGAATTCCAACCTCATCCTCAAACGGATAAGTCATCTCAATGTCACCGCCTACTGCCTGCTGCAGATCTTCCAGCTCATTGGGGATGCTTTTGACATAGGGTGCTTTCATCGGCTCGACTACCAGTACCGTCATCATTTCTTCCTGCATTTCGGACACTTCTTTCTCATCCATCGTATCAATCCTCCTGTCTATTCGTTCTGATAATCAGCCGATGAGAGCCTTTTGTTTTATTCAAATTTCATGGACTTTTTGATTTTCTCCCGTAACCTCCGCAGTCTTGTATAAACAGTCTGCTCCGGCAGTTCCATGTGATGGCTGATCTCCTTTGGTGCATATCCCATCATCTTCAGAACAACCATCTGAAGAGTTTTCTTGTCAGTCGATAACAGGATCTGGAGCAATTCCTCATTCTCCACGGTATCGAGCAGGGCTTCCACACTCTCTGGCTGAGACTCTCCTGATTCTTTTTCTTCCAGAAGCAGTTCCATACAGTCCAGAAGTGAGGTCTGATGTTCCCGGAATCTCCGCTCTGCGTTAAAATCGTTCCAGTCATACTCCCGGAGCTTCTGGATCGTCTCTTCATCCACACCCTGCTCACGCAGGATCTTCTCTTCCTCTGCTTTCCACTGGTTCCATCTATATTCTTCTTTTGCTTTGTTATAAGCCACTTATCTTTTCCTCCGATCTGAATTTTTGTGAAATCAAATCGGAGTGTGGCGGTGATCTGGCTCGTTCTTCCTGTCCACAGGAATGGCCGGCATCTCTGCTGTTTCCCTGCAAACACGGATCTCCTTTGTAATCATATCTTTACAAAAGCACAGTGTATCGGATGCACCTGTCAGTTAACGGTCAGAAACCTGTCAATTGACGGTCAATTTTTATCACCTTCTTTCCAGCACAAATAAAATAAGACGAACAATCTTTTTACGGATTATTCGCCTTACTGCTGTTCGTTTTCATTATTCAATTCAAATTTGTAACCTATATCCCTGACACTGACAATGCAATTCCCGGCACCGTCTTCAACGACATTCAACTTTTTTCTCAATCGCTTTACCAGACACCAGATGATATTTTTAATATCACCAACAGAATAATCTTTCCATACAAGCTGGTAAATCTGTTCAAATGTGTATAGCCATAGCTTAACCTCCCTGTCGTGCTGGGGGCTTCGCTGTCGTCTTTGCCCTGTGATACCAGTCCCAGATTGCAGCGTCAGCTATCAAACGGCGGTTTCCATTCTGTATATATTCAAGCTCGCCGCTATCCATAAGCTCGCGCAGCTTATTTTCCCCGATACCGCTAATCTTGCTCATTTGCTCAACGGTCTTTAACATAGGGAATACAGGGATAGCGGGGCTTGTTGTTTCCTTTTTTGCCATAGGAAAATACCCCCTTTCATAAATGGCTAAAAAGTCAAGTTACAAAAAGTGGGCTTTAACCGGGCGGCTGTTAGCACACCCTCGCGGGAATTGCACCCCTGCTCATTTAAGGCAGCTTTACCCATTGCCTGCGACGCTCTGAACGCTCGGACTGTGGATGTAAAGGCTTATCTTCCCTCAATGCGTGTCGTCGCCCGCAAGCTGCTAACTTGCTTCCCGTCGCGGTGTTTTTCGCTCGGCTTTTCCCGATAAGGAAATAGCGTCATGGCGCACCCTCTGTATGGCTCGGCGCAAAAAGGACGTACCCGGTTTGCCCTATACTGCGTCGCCGTTATCTTGCGTCGCTTTCTTTGTCAAGGAACATACGGGGCTGCTGCGGATTGATACGAAACGGAAAAGGGGTTAGATGATTTGACAGTTCATATATGAGGGTAGAAGTGTCCCCGGCGGTGGACGAGCTTTTTTTGATAAGCTGAAATGTGCCGTACTTTGTCGATACGCTCTATATATCATGGCGGCTACCTCCATTAGCCGCCGTTTTTACGGTGTTAGGGTCGTCGTAGACTTGCCGATAGGCAAAAAGAAGCGGCGGCTCTGAAAATCAAAGCCGCCGTAATTTAGAAATGGCGCGTGAAAATACCTCTGCTTTGCGACGGCTTTTTTTCTTTTGCCGTCGTCCGGCAGATTATTTTTTTATGAGTAAGGGCGAAAAATCAATCGTAATCATAAAATTATGGTCATGTATTTCAATTATTGGATTTGTACAATTCATCATAAGTAATAGCTTTTTCACAATGTAAAGTCCTTGTCCAGACGTACCATTACTTCTTGAAACATCTGCTACATAAAAGCGTTCCAACAGTTTTGAATATTCTTCTGTAGGAATAGATGCAACAGGATTTTTAATACAGAGTTGTACAGAATCTGCAATATTAATTAGTTGAATTACAACATTATTTGTAGTGGATGTTACCGCATTGAATATAAGATTTTGTATAATGCGAATACACGCCTTTCTGTCAGCATTAAGATAGATGTCCATATTAGGTATTTCTATTTGGGGTTCAATTCCATTAACGCTGAAAATCGAATAATTGTCTAGCAGGATTTCAGTAAGCAATGAGCATAGCTCAACCTTTTCATAGTAAAATGGATATTGTCCTGCTTCTAAAAGAGAGATTTGATAAAAGTCATCTATGAGACGTTCTAATCTCAATGCTTTTCCGGATAATGCTGAAATATATTCCGCTCTTTTTTCATCAGGCGCACTTGATAGAAGTTGCAAATATCCGCGAATGGAAGTTAGTGGTGTCCGTAAATCATGAGAAAGGCAAGAAATATTCTCTTTTAATTCATTCTCCTTTTTTTGAATTTCGCCCAGATAAATATTATCTTTTGATACAATCTGATTTATGATTTCAACCAAATGCTCTAACCGCCTATCAGATAAAGACACTGTAACTAACTTTTTCGTTTTTCTATTCAGAATAGCATTTAGTTGGACGATTACTTTATATATCTGTATTTTCCAGTTAATTAAAGAAATTGAAAGGATAATGACCAATGCTATCAGAACAAGAAACATAATCGCCCAACCCATATTCTACCTCCCTTTTACTTGATTTCTTTTCTAATCATAATAAGACCGCCAACAATCAAAAGAGAAATGCACCCTATGAAATAGAATGGTAAATGCTCAATAATACCCATTGTGCGACAAGAGCTGAAATTCATCCAATAGTACATAGGATTTCCATATACAAAAAATTTTAAGGGTATTGAAACCGTCTCCATATCACTCCATAGCATTAAGTAAACAGACGCTCCACTGAATACATATAAGCAGCAAATCCCTGTTACAATCCCTGTATTTTGAATAACGACACATAAAAAAATAGAAATGCTTTCTAATGCTAATAAAACCGTTCCGCAAGCAAGAGCCCATCCCAAAAGGTTTATTACTTCACTCGCAGTTGGAATGTAACCGGATTGTATGATTTCAATAACGAAAAATGTAGCTACAAAAATCAGATACGTTATCAGAGACACCACCAATATTGTAATCGCTTTGGTGTAGTAGAGAATAGTTCGTTTAGTGCCGTATGCAACAGATAATTTGATTGTACCCGTATTATATTCTTTTGTAAAAAATATGGTTGCAAATAAAATGCCAATAATCCAGAAAAAGGCTGTATATGCAAGAGATGAGCGGGCAACAGTTTGAAACGTTGGTATTTCACTAGATAGATAACACTTAGCTTGAAATCCGATTACACTTTCTGTTCCATCTCCGGCTCCAAAAAAAGTCATGTCACCAAGTGCAAAAGAGACCATTATAACCGCCGCACATACGCCTAATATAGTTATCAATATCTTTGAGTGACGCAATTTATAAAATTCAGCTTTAAAATGGTTAATCATTTTGGCACCCTCCTATCAAATTAGTG
Source organism: Coprococcus sp. AF102-57 (assembly GCF_027686195.1). NCBI lineage: Bacteria > Bacillati > Bacillota > Clostridia > Lachnospirales > Lachnospiraceae > Coprococcus > Coprococcus sp. AF102-57. Next base: position 144,412 of record NZ_JAQCSY010000007.1, on the reverse strand, counting down.
TAATAAGTTTCAAGACTATCTCCAGATTGTGCTAACTGATAAATCGTAATATTATTTGCACTTAGCAACGCTGATACTTTTCCGGCATTTTCAACATAATCATATAGATGAATACTTTTGTCTGGCATAACAGAAAAATTTGAAGTATTCAGTTTGCTTTCCAATAAAACACTAGCAGCAGCTACATCATTCACTTGCAACAACAAATGCTTTTTGCAGCGTTTGTCTAACTCTGTAGCGGTAATTTCCTGTAAAAGTTTCCCCTCATGTAAGATACCATATTTATTTGCTAATTGATGAAGTTCCGTGAGAATGTGACTTGAAATCAAAATAGTGATTCCACGTTCTTTATTTAGTCTTTTGAGTAAGTTTCTTAATTCGATAATTCCAGTAGGGTCTAGTCCGTTAATTGGTTCATCTAGTACGAGAAATTCAGGATTCCCAAGCAAAGCGATTGCGAGAGCTAGTCTCTGCCGCATACCCAAAGAGAAATCTTTTGCTTTTTTCTTTCCGGTATCTTTCAAACCAACTAATGCTAAAGCATTATCAATGCAACCTTTTCCTGGAATACCGCGTTGCAAACGTTGTACCTCCAAATTTTCATAGGCTGTCATATCAAGATAAAGAGAAGGGCTTTCAATAATACAGCCAATGCGCTCACGCTGCTTTGCAAGTTTCTTATTGCTTTCACCGAATAAAGCAATTTTGCCAGTAGTAGGTTCTGCCAGTCCGGTTAGTAAACGAATCATTGTTGTTTTACCGGCACCGTTTTCTCCGATAAACCCATAAATATCTCCTTGCATTACAGACATAGATACTTGATTTAGGGCTAGTGTATTGCGATACTTTTTTGTGATGTTGATAGCTTCAAAAACTGTTACGTTCATTTTTTCACAGCTCCTTTCTTGTTATTTAGTATCGCAGACAATTCCTTGAATAATCTAAAGGTAAAGCTAAAGATTATCTAAAGCTCACTTTGCAAATCGGTAACCCAAGCCCCATATGGTCTTAATTCGGCAGCCTTCGCCCTTTAATTTTTTTCGTAAGTTACTTATATGTGTGTTAATGACATCATTATCCCTTGCAAATGGTTCTTGCCAAATACTTTCATAAAGATTTTGCTTAGAAAAAACTTTATCAGGATATTTCGCCAGTAGTTCTACAAGTTGATACTCTTTTGCTGTAAGCACAATAATTTCGTCTGCAACAGTAACTATTTTTGAAGATGTATTAATGGAAAGTTCTCCAAAGGTCAAACAAAGATTGGGAGTATCTTTTTGACTTCTTAGCAAATTGCGTTCAATTCGCGCTAGTAATTCGTCCAAATCAAACGGCTTTGTTAAATAGTCATCAGCACCCAAGCGTAGCAGTTCGACTTTGTTGAATGTTAAACTTTTTGCAGAAACAACAATTACAGGTACGTCTGAAAATTTTCTGATATTTCTAATTAACTCATCTCCACTGATAAAAGGAAGCATTAAATCTAAAATAATTAAATCTGGGGATAATTCTTTTATACGTTCAATCGCATTTGCACCAGTAAGTGTGAAGAAGACTTGATAATTGTACTTTTCCAGATGGTCTTTTATCATAACGCAAATTTCTTTATCATCTTCGATAATTAAAACATTATTCATGTTGAAACTCCTTTCTGCGTCTATCAGTTGGCTTTTCCACGTCTTTTGGTATCAGCCACATACTACCAAATTTTGAAACGCCCGGTATGCGCTCCCCCTCACAAAGTTTCTGCACCCGTCTTTCTGAAATGCCCCATTTGCCCGCTGCTTCTGCACAAGACATATATTCCATAAGCCACCCGTCCTTTCTTCAAAGTTTATCAGTATAATTATATACGGTATGGCGAATAATAGCAAGTGCGGAAATAGGCATTATTTAGGTTCGTTATAGGAAGTATATAGACATATCCAAGAAGAAAGGGGAACAGTAAAATGTAACTGGGTGAATGAATATGGCAAAAAGACCAGTAGAAAAGTACGACTTCAAGGCTTTTGGGCAAGCAATAAAGAACGCGCGGAAAGAGCGCAAAGAGAGCCGCAAGAAAGTAAGCGACGAAATGTATATTTCCCCGCGTTACCTTGCAAACATTGAGAACAACGGGCAGCACCCAAGTTTACAGATTTTCTTTGAGCTTATGCTGCGCTATCATATATCCGTAGACCAGTTTCTTTTAGATACGCAGCCGGAGAAAGACACAAAGCGGCGGCAGCTTGACGCGCTTCTTGATGATATGAGCGATACAGGCATACGGATTGTCACCGCAACGGCAAAAGAGATTTCCGAAGTCGAAAAAGAGGGCGAATAGGAATGTCCGGCCTAAAACTGAATAGGATTTAGGAAGCGTTGTAATCTTTTTTGAGATTGCAGCGTTTTTCTTTTGCGTAAGTTTGGCAAAACGGGGCTTTCTGTTGTAATAGGGAGTAAGAAAAAACTTTCATAGCAAGCATAGGAAGCGGGTACCCACTTCCGTATTTTCGCCCTCCTGCGCTGCGACGCGTCGGTTGAAAATGGCTTATTGGGAAGTATCCCAAACCCTCGGAATGGAAAGGAGCGAAAGCATGGACGGACGCAAAAGAACGGTACAAATCAAATTTAGAGTAACAGAAGCGGAACGGGATTTAATTCTTGAAAAAATGAAGCTCGTCCCCACCCGGAACATGGCGGCATATCTTAGGAAGATTGCCATTGACGGATACATTATCCAAGTAGACCATGAAGCTGCGGCAAAGGCACTCAAAACGGCGGGCATTACAAAGCTCCCCAATCCCGCCACGCTGCAAAAGGAATATGAAGCACTCCAAGCGCAGAAAGAAGCCCTTTACGCCGATTATGGCAAGCTGAAAAAGAAAGTCCGGGAATATGACGTTATCAAGCAGAACATAGACAGCATTTTGCAGACAGGAAAGCAGCTTGCGGATAGAGGGCTTTTTCTCCTGCGTCAGCTTCTTTGCGGAAAATTCCTTAAAAGCTGCGGTCAGCACGTCAGCGTCGCGCCCTTTGAAAAACACAAGGTAGCGGGGCGGGCTTTCCGTCGTGTCCTTTTTCAGCGCAAAGTCGATACCGTACTTTTTCGCCGTACTCTCAAAGGCTTTGATATTGCCCTCGGTAATCTCAATGTTGGAAACGCCCGCGTTCTGCTTCATAAGCTGCTTCAAAGTCTGTTTGCCCTGCGGCGTTTTGTCTTTCTGCTTCTTCATCTGTGCAAGCAGCGTTTTCATAGCCTTTTGAAGCGTCTGCGCGGTCAGTTTCCCGGTCTTGATGTAAAGGGCTATGGTCTTTTCGTTGATTTCATCTTGCATTTACCGTCCTCCTTTCGCGGTAGTCTGATAATGTTAGGGTGGTACGCCGCTGCGGTAGCCGCCCATAGGCTTTAGATACGGACGCGCAAGCCGTTCAAATCCTCGGCGCGGATACCCACAAGGTACCATTCCTGCGCCGCGCTCATTTCAATACGGGTCGGCTTCCATTTGCCGCCTGTGAATACGTCGAAACACTCCCCGCAATGCAAGCCGCCGTAATAGTCGGCAATGTCAAAGCGAATGTCGTAGCGGTCGGTCTGTTCGTCAAAAATCAAAGCTCCTGTTTTCTGTGCCATGTGGTAATCCTCCTTTAGATTTTGCCTGTCGCCATATCGTGTGCGACAAGGGCGGTATAGTAGCTGTCAATGGTATTCGGCGCATTGAACAGCACCGCTTTAAGGTACTGTTTAATGTTGCGGATTTTGGTGGTATTCTCTTTCATGCAGTCAAAGACAAATTCAATGTGGCTGCTGTTGAGCTTCATAAACTTTGCCTTGACAAGCTCTGCCGGGTAATCGTCCCCGGCGATACGGATTGTCTTTCTCTTGCTGCATACCGTTTCAAGGATAATCGAAACAATTTCGTCTAAGCGGTCTTTGTCTACCTGCCCGTAGCGTACAAAATGGTCGTACTCGATATTGTCCTTGATGATTTCCTCATAAACGCTGTATGCGTCTGTCGCTTCCTTTCGTTTCCGTTCCGGCGGCGTAGCCGCTTCCCCGTCGTAAGGCAAGGGATTTAGGGAATGGATAGGAATGGAATCGGTACTTGATAAATCCGTATTTGATTTTTCTTTTTTTGGTAAGTCAGTCTTTTGTATATCTTTATTTAATTGCGTTGGATTTTCCAACGTAGGTTTTTCCTGCGTAGGTTTTTCCAACGTTGGATTATCCAATGTAGGTAAATCCGATACAGGCGAGGTCTGCGGCTGCTCAAAGATTACATAGTCTGTGCCGCGCAAGCGTCCTTTCTCGTCGCGCTCCCTTGAACGCACGATATACCCGGCGCGTTCCAGTTCCTTAATGGCTTCCCGGATAGCGTCGATTTTCTCCCGGTTGATAAAGGACAGCCCCGCAAGGGTGTAGTCCCAATCCTCCGGCAAGGACAGCATTTGCGATAACAGCCCTTTTGCCTTTAGGGATAGCTCCTTATTGCGTAAGTGGTGGTTGCTCATAACCGTATAGCCTTTGTTGCGCTCCACTCTGAAAACTGCCATAGCTTCATCACTCCTTTGCTGCATACCTGTTACGCAATAGAAACGCGATTTTGAGGGTTTAGGTATCAATCCCTTATCCGCTGAAAACCGCGCCCGCAAAGCCGCATAAATCAAGGGCTTTTTCCTGCCTACTGCGTAACAAAGGGCATGAAAAAAGCGGCGTTCCTGTTCTTCCTTGTGGGAAGTGAGAAACGCCGCCTGTGCGGTGCGTTATTCTGCTTCTTCGGCTATGAGGTCTTGTATGACTTCGCCAAAGTCTGCCGTAAAGGAAAAAATGAAGTATTCCAAAACGGCGGGGTCTGCGTCCATAGGCTCGGCTTCCTCGGAAAAGGGCAAGCCCATAAGCCCATAGAGCATTTTTATGATTTTGAACAGCTTTCCCCGGTCGGCGGGGGTGTTCATGGTAACAAGTACGTCGGTCAAGCGGTTTACGGTTTCCATGTCGCCGCCTGTCGTTACCCATACCATTTCTGCGAATGGCTGCGTGATTGCTCCGGTTACAAGGTTTACCTTATCCTTGCTGATTTCGCCGGACGGGAGTATAATACCCTTGTCTAAAAGTACGTTTTTCATGTCGTCCTCCTATAATCTGTGGTGCCAAAATGGTGCCCGGTCTTACAAAATCATCTTATGCGGAGATACGGCAAGATAAATGACAATACGCGGAAAACCTTGATTTTAAGCCATTTTTGCAAGGTTTTATAAACACTTGCGCGGGCTTATAAGAAGATTTCCGTCTATCAAATCAATAAAAAATTATATTCTTGTCGTGTTAAATGTAACGCTACATTATTCCAAAATACTTTATGTTTCTTATGATCCATTACAAGTTTTCCCTTATTAATCATCGTTTCGGATTGCTTTTGAGTTATTTTTTGTTTATTATTTCGTCGTGCCAATGAAAAAATCTGCAGATCTACTTCTTCTATAGTGCTATTTATATCCATTACACAATCTGCACCAGCGTATATTAATTCTTTTTTCCATGACATACACAATAAAGAGGAAGCATCCGTCAAAATAATAATTGGTATCTGCGTTATTTTTCTAATAGCAGATATAATATTACTTATGTTCTCTTTATAAAGGATCACTCCTATTATAAGCACATCATAAGAAAATAAACTCAAATTATGCAGTAAAATTTGTAGATTTTCTGCATAATCTGAGTTTACCTCATTGAATAGTTTTTGATATGATTGATTGTCAAAATATGCTAATATTTTGTATTTTGTGTCTTTCATATTTCTATTTTAAAAAAGCAACACTTTCTATTTCTTCACAGGAAAATCATCAAATGCATTGTCATCTTTTGCAAAGCACACTTTCTTGCCGCATGCTCTGATATTCGCATGTGATCAGGTACAAATGTGGGGCATTCATATTGCCCTATAATTTCCAACTTTTAATGGATTTTTCTTTTTCCCACATAGTTTTATAAAGAGGCACTGATTGTAATAATTCATCATGTTTTCCGCAGCCCTGCAAAAAACCGTCAGATAAAACAAGTATCTGATCTGCATTTTGGATATAGGACAAAGTGTGTGATACAAGGAACACCGTCTTGCCCTTAATCATTTCTTCTATGCCCTTCTGTATTGCTACGGCATTTTCGGCATCCAGACTGGAAAGTGCCTCATCCAAAAGAATGATCGGAGAATCTTTCAAAATTGCCCTCGCAATAGCGACGCGCTGACGCTCACCGCCAGAAAGACTTGCGCCGCCCTCGCTGATAACCGTTTGATAGCCCTGTGGGAGCTTTTCTATAAATTCGTGACAGTGAGCCTTTTTTGCCGCCTCTATTACCTGCTCATCCGTTGTGCTCTGGTTTCCCATCCGGATATTATTCATCATGGTATCCTGAAAAAGATATACTTCCTGAAAAACGACACTCACATGACGCACCAGATCACTATGCTTTAATGCTGCCGCATCTTTCCCATTCAACAGAATCCGCCCGTTTTTCGGCGTTATAAATCCCGGAATTAAATTAAGCAGAGTGGATTTGCCGCTTCCAGAAGGGCCAACCAATGCGGTGATCGTTCCGGGTTTAGCTGAAAAACTTACATGGCTAACTGCTTCACGCTTTCCATCATAGCTAAACGATACATTTTCAAACCGTACATCGGCTTGTGTATCGGTAAACTGTGTAATTCCCTGTTTTTCATTTTCAGTCGGCAGGTTGTTGATTTCTGCTATGTTATCCAACGATGCGTTTGCAAGATTCATCATGGCAAAGGAACCCATCAGAGCTTCCAGCGGACGGTAAAAAATAATACCCATGATTGCAAAAAACAAATAGGTTGCCGGGGCTAATGAACCAGAACGAATCATTGTAATGCCAACACCCAAGCTCAAAAACAGTCCCAGATTCAGACAAATCTTATAACCCATACTCCAATTCGTCAGCGTCGATTCATATCGGTCAGAAGCCGTGCAATATCCGTCCACCTGATTCTCCATGAGCTTACCAGATTGCTCCAGCCGGTATGCCTTGATCGTTTCCATGCCCTGTACATATTCCAGCGTGGAATCAATCATTGCCACCTGTGCATTTTTCTTATGCTCTCCCAGTTGAACCATGCCCTTTTGAAACTGCTGGTAGAGGATATAGCCGGGGATGATTCCCACAAACAGAAGAAGCGCCATACGCCAGTCCACACTAAGCAGCATCAGAGCAAATACAACCGTCATTATCATGCTGGAAACGAAACCGGCAATAATCTCCATGATATTCATTTCCACGAAACTCAAATCAGTTGTAAACAAAGATGTAAGCTGGCTGATCTTGTCTTTTGTAAAGTAGTAGAGCGGAAACTGTTTGATTTTCGCCGCAATCGAAAGACGTTCATCCCGCATCATGGCATAAGATACCGGACGCTGTTTTGCAATCGTAAAGTAATAAAAAACAAAATGCAGGACAGTATAAACCAGAAACATAAGGCTATACTGTATCAGTTTTTCCCTTGTAAACGAGCCGTCCAAAATATCTTTTATCGCAAGGAACAGCATGAAATATATCGCGCCCTCACAAATTGAGGTCAACGCCTGAAACAGCCACGCAAGATAAAGCTGCTTTTTGCGCTCGCCTGCAAGGTCTAAGAATTTCCGTATCATAGCAATCATGCGTTTACACCTCCCATTTTCCATTGATCGGATTGCTCAAAGGCCGCCCACATATCCCGATACGGGGAGCAACGGTTTATCAATTCATCATGTGTGCCGCAGTCAATCACTTCGCCCTGTTCCAGAACCACAATCGAATCAGCTTCCTTGATACTGGAAAGACGGTGCGCTATTACGAGTACGGTTTTTTCCTCAGATAATTTAGCCAGCGCCTTTTGCAGTAAATCTTCATTATCGGCGTCAATGTAAGCCGTTGCCTCGTCAAGAATTACAACCGGCGCATTTTTCAGAATCGCCCTTGCCAATGTGATTCTCTGTTTTTCGCCGCCGCTCAACTTGGTTTCCTTGTCTATCACTGTGTCATAGCCCTTTGGAAGTCGCATAATAAAGTCGTGACATATGGCATCCTTGGCTGCCTGCATCATTTCTTTCTCCGTGGCCTCTGGGTTTCCCATCATAATGTTTTCCCTGATGCTCTTTTTGAACAGGAACGTATTCTGGGTCACAAAGGAAATCTGGGACATCAGATCGGATAGCGGGATCTGGTTCAGCGGTACGCCTCCCAGGCAAATCTGTCCCTCGGTTATATCCCAAAACCGACAGATCAGGCTGGCCGCTGTACTTTTGCCGCTGCCGGAAACACCGGCGAGCGCCGTTACTTTTCCGTCAGGAACAGTAAATGAGACATCTTTTAATACCAGCTGTTCTTCCCCATAGGAAAATGTAACGTGTTCAAACGCAATCGTGTGGTCGGCAAGTTCTGCCTTCGAGGCCGTATCCGCCATTTCATCCAGCTTCAGAATTTCGTCTATCTTTTTCGCAACAGAAGCGTTCATACCGATATAATCAAAGTTATTAGAAACGGTTTCCAGCGGGATCAGCATGGCAAGCCCCATGAACAGATACATAATGTAGCTGGCCGCTGTCACGCTGCCGGAGAGATACATCAAACCGGCAAGCGGAAACAGGAACACAAGGTTGCTGTTTAAGTCGGCATGATTGAACGCAACATATTTCAGGCAGCTTTGGAACCACTCTGTTACAACGGTGCTGTAAGTACGGATGCTTTCCGACAGGCGGCTATAAGTGGATTCGTCGGCGGCAAATATCTTCAGTTCTTTCATGCCGTTGACATATTCCACTGTCTTAACGCTGACGTCAGAAAACGCCTGATTAAATTCGTCCATTTTTTTCATCTGAACGATAATCATAAGAATACCGACAAGAATAAACAGAACGACCGGAATCAGCATGATACCGGCTACTCTGATGTCCAATATCACCAGCAGGATTTCCATACATAGCGGTACAGCAAGACCAGAAATAATCTCTGGAATGTTATGGGCGTAAAATGTTTCCAACTGCTCCATATTGTCCATAATGATTGTTTTGACCTGCCCGGATGCCGTTGTTTTCACATAGCCCATTGGTAAACGGGCAATTTTACGGAACAGCTTTTTACGGGTTTCCCCCAATGTCTGGTAGGCTACCTTGTGAGAGATTTTTGTGCCGGTTCCAAACAGCAGATGTTTCAAAATGATTGCTGCGGCAATCAGGCACACATATTGAAAAAGATTCTCTGTCCGTTCATTCAGAAAACAGGTCACAATGCCCCAAACGCCCAAATAGGGCAGGATGCCGCACAAAACAGACAGGACGCAGCAGATTACCGCGCCGATCAGGCGACGCTTATTTTTCTTATCAATTAGTCCAAACAGAGCTTTTACATCACTCATTACAATTCATCTCCTCCTTGCGGAATAGTGAAATTCCAAAATCTGTCCGATACTCCATTTTGCCAACCAGGTATAGCAATAGTTCCATGACTTTAATACGCATAAGGTAATTGCGGTACTGTTCCGGCAGCAAGAGCAGTTCGGTAAAAATATGCTCCACGTTTTTTGTCGCTGGTGCTATAAAACAGCCGCCCGCTGTAAAAAGCCCTTGAAAATCCATGTCCTCGTCAAACGCGATTGTCCCCAGCATGATATTCAGGCTGTTTATAATCTGCGGCAGATAAGCCACCACTGAAACACCAACAAAAGGGTTTTTCCCAAAATCACAGCTTTTCAGGTGGCTTGCACCATTGAAAACAGAAATATAATGGTCGCTCATAACCATCTCCGGCTGGTTGCTGAACAGCATATTCACTCGCCCATGAAAGCAATAGGTGACTTCAATAAAACGATCCTTACATTGGATGTTCTTTTGAATTGGAGTTGTGATATGAACATTGCTATAAACAATTTCAGCACCAGGCATCACTTCAAAGCTCTGCATGGTGCCTTTCCCAAATTTTGGAGAAATTGTATATATCTTTGAATCCTTTTCAACGGAACAGTTACCGATCAGCTCATGGAAGAACAGGAGGTCATTTTCCATTCTCCTCAAGGTTCTGCCTCCTTTCTGACCGCAAGAAAAAATCGCGTAGTCGATGCAGATTGTCGTAGGAAAGTGGGTAATCTTCCTGCTGTTTTCCGTTATCTAAATGAATCACTCTTGTACAGGCTGCCGCTAAAAATTCGTAATCATGGGTTACAACAAAAATCACCTTTCCCATTTTAGAAAGCGTTTGAAATAACCCCGCAACCTGAATCATGCTGTCATAATCAAGTCCGCTAGTCGGTTCATCAAAAATCAAAACATCCTTACGGCATACCATACTGACTGCCACGGCCGCACGCTGCTTCTGGCCCCCGGAAAGTGTATTGGGATGGTGAGTACGGTACTCATAAATACCCAGCCGTTCCATTGCCTGTTTTGCTGCGTCCAAATCAGGATGCTTAATTCCAAATACACATTCCTTTTCCAACGTATCGGCAAATAACTGATAGCTTACGTCCTGCATCACCATATAGGAGTGTTTTAATCGGCTCTTTGCGTTCAGTTCTTTACCATCCCAAAGAATCTGTCCCGTACAGTTTGTGTGTAGGCCGCATAGTGTTCTGGAAAATGTAGATTTTCCGGCTCCGTTATGGCCGATAATTCCTATGATTTCTCCCGGTGCCGCATTCAAATTCAAATCGTCCAGAACCAGCTTTTTCTTATAGAACAAGGATAAGTTCCTGACTTCCAAAATCGGCTTTTGAGAATTTTCAGCAAAGGCTCTTGGCTGTACCTTTGACAAATCTAAAGCGCGAAGTCCCATACTGTGCCGCTGTTCCTCAGGAATAGAAAGAAACTGGCTCGGAGAAAACACAGCAGATATAGCCCCGTTTTCCATATACACAATGCGGTCAACTAATTCCCTCAGATAATAAATCCTATGTTCTGCAATTAGAATGGTCTTGCCTTGTTTCTTTAGGAGTTCAAGTGTACGCCGCAAATCCTCAATAGCATCCATATCCAGATTGGAAGATGGTTCATCTAACAAGTAAATACTCGGAGACATAGCATAGATGGACGCAAACGCCACCTTTTGTTTTTCACCGCCAGACAATTCAAATATGCTTCTCCCCGTCAGATGTGCTATATCTAAATCCGCAACTGTCTTTGAAATGCGTTCTTTCATTTTTTCCCTTGGATAAGTCAGATTTTCCATTCCAAAGGAGATTTCACTGTCTGTATCTACATTAAAAAATTGAGAGCGTGGATTTTGGAATACAGACCCCACATACTCGGACACTTCGTATATGGGATAATCCTGTATATCTTTACCGTCAACATAGGTTGTGCCGGTGACTTCTCCCGGATAAAAGTATGGAATCAGGCCATTCACAAGACGGGTCAATGTAGTTTTTCCACAGCCGCTTCGCCCACACAACAGCACACACTCACCTTTGTTGATTGTCAAATCAACATCGCGCAGTCCGCCATTTTGTAATGATTCCTGATAGGTAAAAGAAACCTTGTCAAAACGGATCATTAGCCTGCACCTCCTTTCAATTTCAGCCAGATTGACACCGACATAAACAAAGTGAACAGGATAAAACATACGGCATCCGCAACACTAAAGTGGATTTCCTGCAAGCAGGTTCGGGGCTTCGGATTTTCCAGCCCCCTTGTAACAGCCGCCGCCGACAATTCATCCGCCACTTTCAGTGCTGACATCATCATCGGAACATAGATACATTCCACTGTTCGGGCCGGATGGGTCAGCAGACTTTTGACGGTTGGAGCTACATCGCGCATCCGCATGGCGTCGCTGATATAGCCCCAATCCTCATGCACCATAGGAAAATAGCGGAGCATGACCGTCAGAGGAATAACCATTGCTTTTGGCATATGAATACGGTTCATGGCCGCCATAAATTCATTTACCCTTGTCGTGCTGACTAAAATACCTCCGAGCATGGCACAAGGAAAGATTTTACGGATAAATACGGTAAATGTTACAATCGCAATCTGCAAAGTCCCTGTCAAATAATTTGTTCCAATGATATGCAGAACAACCATTCCCGCATAGACAGCAGCCATTCTTACCGTAAACCGCTTTGCTCCTACAAGGATGCCGAGAATCACAACGCATACAACCAGCGCAATCTCATAGAGTAAAGAGGGCGCAAGGAACAACGCAACATTTCCGACGATCAACAGATATAGTTTTGTGCGAGGATCTAAATATAATGTGGCAAGTGTGTCTTTTGTTTGCAGTTGCATCTCCATTACACTACTCCGGCCTTTTCAAAATGCTTTTTCAATAGTTTCTGGCCTACAAGACCGCTGATAGCAGCACAGATCAACACGCCGATAATCATTGCCGGGAGCATCCAGTTTTGCGCGGTTGAAACCATTGTGTCCATATAGGTCTGTTCTGTTCCCTTTTCTACCAAATATTGCACATAGGCGTCGCGGTCAAACCAAAGCATACCGTAGGAGAAAACTGGGCTGAGAACAAAAATCATGTAGGACAACAGGTTACGCCCTTTGTTTCTAAAGTTCCCGGAACCGGCCAGCAGATCGGCCACAACGCCGAGAATACAATATGCCAAACACATAGACCAGTACATACCGAGTACGAACAGTACACCTCCTACCAAAATACCGGTGACAATGATTGGGCCATGCTTCGGCACCTTCGCCAGTATCAGCATATAAACCGGGCCGCACAGCAGCGCAATAGACAGCGGGCAAAGGAAAGTCAGTACAGGGAAGAACCCAAAGATAGCCTCGCCAATCATGGCACATACCATGTACAAAGCAGCAAGGATGCCGGTGGTAATCAAATCACGCACAGACAGCCCTTTTTTCATTTGTTGTGAATTAGACATTTTCAACGTCCTCCTATTTATTATTTGCTGGCAGAAGCCTCATTGACCTACGCACAAAATCGTGATAGAATTGCTGTGATTAGAGTCAGCTAACCAGCCAGTAATGCCATTCTACTCAGTGATTTTTTTGGTGTCAAATCCGGCAAAAAAGGTCAAAACAGGAGTTAAAAGTGGAAAAACAACCGGATATATCAGTGCTTTTTGTGGTTTTGCTGACAGCCTTTGCGACATTTTGGAGCATAAAAAAAGATACTGCGGATTATTCCGACTACATAAGAAACGGGGGTGAGCAGGATGCAGACCGATTCTACACAGGCCGCGCACGAATTAGGGGATGCTTCTTTTTATCTGCATGATTATCATTTTCGACAGGATAATCATAATGGAATCTGCACCTTGCAGCCGCAAAACAGACAAGGCTATGGAAATATCTATCAGGTTCAACCGACAGATGGATTATTCCTGTCAACCGGAAGCTGGATACCATACGCCTCAATGGAACGCAAATATGAGATCAATCAAAAGCTGGTGAAAATTTATTATTTGGAATCCGGCGGTGTTACCCTGATCCAGAATGGGCGGAAAGCCCAACCTATCACAGAGGGAATCCACCTTTATCTAAATAAGCCGTCACAGGGGCGAGTATTATATCAACCCAATATACCAATCAGCTATGCGTCAGTTTTGCTGTTTGAAGATTACATAGAGAAAAATCTGCAAGACCGTTTTACCCCGGACGATTTTGACTATGCAGAGGTTTATGATTGGAAAGCTTTTGATTATAATACCCCGGAAATTGGAACCCTGTTTTTGCAGATACGGGATAAACTGATTGCTGGCGAAACCTCCCGTCTTTACTACGAAAGCAAAGTAGGTGAACTGCTTTCTATTGTGGCAGGCAACTTTCATAAACAGCGACAGGAGATAGCATCTAAACACCAGTCTCTTTCCAAACAAGAGAAAAAGGCGCTGGAATCTGTACGTCTGGCTATTGAACAGAATATTTTGAACCCGCCAGAACTCTCGCAGCTTTGCAAAATAGCAGCAATGGGACAAACTAAACTTCGAGAATCATTCAAAAAAATGTATGGTGTTCCTATTGGGACATACATTCGACAATCCAAAATGAAATATGCTTCACTGTTACTTAAAAAGAATGAATTATCAATTTCATCTATAGCCAAACATTTAGGGTATCAAAACGCAAGTAAATTTTCTAGCGCTTTTAAAAACTATTTTAATCAATCGCCTGAAATTTACCGAAAAAATAATTATAATATGCGTAAAGATTAGAATCACTTGCCATTTTTTTAGAAATTTTTTAATTATATTATCACAAAAAAGAGGCGCTAAGTTTGCACCTCTTTTTATTGTAAAATTCATACTCATTCTCTAATTTGTTTTTTTAAGGTAATCTAAACTATTGAAGACGCTCTAAAAATCAACATATTAATTTTCAAAGTATGCCGTATCCCATGATCGTTCCGTTATTGATATCATAGCTTCTCTTGTTCACGGCATCACTGGAGTTTCCCTCTACCGTATATACGGTACTTCCCTCAATTTTCTCCACGATTCCCACATGGTCTGAGGTTCCGTCCCCGTTCCAGTCAAAGAAGATCAGGGTTCCGGGTGCTGGCGAATATCCTCTGCTCTTCCATTTTCCCTTGCCCTGAAACCACGCGATCCCATCATCGCATAGGGAGAACTTCGGCATCTTGCCGCTCTCGATCAGTCCTGCCTGATCCCCACACCAGCTGGCAAAGCAGGCACACCACGCCACATGGCTGTCAAATCCATACCATGACCAGAACTTCTGGCCTCCTTCATTTCCAAGCTGGGTAAGTGCCACGGATACGATCTGGCCGTTGCCTCCAAACAGGCCGGCAAACAATCCGCCGCTGGAATAATACCTCAGGACGTGAGGGACGTATTCTGGATCGCCATAGGCACTCCAGCCATGCGAAGCAGCCTGATCATTGGAAAACTGCAGAGCATTTTCTGCACTGTAGCCCCCGTAGTTTCGGAGCGCCCACGTTATGTATCCGTTGCCGTAGTTATACCCTTGCAGGGACAGCTTCAGCTTATCCATGTCCTGGGGGCTGGTGCATCCGGCTTCCTTCAGGCAGTCCGCATAATACTGGATTCCTACATGTATGGAATAGTCGGCATCCTGGATGGCATTCGGGCTGTTGGAATACCGGGTGTTGTATGGGCACTCACTGCTCTGCATGGGATCGGTCCCCCGGCCGCCAGATTCCTGCATCATGATTGCCTGTATCACGGAAACGTATTCGAGGATTCCATACTGGTTGGCGTATTTCTGGATGGTTGCCGTATAGGAAAGTACTTCCTGGCTGAGTGCTTCGTTGCTCTCTGAGCTTCCAGAGAATGCCGCACCGCCAATGATCCCGACCATGATAACCAGAAGCAGAACCATGACCGCTCCGGCGGCTCCCAGTGCATCCATCATGGACTGCACCGTTTTCGCTGCCGCTTCTACAGCGGCCTTAGCTGCCTTGAAGGTATTCTCTCCTGCCCTTGCCGTTTTCTGTATCCGGCGGACTCCATCGGAAGTCTGCAAGGCGGCTTTCTTCGCCGCCTGCTTCGCTGCCCTTCGTTCCATCTGCTTCTGCATCCGGGCTGTCAGGGCGTTGGAGCTGGCCGCACGGAGCTTCTGCTCTGGCTGGACGCTGATCTTCGCAGACTGGGGAGCCGTCTTGATGATACGCTTCTGTATGGTTTTCGGCTCCGGCTGTTTCCTTGGTTTTTCTTTAATCCGAATGGTTTCCGGCTGTTTCTGTCGGATGGCGGTCTGCCTTACTGTATCTTTTGCTTCCTTCTTCCGGCTCTGTTCTCGGATGGAGAGCTGCTTCATTTCTGCTATTTCCTGTCTGTTCTGGATTCTTGGTGTCTCCCTGGCAGCCCGGATCTTCTGCTCTTTCGTTTTGACGGCATCTGAAACCACCTTTTGCCGCTGGGCTTCCTGGATCTGTACTTCCCGGATCTGTGCTTCCTGAGCTTCCCGGCTGGCAGGATTGGCGGTCTGTGTGTCCCCTGTTCCTCTGGCGGTTTCTTTCTCCGCTTCTTTTTTGCCAGCGGCTCTCTGTTTGATCTTCTCGTAGGAAGTCTGTGCGGCTGTCTTTCCGGCTCTGGTTACAGTTCTGCCTGTCTTTCTTGCAGCCCATTCCTCTGCGGATGTGACTTTCCCACTGGCATATTCGGATGGGGACTGTTCTCCCATGTCATTGTCCCTGGCATTTGCGATGGTCTGGGATTTTTCCTTGCTCTCCAGTATGGCCGTCCGCATCAGCTCCTTGGGGATTCTGGAGGCAGGATTTTTGGTCTTTGGTTTTGTTGTAACTTCTTTGGTTTTGATATCCTTCATCTCTCACCTCCAGTCTCGGCTTGTCCCGCTCTTACGCTTCGCCCGGCTTGGTCGTCATCAGGCGGTACAGTTTTGTATTTCTTGGAAACGAATTTTCAAATGGCACCAGATTTCCGGAACAGCGGATCAGACCATGGCCGGCACCCACATTGGTGATGTAGGATAACTGGTTGTCTGAAATATTCAGAAGTGCCGCCAGCTCGTCCCGGTCGGTGGTGGCCTGATTCAAAAGGATCAGGAACTCACTGTTCGCCAGCATCAGGCGGGCGGTATCGGATTTCAGAAGTTCCTCTACGTTCTGGGTAAGCCCGGTGACAAATCCGGAATACTTACGGATACGCTTGTACAGGCGGTAGAAAAAGTCCGCACTGTATTCGTAGCGGAACAGCAGATAAAACTCATCCGCAAAGATCCATGTCGTTTTTCCCTTCTTCCAGTTCTGGATCACACGGTTGAAAATAGAATCCAGTGTGACCAGCATGCCAAGGGGCATCAGCTGTTCGCCCAGCTCCCGGATGTCATAGTCGATGATACGGCTCTTCGTGTTGACATTGGTTTCCTGGGCAAAGGTGTTCAGACTGCCATTGATAAACAGTTCCGAAGACAGAGCCAGCCCTCTGGCTTCTTCCTCCGGCTGGAGCATGAGTTGTCGGTACAGGTCCTTTAAGGTCGGCACCTGCCCTTTGTAACCGCCCCTCATATAATCCCGGTACACATCTGCGGTGCAGCGGTCAAGGATGGATTTCTCCTTTGCCGAAAGGTTTCCGGCTCCTACGAGCTGCTCAAACAGGGAAAGGATAAATTCTGACTTCTCAATCAGAGGATTTCGGTCATTGCCATAGGCAGAATCCATATCCAGTGCATTCAGATGGGTATCCGAGGTTGCCGAGATCCGGATGACCTCTCCGTTTAAGGCTTCCACCAGAGAAGCAAACTCCGACTCCGGATCGAGGATGAGGATGTCATCTTCCGTGGAAAGGGCAAGGTCTACGATCTCCTCTTTTGCCGAGAAGCTCTTGCCGGAGCCGCTGACACCCAGTCGGAAAGAGTTGCCGTTTAACAGCTTCCTTCGGTCTGCCACCAGCATATTTTTGCTGACGGCATTCTGCCCATAATAGATGCCTCCCGGCTGCATGATTTCCTGCGTATGGAACGGGATCAGGACGGCGGTGGATTCTGTAGTAAGGGTACGCACTGCATCGATTTTCCGCAGGCCATACGGCAGGACGGTATTCAGTCCATCGACCTGTTGCCACTTCAAAGTTGCCATCTGGCAGAGGTGTTTTCTCGCAATGGAATACAGGGTTTCCGTATCGGAGTCCAGTTGTTTCTTGCTGTCTGCCATATGTACCATTGTCAGGATGCCGAACATCATCCTCTGATCCCTGGTGGTCAGATCGTCCAGCATTTCCTTGGTCTCTTTTCTCTGCAGCTCCATGTCATAGGGAACTACGGCTGAAAAGTTATTGTTGGCATTCTGGCGTCTCTGCCAGTTGGTGACGTTTGTCTCCACGCCCAGCAGTCGGTTCTGGATCTCACGCACCGCTTCGTCTGTCGGTACGGGGATGATATCAATGGACAGCATCAGGTTCCTGCCAAGGCTGCACAGTTCGGAGATCATCTCATCCTTTACATAGCTGGCGTAATCTTCCATAAAAAGGACTCTGCCGTACTGCTCGCCCAGCTTGAAATGGTCGTTATGGAATTCCATCGTGTCCGGGCAGATCCAGTCTTTGAAGCTGTGTCCTTTTTTCGCAAAGGCTTTCATGTCAAATGGAAAACTCTGTGGAACGTCTGCCTTGAAAAAGTCCCGGAAGATCTGTAGCCTCTGCTCTGCATCCAGCTCTTCCCCAATAGAGGACAGCTTGGCCAGATGGGTGATGATGTCCGTTCCCACACGTGCGAAATAGGTTCTGGCTTCATCGATGTTTTTCTTGTGGACGCTGATGGTCAGATAGCGTTCTTGGTAGATACTGTTGTTGGTACCGGAGATCTTGGAAAGGAGCATGTCATTGTACTCTTTCCGGTACTCGTCCAGACCGTCCCCTTTCATCGGGATCAGCAGGGACTGCTCAAACTCTTCCTTGTTGATCTTACGATTGTTCAGGGTGATCTTCGCCGTACAGCCAGAATCCAGTGCATTTAAAAGTTCAGAGTAGTCCAGGAACATTTCCGTCTTGTCCGCTTTACTGGCAATGGAATAGTTGATATCCGTAAACCGGAATGTCCTAGAATACTTGCTCTCCACCTGAAAAATACCATCTGGCCAGATCTTGCGAATCGGGATGGCCTGCTGGACAGACTTCGGTACTTTAAATTTTTCCTTGTCCTGTTTCAGTGTCTGACTCAGGGTTTTAATCAAAGGCATCACCCCTTCCTCTTCGCTTCTTTGGTTTCTTCTGTTTCGTCCGCTTCTTTTCCAGAAGTTCCGCTCCGTTTCCCATCATTTTCTCACCCAGCCGCAGGCTCTCTTCCATGCAGGAAAAGTACAGGTTCTCCGACTTAAATACCAGCCGCTTCGGGTACAGCAGTTCGGATTTAATGACTACCCATGCAAACTGTTCTGCCGTCATGCCGTGGTAACGAAAAAAGCCGCAGGCTGCAAAGGGAGCCGTCCCAAGGATGCACAGCCATCCGGTTACCTGTTCCCCGGCATATTTCCGGGTGACAAAATAGATTCCAAGGGCTGCCAGGATCGCCAGTACCGAAAATAAGCACTGCCGGAAGCTTAAGCCCCAGAACATTGACTCCTGATAGTCTCGGATTTCTTTATTCATTTTCACTTCCATGTTGTTTTCTACCTTTCTCTTTGTAATCTCTGTTTTTTCTTTTGTTTCTGTTTTGGTACATCCCTTTGCCGGATGCCATTTCTTTCCATAAATCTTTTTGTTCCTTCCGGATCAAGCTCTGCCAGTTTTTTCAGGTCGAATGCAACCCTCTGGAAGATGCAGTAACCGGAGGATGCGGTATCCGGCTGTATCGTTCCCAGCTTATGCTGCTTTATAAAACGAAGCTTTTCTTTGCTGAAATTGTGGTCGATATAGGCTTCATTGATACCGCCCAGCGGAGCAAAAGGCAGGTTTACCGTAAGGTCTGCAAAGCTTTCCGGGTATCCATCTTCCATATGGTAAAGCCCGATATAGAGATTGTCATCGCTCATGTAACTGTCTACCCTGAGAAATAATTCCTCCCGGCCATACTGCCAGTCGTAGCTCAGTGTCTTTGGTTCTTCCATTTTTTTCGCCTCCTATAATCCCATGATTTCTTTTACGATACGGTCGGATGCCTTGACTGCCCCGACCAGTACCAGCAGGTTAAATACCAGTTCCCCGACGTAATTCCAGACAATGGTCACGGCGGACAGGCTGGTGTCCCCGATGGCCGGCGGACTTGATGCAAACACCGAAAAGATGATGCAGGCCAGTGCGATGATGGCTCCTTCCAGACATACCCCGGCGTAGGAACGGATAAAGTTCTTTCCTACAGACTGGGTTGGCTCCCCGGCAAAGGTTGCCAATGGAATCGGTGCGATGGCTGTGTACATATACAGCTTGAACATTCTTCCATATACAGTCAGGATCATCACAAAGGAAAGCACGGTAATTAACAAGCTGCCTAACAGGGTTACGATCCACAAAGGGATGGATTCCAGCATCCCGACTGCTTCGATCTTGTCCACAATCTCTGAGGGCAGTTCCGTCACCGTTCCACCTGCCATCCCGGAATGGGACATAATATTTGCCACGATTCCCTGCACAATGGAAAAAATTGCCGTCAGAAGCTCCATGCCGGACATGACGGCTCCCTGTGCCAGTGCGAAACGGATAAAGGCTTTCACTACGTGTTCCGGCTTCTTCATATCCGTGAAGCTCCCACAGGTTTTCACCAGCCCTGCCGCAAAAAATAAGACCAGCAGGCCGTACCCGATGGCTCGGAGCCCTCCGTTGATGTTCGTCATCACGCTCCAGATCGCCCCGCCCTTGAAATTCTCCGGGCTTTGCGTCAGCAGTGTCCAGATCTCAGCCAGCTTGTCGCTCCAGGTCTGCAAGGCAGAATTTAGATTCTGTACGATCCAGTTATCACTCAAACAGTTTCACCTCCCATCCTGCAAAAGTGAGCAGGGAGCCGGCATTTCGCATGGCTCCCCTTCTGGTCTCTTCTCCTATCCCATGATCAGGTCCAGGATCTCTTTTGCAAAAGTAATGATGATACCGCCTGCCAGTGTCAGAAATCCGTTTGCCCTCTGGCTCGGATCGTGGCTCTTTAAGGACAGGCCGACCTGCACGATACCAAATCCCAGCAGGATCAGGCCAATGGCACGGATTAGGGAAAAGATAAACGTGGACAGGTTATTGACTACGGTCAGCGGATCGCCTGCGGCATAAACGCAGGTCGCCCCAATGCAGATCGACAGTACCATGACTGCATACAGAGCAAACAGTTTCTTCTGCCCTCTCTTCATCTTCAGCGGTGCGGTCTCTTTCCTGGTTTCTGTGTGTTTCTTATTTTTCAGTAAATTCATTGGCATTCCTCCCATCAAAAAAGCTCCCCGATGATGTCCTCATCCAGAAGCAGTTCGTAATCGTCATATCTTGTTTCATCAAACACAAAATCGTCATGTGCCAGCGGTGCTTTCGCATAGTTGAACGGGCCGGCACCGCCGTCCTCGGTATACCGGATGTTGGGATGCTTCATCAGGTCATACTTGGCATCCAGTATGGGCCGTTCCCCACGGATAAACAGAAGGGCATTCTGGTTGTCCAGCATACGGACTTCATCCGGCTGCAGCAGCTCCCTTCCGCTCTGCTGGAAGTTGGTGGAGTAGCTGCCGGATTTGCCCTTGGTCTGCCCGTAGGTGTTGGTGTCTATGGTTTCTTTCCCCAGTAATTCTGATACATATTTGTGTGTCTCTTTTTCGTTGCCGCCCAGGTATAAAAACTCATCGCAGTTGCCCACCAGACTCTCCCAGGAGTCTTTGAACAGAGCTTTTAACTGGCTCATGTTCTGGATGATGATGCTGCAGTAAATGGAACGGGATCGGCAGGTTGCCAGGATCTTCTCAAACTCATTTGGCAGGGATACGTTTGGAAATTCATCCATGATGCAGTTGACCGGAACCAGGAGGGCACCGCCATGCACACGGTCTGCCATGTAATAAAGCGTCTGGAAAAGCTGGCTGTAGATCATGCCTACCAGATAATTCAAAGAAGTATCCGCATCCGGGATACAGCAGAAAAGGGCTACTTTCTTCTCGCCCATGCTAGAAAGATCCAGCTCATCGGTATTGGTCAGTTTGGCGATCTGCGGCAGGTTGAAGGCTGCCAGACGGACACCGACACTGATCAGGATGGACTTGGCGGTCTTTCCTGCCGCCTGCTTGTAGATGTGGTACTGCTTCACGGCAATGCTGTCCGGGTCCCGCATCTCCAAACGGTCAAACAAAATGTCCAGAGGGGACTCGTAGTCCTCGTCCTCTTCTTTTACCTGGGCAGAACCTAACATCTCCATAATCATGGCAAAGTTCTGTTCTTCCGGCGGAGCTTCGTGGAGCAGGTACAGCATCAGTGCCTGAAGCAGTGCGGTTTCGCTCTTCTCCCAGAAGGGATCGGAGGACTGGGAACCTTTAGGTGTGGTGTTTTGTATCAGATTGGAAATGAGACGGAGTACGTCTTTATCATCGTGAACGTACTCGAATGGATTGTAGCAAAAAGATGTGTCGGGATTGATGAGGTCAAAGACACGCACCTCATATCCCTTTTTCTCCAGCAAGCCCCCTGTCTTTCGGAGCAGCTCCGCTTTGGGGTCTGTAATGACCATCGAACAGCAGCACTGCATGATGTTTGGCAGGGCAAAGCCTCTGGATTTTCCTGCACCGGAGCCTCCCACTACGAGAATGTTGAGACATCTGCGGTGCTTGTGGGTGTCAAGGCTAATGCGGAAGTTCTGTGTCAGCAGGATGTTCTGGGAGTACGGCTTCTTGCTATATTTCTTACAGATCTGCCGGGCATCGCCCCATCTGGCAGAGCCATGTTCTTCCCCTCTGCGGTAGTTCTTCTGACTGGAATAAAAAATGCCGATCCCGGCTGCGTAAAGTAACGTGCAGACCAGCATCGACTTGATGGTGTATTCCGTATAATGAAACTGGAAGGGATGGTTCAGCTTTTCTGTGAGAACCTCCATCAGCTCGAAAAGATTCCTGCCCGGCTGGATGGCATCCGCAAGCAGGATTGCTACCCACCAGATGACAGGCAGTCCGGCAAGCCAAATCACCCAGTCTGACTTCCGGCTGTTTGTTACCGGGATGGCTGCTGTTTGGGCCTCTCTGCTCTTGGCAGGTCCGTAATGTGGAAGCTGTCCACTCCCGGAACGAGGGCAAGGCTGCTTCCATTCTCCCAGTTTACGTGGATCTGCCCTGCATCGTCTACCATATCCACCTTACCTTTTAAGCCGGGTGGCATGTGGCTCTCCCCCTCCATGCTGTTAAGCGTGACCTCGGTTCCCGGCGGATATCTTCTCCGCATGGCTTCTATTCTTTCTTGTGTCATATTTCTGTATATTTGTACCACATCCTTTCTTCATCTTCCCCTTCCACGGTATGGGCGGTATCTGGATTTCATGATCTTTAACAGGACGCTGTCGATCCCATCGGAATAGCGTCCGTTTTTCAGGTATGTGTCCCGGAGCTGGTTTAAGGCTTCCACGGATTTGCTGTGTTCGGCTTCTGTCAGGTAGAGCTTTCCCTCTTCCTGCTCTGCCAGCTTCAGAACCAGATCCCGTGTGGTATCCACCGGAAGCCCCTGTTCTTTTTCCTGCCGGAACACTTCCCGGAGTGCATGGATCAGCATGTGGTTCATGATCCGGTCCATCTTTACATATCGCATTCTTGTCATAGGCGAGCCTCCTTATTTCCTCTTTTTTCTCAACCACAACATACCACACTTCCTCCCGGAAAGCTACTGCAAAAGAGCCGGAAAAGCCCCTTTTTATCAGCGTTCCGGAGACTTTTTACTCTTGGCAGGTTTCTCCGTTTTTTCCTCCGGGATGGCAAATTCATCGGTCATAAATTCCTGCTCGCTTTTGCCAAGGTTGCGGTCTACCTGCTTGCCAATGGAATAGGCTGCACTCTTTACATCCTGGATAAAGGAGCGGAGTTCTTTCGGATCTTTCTGTCCGAATGCCTGCATCTGGCATACCTTGTCAAAGGAAAAACCGGAGACATCCACGCCGTATTTCTGTGCTGTCACATACGCCGCACAATAGGCCTGTGCCGATACCCCTGCCCGGCTGTAGCTTCCATCGTGATGGTCAAGGGATGCACAGGCCAACTCCCGGCTGATGGAATGGAACGTTGCATTTTCGCTCATGCCATTTCGGACATAGATCGTCCGCTTGTTCGGGATGTACTGTGCCTGTACCTTATCCGGCAGATTGTCTGCGATCTGAATCCGTACCTCGCTGTCGGTCAGCAGTGCTTCCATCAGCTGGTCCATCGGCTTTGGCTCTGCCTCTTCCGGCTGCTTGGTACGGATCTGGCTGATGTCATAGGCTTTCTGGATGGAGTACCCCTGCTGGATGACACCGTCCTTTTCATATTCCTGTCCGACAATGAAGTTGTATCCCTTGCTTCCGGTCTTGACTACCTTGCCTTCTTCCTTCCATTTTTCAAAGGTCTTGACCTGCCGGATCTCCGGATTCTGTGCATAAAGCAGGAACAGGTTGTCTGTCCTCTGCGGCTTGCACTGTCCCATAAAATCAAGGAATCCTTTTAAGGAGTCCCCATTCTGGAAGACCTCCTGTGCCTTTCCATCGATCATACCCCAGATTTCTTCCCTCTCCTGCTTTTTCTGTGCGGCATATTCTTCTTTCGATAACCGCTGGGCGGACTGCTCCTGCGAGTCCTGCCCTAAAAATTTTGTCAGGTCCATCTCCTACCTCGCTTTCACCTTTCGTTTATTTCTTGCTTTCTTCTGCGTTTTCCTTGGTCCACGGTTCTTTTCCCGGCTCCGCTTCTGGGATTCCTCTGCTTTTTCCCGTTTGATGTTCTCCAGCTCCCGGCGGACACTGGGACGCTCCTGTTCCCTCTGCCCTGCATCAGTCCCTTTTTCCTGCCCGGTAGAAATATTTCTGCTGTGCAAGGAAGAGCCGGACAGATTCTCTTCCCCCTCTTCCTGCACCGGGATAAAATTTTCCGGTTCGGAAAACTCCTTTTCGGGATGATTCTGGTTCTTTTCCTCTTCAGAAAAGTCCATGTCACCGACCTGGAATGCTTCGTCCAGATCGCTGATTTCAAACTGCACCTCGCCCTCCGGCATCTGCACAGTTTCCTGTACTGCTTCGGTTTCCGGTGCTTCCATTCCGGCGGTTACCTCATGGACAGCTTCCCCGACTTCGCTCCTTACAAAATCAAGGTTCATCTTATCCATGACACGGTTGACTTTGGCTGCATCATCGGCAAAGACCATGACCTCGCTCATCTCCGGGTTCTTTTTATCCCGGATGATCACATAGAGCAGTCCTCGTTTCCTGCCCTCACTGCAGAATTCACGCAGGCGGTCAGATGGCACAGTGAAGAACTTCAATGGCTTGTTCTCCTTTAACATCCGCACCATTCTGGTCTTGCCCCTCGTTTTCTTCTGGTCTTTTAATACGGCGGCAACAAATACCGCCAGATGCTTTGCCAGCGTACCCGAAAGCCTGAGCCCGTGGTCCACGCCGTCCAGGGAATACCGGACGATCTGGTCCGCCGCATCGCCTCCATAATTCATATCGTTCACCTGCTTTCTGTTTCCTTTTGTCTGGTTTTCTCCGTCTTATCTTCTTCCTGTTCTGCCTGTCTCTGGATCTGCTCTGCCAGACGCATCCGCTCTTCCATCTCTCTGGACTGCTGTTCGATCCGGATACAAATGCGGATATCCTTCCGAAGCGGCTTCAGTACTTTGTTGATCTGACCGATCCTGACACCGTCCGGTTCGCTCCGGTAGAGCCGCTTCCGTTCTTTCGTGAGTGCCTGCACCTGTTCTTCCAACGGGGTACGGTAGGCGAGCAGTTCTTCACGGGTGGTGATTTGATGCTTCTGGAGAAATTCCATCTGCTCGATCCTGGCATCCAGTTTCCGGATATCTGCCCGGAGCACCGGGGAGATCCTTTTCGGCTTCTGCTTTAGAACACCCATCTGATACAGATAGGAATAGTACAGGGCCTGTATCCCCTTTAGCTTCTTTTTCGGGGTTCGGGAAATTCCTTCTTTCCCAGCAGGTGTCCTGCTCTTTGGCTGTAAGATCCACTGCCGGATACTCTCTTCTGAGTAATGCTTCCCCAGGCTCCGCAGACGGATATACCGTTCCATCCCCGGTGCTTTTAATGCAATGTACTTCCGGTTCAGCTTCCACTGGTATCCCCTCTGCTTCATCTGGTCCAGAAACTGTTTCCATGTGAAGCTTTCTGCCACCGCATCCCGGATATCCAGACGGATCGAGGTTCTCCAGGTCGGCTTTCCGTCCTGTTCTGCCATCCACTGGGCATAGGACTTCCCTTTGCCGTTTTTCGGCTCGATGACAGATAAGCCGTATTTCAGGCATAAGGCATCCGAAGCTTTCCGCACATCCTCATAGTAACTCCTGCTGTTGCTGTGGTACTTTTTCCCATCTTCCATGCTAACGGAATTAAACACGATGTGGTTGTGGTAATGCTCCGTGTTCAGATGGGTGGTGATGACTGCTTCGTATTTTCTCTGAAGGAGCCTTTCTGCCAGCTCCATGCCGATCTGGTGTGCCAGTTCCGGGGTGACTTCCCCTTTGGCAAAGCTCTGCACCAGATGGTAGCCCTGTACCCCGTCCATCTTGTGGTAGCGTTTCTTCGTTTCTACCATATCTTGATAGGCAGTCTCGCAGACACAGCCGATGGCATCCTCAAAAACGGAACGCTCTGTCTTGTCCCGGTTCATGGCGTAATCAATGGCTTCTTCCAGAGAGCCGGCACTCTGCCCTTTCTTTGTGGTCTTATCCTTATTTCGGATGTAAGTGATGGAATTGTCCAGACGGCTGACCGGGATGATACTGGTGTATGCCATCGGCTACCATTCCTCTTTGACCAGCCTCCATGTCTCTTTCGTCATGCGGAGCATTTCCCGGATACTCTCTTCCCCGGCCATCCCACAGCCGTTGGCTACATGGGCAAGCTGGTTGGCATTGTTGCACAGACCGGATATTTTCCGTAAAAGCTCTGCATGATGCTCACAGGGTCTTGCCCGGACTTCGCCGCCCATGACGATGGAACGGATATATTCCTCACGGGACAGGCCGCTTTTTTCTACCTGTTCTTCCAGAAAACGCAGCTCCTTTGCATTGAGGCGGACTGGTATCACATGGTTTCTTTTTCTCATCTCTTCACCTGCTTTCCAACGGGTTATTGATTACTCCATTACATTTCACGGTTTTTCCAGATCAGGAATCCTGTCAGCACGCCAATGGCTACGGCTGCAGCAATGATCTTTTTCTTCATATAGGCCTCACCCCCTTTCCGGTACCTGGCACAGCTCCATCGGGGCAAGCATGATTCCCCTCTTTTCCATCTCTTTTGCAAATTCCAGAAGGTTCCATTTCTTCCCATCGATCATAGCAGAATCGGCATCCAGATAGTGGCAGGTGGATACGTTCCGCTCTCCATTTGGGGCATTCTGCACAAGGCTCTCCCCGTCTGCCAGACGGAACAGTTCCTCTCCCTGGCTGTTTACAAAACAGATGCACACGCCGTGGTCGATGATCTCTTTCCGTTTTATCCGGCACCGCTCCAGCGCCTCGTCCTCCCGCTTTCCAGCTATGAAAAGACACATTGCAAAAACGCCCATTACTCCTCCAGTCATTGTGCCAAGTATAAATCCCAACATTTTTTCGTTCTCCTTTCGTCTGTTTACGGCTCGGTATGGGGGATTGGGGTTCTCCCCAAAGTGCGCTTGGATATCCAAACGCTATGCTTGCAAAACCAGTCGCATCCGGTTTCGTCCCCTCTGAACCAGTCGTTTTTCTGAATCATTCATTTTCCTTGATTTTGCTCAACCCATCCAGTGTGGTACAGATGATATGGAGTCTGTCAGCCATGCTGATCTCCGTGTTCATCGTCCCGGTGGTCTCTTTTCCGCAGACGACCACCATCCTGCACCGCCTTAAGATCTGGTGGGACATTCTCCGCATGGCCTGCATATCCTCTGCGTCCCCATCATCAAGGAATGGGGAAAAGCTGTACTGCGGGCAGATCGGCACATATCCCAATTCGTAGATCTTCCTGCAGTACCGCTGTACTTTGGTCTTTCCCTCTTCTGCAGAACAGCAGACATAAGCAAGTGCCTGTTCCAATACGACCATCTCCTTTCCTGACCGGACAGTTTACCTCTATCCGGCATGATCTAAAAAACACCCACAAAGCATTCTGGCTCTGTGGATGTCTTGTGGACATCTGGATTCTTTTCTTTCTTTTTTCAGATGTCTGGCAGACATCCGGTTACTGCGATTCTTCGTTTTCCGCTTCTTCCAATGCTTCCAGTGCAATGCGAACACGGTCGCTTCCCAGCTTATAATACACATCCGTCACTTCGATGCCGACCGCCTGATAGCCTGACTCTGCCGCCGCAAGGATGGTAGTACCAGCTCCGGCAAACGGATCTAAGATCAGGCCGCCCGGCTCGCAGATCTGGATGACATCCTTCATCAGCTGGAGCGGCTTCTCTGTCACATGGATGCGGTTCTGTGGATTTCCATAACGGAACACACCCGGAAGGCAGGACACCGGGCGGTTGATCGGCATCGGGCCGTTGCTTCCCCATACAATATACTCTGCCTGCTGGCGGAACCTGCCTTTCTGCGGACGGGAGTTTCCCTTGTCCCAGACTGCGGTTCCTCTCCAGATCCAGCCTGCCCACTGAAGGGCATCGGTAATGGACGGGTACTGTCTCCAGTCAATAAAGAGGCAGATCGGAGCCCCTCTCTTGCAGGCTTTCCGCACATCGTACAGCCATTCTGCCATCCAGTGGGTCCAGGAACGCTGGTCCTTATTATCCCCATCAAAATCCGGCAGGGCGTTTTCCGCTTTCATACTGCTGTACTTCTGGTTAGTGGTACGGTTGCGTTCATTCTGCTTGGTTCCCCCAGACGCATAAGGCGGATCGGTCACGACTGCATCAAAAATTCCCGGCTGGAATCCTTTTACCAGCTTTAAGGTATCCCCATGCAGGATACGCCAGTTCGCCCCTCCGGCAGACTCATCCGGCAGGCAGTCCGGTTTTAAAAGATCTTCAAGTTTCAGGGTATTTCCCATAGGCATCATCCTTTCGGTCGCTTATTTTCCAGATTTCTCTGGAAGTGCTTTTCTTTAGGGAACTGCTCATCGGCAGGTATCCTCTTTTTTCGGTATTTCTTTTCTCGGCGTTCTGGGCGGTTCATGGTGATCCGACAGTTCGGTTTCCACATATTCGCTGATGATTCCCAGTGCTTCATAATAATTGCCACTCTTGTGGACACGGTCTGCCATCTCGTTGGCCTGTTCGGACATCCCGGCACATCTGAGCAATCTTGAGGCATCGCCAAGGATTGAGAAAATATTTCCGTCATGCCCTAAGAGTTTCAGCTTCAGATGGGACGGCTTTGGTTTCGATTGCTTTTCCTGCATCTCGTTTTCTGGTGCTTTCACCTGTATCTGGAAATCCGAGCCGGCACCAACATAGAAATGTAAGTATAATTCACCACCGTCTACCTTGATCTCCCGCTGTTCCAGACTTTCTCCCCAGCCATCGCTGTACTGCCCTCTCAGATACTGCCCCACCACACGGTATTCCTCTGGGGTCAGATTCTCCCGGAGTGTCAGGTTTGCACAGCCATATAAAACACCCTCCTGTTCTTTTACCGCCATTGTAATGCGTTCCACTTTTTCCTTAATGTCCTTGTTTCGGTCAAAATAATCAATCAGGTTGCATGGCTGGTTGTCAGGCATACCGAGCCGGTTGATTTCATCAACCTTTTCTGCTATGGATGTCTGATACTGCACCAGGTCAGGTCCTTCCAATGGCTCCGCATCATCCAGATCCACAATGTCTGAATAGTCCGGAATAAACTCTGCCATCAGAGGTGACAGCATTTCCACTTCTATTTTATCTTTCAAGGCACCACCTCGCTTCTCTGTTCTGCCGTTTCTCTGGTGTACGGGCAGCCATCTTTGCCACGTCTGCCCAGTCTGCCCCTTCGATCTCCGGCAGGTTCTCGATGATCTGATAGTTTCCCTCGTAGGCTTTTCGGATATGTTCACACGCCCACCGTCCGGCAAAGTCATTGTCGGTACACACTTCGATCTCGGTGATCTCCGGGTGCTGGGACAGAAAATGTTCCAATGCCTGCGGCTTTTTCATGCTCCGCTGGCTCTGCCCTTCTTTTGGTGCGCTGATCCCGCCAAGTTCCAGACGGTACTTATCCCGGCTTCCCTGTCTCTGTTCCAATGTCATGTGGGCAAGCACATCCACACAGGCTTCATAAACAGCAACCCGTCTGCATCCTGTTTGTGCCGGAACACAAAAAGCGTATGCCTTTTCGCTTCCGGCCTGTTCCATCTTAAAAGACTTTCCGCTGGCATCGTAAATCCCACGCAGGAAAGCATACCTTGCCACCTGATTTTCGTCCTTGCCTACGAACACAGCATTGTGATAGGGCAGGCTTTCATACAGGATTCCCAGATGAACACACTGCTGTAAGACCTCGCTGCTGATGCCCCGCTCTTTCAGATATCGGAACACCCTGCGGCAGTCCGGGCTGGCTGGCGGCAAGACAAACGGCTTTTGGGGCTTTGTCTCCACAGGCGGAGGGATGTAGGTGGGATACTCACCTTTCAGCATTTGCACTGCCTCCAGAAAGGAACACCCATCTACATGGATCAGGAAATTTAATGCACTGGTTCCCCCGATATCTCTGGATTTCCAGTGCCACTGGCTGGTGAGCTCGTTGATTTTAAAGCTATCGTGGTCTGTCAGCTCCCATTCATTTCTGGCTGAAGATTTTTTCAGGCGGTTCGGCTGGTATTTCTTCAGGTACTCAATGGCGGTGATCTCCCTTGCCCGTTTGATCTCTTCTTCCGGAATCCACGGCATTACATCACGGTATCCCGGAGCTGCTCTGCCTTATCCGTTTTCTCCCACGGGAATTCCTTTCTTCCAAAATGCCCGAACACGGCACTCTGTCGGTAGATCGGCCGCTTCAGGTGCAGGGTGTCACTAATCTGGCTTGGGGTAAGCCCAAACACCAGAGGAATCGCAGCGGCGAGGCAGTCATCCGCACAGATCTTTCCGGTTCCAAAGGTATCCACCTGCACCATGACTGGCTGGGCAACCCCGATGGCATAGGCAAGGGACACCTGGCATCGGCTGGCAAGTCCGGCAGCTACCATGTTTTTGGCGATGTAACGGGCCATGTATGCCCCGGAACGGTCAACTTTGGAACAATCCTTCCCGGAGAATGCACCGCCGCCATGCGGTACCAGGCTGCCGTAGGTATCCACCATTAGTTTCCTTCCGGTCAGTCCGGTGTCTGCATCCAGACCTCCGCACACAAATCTGCCCGATGGGTTAATCAGGATCTTGGTATCCTCATCCGGTGGCAGCATACGGAGTGCCGGGCGTAACACTTTCTCCCGGATCTCATGCTCCAGCTTCCGAAGGGATTTTTCCTTTTCATGCTGGCAGGACACAATGACGGTATCCAGCCGGGCAGGTCTGTCATCTTCATACTCCACGGTCACCTGCGCCTTTCCATCTGGCAAGATTCCCGTGATATATCCGCTTCTACGGCTTGCAGACAGTTCCCTTACAATGCGGTTCGCCAGAACCACTGGCATCGGCATAAGCTGCGGTGTCTCATCGCAGGCGTAGCCAATCATGATGCCCTGATCCCCGGCACCGCTGGCAAGTCCGCTCTGAACAGAAACAGTCCCTGCCCTTCGTTCTCTGGATCTCTCCACTGCCCCGGCGATATCCGGACTCTGTTTGTGGATGAGGGCATCCATGTGGATTTCCTCTGCTTCATAGCCTGCACTCTCCAGCACCTTTTTGATGATTTCAAACACCTGTGGCTCAAATCGGCTGGTGATCTCTCCTGCTACAATGATGTTCCTTTTGGTCGCCAGCACCTCGCAGGCCACTCTGGAATTTTCGTCCTCTTTCAGACACGCGTCCAGAATGCTGTCTGCGATCAGGTCGCAGAGCTTATCCGGATGTCCTTCTGTTACGGATTCTGCTGTATAAAATCGTTTCATAATCGTTACCATCCTTTCCAAGTAAATAATAACGGCAGGAAACGCTCCTTTCTGGAACACTTTCTGCCGGATCTGGGTTATAAGTTGTCTCACATTCTGCACTTTTCTGGTACTTTCAGACACTTTTTTCAACCTAAATACTACCAATGCACACCCTTACATAATCCCCCTGTTTTGAACACATCCCTGCCCGTGCGGTCATTATTTGTCTCATTTTCTGCACTTTTCTGGTACTTACGAACACTTCTGACTCCACACTGCCCCGGAAACCGGCACCGCCAGGACGATGTTCCTGGCACCGCTCCATTCATATGAACACGTGACGAGCGTCAAAACCTTATCGTATATACACTTCAGGTAATCATCCCCGGTTTCGAACACTTCCCTCTGCTTAGCTGCTTTTAAATATTCCTGCACTGCCTCCGCATCTGCGAGTTTCTGCTGGAATGGGAACAAATTCCTGTCTGCTTTCAGCACCGTGACAATTCGGTATTCCTGAATGCTATCCTCTGTCTGAAGATAAGCAAAGGGATGCTCCTGATAGTACGTTTCATCTGCATATAAGTCCAGATTTCCGAACATTGCCCCACTGTTCATGTTGTGACCGTAAATGATAAGGTTCCGACTTTCAGACACTTTACAGTCTGCCTGTAAAAACAGGCTTCCGTTGATGTCATATTCCTTTTTGTAATTCCGTTTCAGGTAAAACTCCCCATTCTCCTGTTCGGACTGAAGCACCGGGTAATCAATCCCGGTATCCGGTATTGTCAGCCATCCCTGCACATCCGGGTATTGTTCCCGAAGAGAAACAAGGTCTACCGCAGCCACCGGGCATTTTCTTCCAGCTGGTTGGTCTTTCTTTTCAGAGCCTGAGGCTCCCGGAGCTTCCGGCTCCGGGAAATTCCCTTTCAGCTCTGCCACCAGCTTTTTGTTCTCCATTGGAAGATATACCATGTGGTAAATCAGAAACCCGGCACTTGTCAGCGTCACTGCAAGGCAGATGATCTTGAAAAACCTCTGTAAGATTCCTGTCTTTGGTTTTTTCTTCATCGTTCCTGTCCGGCTTTTCTCTGCTTCTTTGGCTGACTCTTCTGCGTCTTTCCCGGCACAGGCGGTTTCCTTGCTGCTTTCAGGATCGGCTCTGTCGGGATTTGGTTCTGTCTGCAGCCCTTTAAGATCCCAGTCAGGTACGACCGTCCGGGCGGATTAAAGTTCTGCATGTAATCTTTTGTCATGATATAGACAATGGCTTTGATCTCTCTTCCATCTTTGTTCTTGACAGTGATCTCCTGCTTGTCGTAAAAATCAGGATAGCCTTCATAAAGATCCAGGCTCTTTTCACAGTCCCCGGTCAGTGACCAGAGGACGCCGTCCACATGGCTTCCCTCTTCCGGGAAGATGGTGGCAAGGCCGCTTCCTGCGGCTGCAAAGGTCAGCCGATACCCCTCCAGGCGGACGATTTCTACCACCTCCGCCTTTGGGCACCGATATGCCATCTGGTCCAGATCCATGTTGCTTCCATACGCAAAATATAATTGTTTCAGCCTATCTGCCCCCTTTTTTCTTCTTTCTTCTGGATGCCACACCCATGCCGATCAGACCGCCTGCGGAAAGAATCAGGCACAGGGCCGGAATCCAGAGGTTGGTGTCATCGCCTGTTTTCGGGTTGCTTACAAACGGGGTATCCTCCGGCAGCTTCTCGTTCGTCACTTTCTGGATGACTTCGATCACTGGAGTTTTGTCATCTACATAGGTAAATGTCACCTCATGTTTGGTCTCATCCAGCTGATAGCCCTCCGGTGCTTTGGTCTCAACCAGATAATAGGTGGCTGCCTTATCAAATTTGCCGTCCTTATAAGTTCCGATTGCAAGCAGTCCGCTGGTTGCATGGCCGTTTTCATCAGTGGTCAGGGTTTCTACCACTTTGCCATCCGCATCCCTCAGTTCAAATTCTGCATCTTTCAGTGCTGCTCCGGTATCCTTATCTGTTTTCTCAATGATCAGACGTCCCTTTGCGGTGTCATCTTTCATGGCTACCTTCTGGATCTCTGCGGTATCTGCCACCTCGAAGGTGATCTCCTCTGCAACGACATAACCGTTTGGAGCCTGCTCTTCTTTCAGGGTGTATTTACCAATCGGAAGTTTTTCGATATAATGCGGCTCTTTACCGGAAGTCCAGGTTTCTACGATGTTGCCATTTTCATCTGTGATGGTCAGTTTGGCTCCTTCGATCTCATTATCTCCGGTAATATCCGTTTTGCTGATCTTCACTTTGGTCACGTCATCTTCCATTACCTGTTTCTGGATCTCCGCAGTATTCTCTACGGTGAATGTGATGCTTTCCGCAGTGGCATATCCATCGGCCGGCTTGTTTTCTGTCAGGGTGTAAGATTTTCCTACAACCAGTTCTTTGATGATGTGCGGCTCCTTGGTGGATGTCCATTCCTCAACAACAGCCCCGTTTTCATCCGTCAGCTGTAATCTGGCTCCCGGCAGTTCCTCGCCCGTGGTCAGATCGGTTTTGGAAAGCTCCACGGTTGTCGGCTCATCTTCAAATACAAATTCATAGGATGCTTCTACTTCTTTATCCCCCTGGTACTCAAAAACAAATTCCTGCTCTTCTCCGGTGGTGACAAATCCATCCGGTGCATACAGCTCCTTCACATAATAGGTTCCGTCGATCGGCAGGTCTGCAATAAAGGAAATCTTTCCATCTGCATCTGTTGTTTTTAACTCGATCAGGGTATCTGCTTCCATCAGCACCTTTCCAGATGCGGACAGGATGTCGTTTCTGGTGTACAGTCCAAAGATGCCGCCTTTTAATACACGGTCGGTATCCTTTTCTTTCTTCAGGACGTTCACTTTTACTTTCTGACGGTTGTTCTGCCAGTCCTCATCGTATACGACAACCGGGGTATCCTGGTCACGGTAGGAAAGATCTACATATCGTGGTTCTTCATCCAGCACATAACCATATGCTGTGCCCACCTCTTTGACATAGTATTTTCCAACCGGAAGGTCAGATACTTCTGCAACACCGTTTGCATCAGTAGTCACGGTTGCCACCAGCTCGTCCTTAGCATAATAATCCGGGCTTACACCATCGGCTGCTTTGATATCCTCTGCAGCGTAAATCTCAAAGGTAACGTCTGACAGGCTTCCTGTGATGTACTCAAACAGATGCTCTACAACGCCTTTGACATTGTCCAGCAGGGTGATCTTATCAAGGAATTCACCCTTCTTGTTTACGATCAGCAGGGCTTTCGGCACATCGTCTTTCATTTCCACTTTCTGTACTTTTGCGGTATCCTGAACGGTGAATTCCACATCCGTGGTCTTTAAATAACCAAGCGGTGCAAGAGATTCACGGAGGGTATAAGTTTTTCCAACGGTCAGGTATTTGATCACATGAGGCTCATCCTTTACGGAAGTCCAGCTGTCGATCACATTTCCATCCTTGTCCAGAACAGAAAGGGATGCCCCGTTCAGCTCTACGCCTGTGGTCAGGTCGGATTTTGTCACCTCGATGGTGGTCGGCTGGTTCTTCTTCACAGATTTCAGCTTGATGGTCGGAATGTCCTGCCCCTGATAGGTGGCATCAAATTCCAGTATCTCGTCAGAAGATACAAAACCATCCGGTGCAGAAATTTCTTTCACATAATAAGTTCCAAGCGGCAGGTCCAGGGTGAAGTGTGCCTGTCCTTTTTCATCGCTTGTGATCTCCTGTAATAAGGTATCTGCTTTCACAATAATCTTGTCACCGGATTTGATCTCGTTCTTATTGTAAAGACCGAATGTAGCTCCAGCTACCGTGCTTCCTGTTTCTGCATCCTGTTTTTCCACGGTGATGCTTACTTTCTGGCGTTCATTGGTAAAAGTCACTTCTTCGTCTACGACTGGGGTATCCTGTCCGGCATAGGTAAAAGTTACTTCTTCGCCTTTGGCATTCCAGGTGTAGCCCTCCGGCGTTTTTTTCTCTTCTACACGGTATTTGCCGAGCGGAAGGTTCTCTACTACGGCACTTCCGGTTTCATCGGTTGTCACCGTTGCCACCAGTGTGTCTTTGGCATATTCCAGATAACGGTTGCCGTTCTCATCTTTCTGATGGTCTGCGGTATAGATATCTTCTGCGGCATAAACCTCAAACACGGCTCCTGCAAGGCTGGCTTCCTCATAGGTGAAATCCTTGTCAAAACCTTTGACTACTTCTCCTTCCTTGTGGATGGTCAGTCTGCCTTTTGCCGGGTGGTTCTCGAATTCCACCTCGATGATCAGGTCACCGCTGACCGGATCTTCCTGGTATGCAGTATCGCTGTCTACCTTGATTTCCACGGTATTGGCACTGTGGGTGTATCCATCCGGTGCAGTCACTTCTTCGATGCGGTAATTTCCACAAGCCAGATTCTGTGGCAGGATCAGGTATCCATTCTCATCCGTAAAATAAGATTTATGTACCATAGTAGATGGGTAGGTGGTCACCTGTTCCACATATTTCTTGTTATCCAGATCGTATACTTTAAACTCAGTATTCGGAACCAGGACAGATTTCTTTGTCTCGTCATCTTTTTTGACGATCTTTAATTTTGCTTCAAACTCTTCGTCCAGAAGCACACGCCATACCTGCGGCTGATCCGGATTGTTTTCCGAGATCACAACCTTAAAGTCATCGACTGGTTTGAAGTTGTGCGGTGTGGTGGTCTCCCTTACAATGTAGGTTCCGTATGCAAGCGGAATGGAGCATGCATATCCACGCTCATCCGTGAACATTTCTGTCTGTCCGTCTGCGGTCAGTACAACCGGAGTTGCAGATGCAAAGTCATAGGAACCGTCCTTATTTTTCTTCAGGCTGCTCTCCAGATATGCACTGAATCCCACACCTTTTAACAGATCGGCATCGGTCTTACCATTGTTGGCTGCTTTAATGACCTGGAACGGCTGTTTGATCACATCTTCCAGAGAAGTTGCGGTACGTTCTACCGTCTGAACCAGATCTCCCTCGTCATTACACTCCAGATCATGTTCTTCCGGGTCTGCCAGATATCCAACAGGCGGCGTCAATTCTTTCACGTAATACTTTCCGAGATAGAGGTCTGCGATTTCTGCATTTCCCTCTGTATCCGTAGTCAGGGTTGCAATCTGCGTTCCTGCCGGGTAAAGGACACCTGTCTGTCCATCCGGATGAACGATATCCTCACGGGCATACAGTCCGTAAACCGCACCCTCAAGGGTTGCATCTCCCTGTGCGGTCTTTCCGGTTTCGGAATCCTCTTTTACCAGTTTGATCTTCGCATTGACACGCTCGTTCTGGAACGTGTGGCTGAAAGAAACGGTTGCCTCTTTGTCTGTGGTGTACTGGAACGTAAAAGAGTACACATCCTCACTGTTTCTGGTATATCCGGCCGGTGCAGAAACCTCTTTCATGTAGTAGCTGTTAGCGATCGGCAGGTCTGCCTGATATACGGCTTTTCCGTCTGTTCCGGTCACTACCTTCTCAATGAGGGTATCTTTTTTGACCACAACGGTTCCGTCCGCTGCTTTGATGTCGTTTCCGGCATACAGGCCATAAGTGCCGCCCGGAAGGTATTTCCTGGTTTCCTTATCCTGTTTGTATACGCTTACGCTTGCTTTTTGGCGGTCATTTTTGAATGTCACGCTTCCCATGACCTTCTCCACATTGCTTCCGGCATAGGAAAGGGTGATTTCCTGGCTTTCGCCTGTGCATATCAGATTTTGTGGTGCCTGCATTTCTTTTACCACATATTTTCCCAGATATAGATTATCCAGTGTGACACTTCCGTCATCCCCGGTAGTAAGTCCGGCTTTGACCAGTGCGTCTTTTTTATAAATGACGGTTCCGTCTGCGGATACAATATCCGCTGCGGCATAAACATTGTAAACCGCACTCTTCTGTTTCTGCTCGGTATAAACAAAGGAAACACCATCATCAGTTACCTTTGCTCCGGTCAGGACTTCTCCTAATTTATAAACAGTCAGGCTTGCCATCTGCTCTGCATCGGTAACGGTTTGTTTTACAGTATCTCCGATGACCAGTTTCACATCGTAGGCTTTGGTATCCAGCAGATATCCGTTTGGTACGGAGATCTCTTTCAGGTATACGGTATCCTGTGTTTTGGTGATCGTAACGCTGGAAGCTCCGTTGGCATCTGTGGCCGGCATCTTTGTGATCAAGTTCTTTCCATCCTTGTCACTGTAAACGCCATAAACTGCACCTGCGATGGCTTTGTTGCTCTTGCGGTCCTTCTTTACGATCTCCAGAGTTGCCTGTTTTACCCATGACACTTTAAAATCTACATACTTCTCATCGGTCACGCCCTCGCCAAATACCAGGGCAAGGTCCTGTGTCTCGCTTCCGGTTGTGATCTTGTAAGCGGAATAGTCTTTGATGATGCTTCCCTTCATGGTAACAGACCATTCCCCTTTGACATCCACTGCCTGTGTCAGCGGTGCAGATAAGTAGAATTTGGTACCGCCGCAGATCTCCACGGATGCACCTGCACTGCTTGTTTTTCCCGTTGTCACATTATGCAGTTTGACACCGGAAGGCAGTTTCATGGTGATGGTCTGCAGTTCGGATGCCTTAAAGGTGATCTCTTCTGTTCTCTGGCTGTTGCCGCTGATATATGCGGTAACATCTGCATTGGAGAAACTCATGTCCACTTCCGGTATCTCCGGCTGGCTCATGCAATAATTGTAGAGTTCCATTGCCAGAGCCTGTCCGGTTGCATTCGTACCGGAAAAAGCGTCACTACTGTTATTGGCATAAGACGCAGCCAGATGGACAATGATAAACTGTTTTCCAGCGGAAAAATCAGGATGTTTCTCTGAGAAAAATCCATTTTCGCCGGATGCTTTTGTGCCGTAGTAGCATACTTTTGCCAGTGCTTTGCTGTCACCCAGTTTGGTGATCTTATAAACACCATCCCCAGGTCCTGCTTTTGACGGCTGCACACAGTAGGCAGTTGCAGACACGTTTCCAAATTTTACGGTATATTTATAGGTTACATAAGAACCCAGACCGTAGTCTGCATAATAGTATGCAGTCCCTCTTGTCACATCTACATCCTGTGTTGCTCTTGTACTGGTATTGACTGCGGTGAAAGAAACGGTTTCCCCATCTTCCATTGCCATAAGGTCAATATCCTGTTCCCCTGCCTGCTCCAGAACATCGCTGAGTGTCAGCCCGGATTCTTTATCGGTTGTATTTTCTGTTTCGGCTTCCTCTAATGCGGCATCAAACTCAGATTCAGAAAGTCCACCCTGAAATTCGGGTTCTGTTTCTTCCGGTTCTTCTGTTTCAGATTCAGCTGTCTCCGGCTCAACAATTTCTGTCTCTACAGGCACTGTCTCAGTTTCTTCCTGCGAGGCAGCTTCCTCATCATCAGAACCTGTATCCTCTTCGGTAACTGCCTGTTCTGTCTGCGGTTCACTCTGAGCTGCTGTCACAGGCTCTTTTACGATCAGATTTCTCCCAATCTGATAAACCGGGTGGTTCTGGTTGACTGGCTCCACATAATAAACGGCATGGTAAGTGTCTGCATGGCTGGTGCTGAAGTTCTCCCCGGCGTCATTCTCTGCTTTCTGGAATATCACTTTGACTTTGCTTTCGTCCTTAATTTCCAGATTCGTGCGGTCACTGGAAACATCAAACTCCTGTCCGACTTCCAGCTCCAGATCGTTGGCTTTTACCACTTCCTCTTCATCCAGCAGATCCTTTACGGATTCATAAGCTGGCGGTTCTGCCGTTTTCGGCTCTTCCGAAGCATAAACGGTCAACGGTGAAATGACCGTGGATAAGATGGTGACTGCCGCCATCACCCCTGAAAGGATCCGCCTGAATCGATATTTGCTCTTCATGTTTTCTACCTCTTTCTTATTTTTCTTCATTTCTCATAAGAACAGCCGGATGTTCCCACCCGGCCTGTCTGTTCTCATTATTCTGTTATCTTGCGTCCTCTGTCCGTCCTGGCTTCTGCAGACAGGCATATGTGCTTTTGTCATACCGCCATGCTTTATCGCCGTCGAGGTTAGCAAGCAGATGCTTCCGCACATTTTTGTATTCGTCCCCGATTAGTCCGAGACGGAGCAAAAAGGTACGGAATGTAAATGCCGGGTTATCCCCGATCTCCGTCTTTTTGGCATGGGTACAGGACTGGTTGACCGCCTGTGCGGATATGGCAAGTGCCAGCGTAATGTTTGACCGGACTTTTCCTGCATGGAGGGTGCTTTCAAAACAACGCCATTCCAGTGTTCCCTTGGAAAAAACAGCATGTAGGTTTAAGGCATAATACCTTGTCCAGTTGTAATGCTCGGAGCTTCCGTCATTTCCCTCATACCATGCCCTTTTGAATTTTTCCATCGTGATGGTGCTGTTTGGCATCCGGCGGATCTTCTCCACTACCATAGGACGGACTTTCTGACAATACTCATCTTCCCTTCTCGTCTGTACATTTAAGGCTTTGAACAGAATATCCTCTTTGCAGTACATGATCGTCAGTGCATTTTTCAGACTCCTTGGTGTATGATTGGATGCGTCCACATGGACATGCATGCCACAGGATGAATTGACAAAAGCACCTGCGTTTTTGACACACCGCACCACTTCCTGGAGTTTCCCCATTTCCGAATATTCCAATTTCGGGGATACCATTTCTGTCGAATAATCTCCATCGGCATCTATTACAGTACCATTTGCCAGCCTTTCACAGTCGATACTGCTGTCCCTTGAAAATTTCCACGTTTTTCCATCTGAATCTTTTACACACCAGGAATCGTAAGAACGGATATGATATGGCTCTGTTCCGAACATTCTTCCAATCGCAACAGCCGCATCATAGCGGCTGATACCTGTCATCTCAATCTCTGTACCAAAATACTGGTCTTTTAGGTCGATCTGCTTCACCCACCCTTCGCTTCTGGAACAGGTGAGCCGCTTTGGATCTCTTCATCTACTGCTTTCAAATTTCTGCCTATTGCTTCAATGACATTGACAGTGACACCATTACCGGCCTGCTTGTAAAGCTGGTTATCCGATGTTTCTTTTTCCATCTTGGAAATCTGACCATCCCGGTATCCCTGCAGCCGCAGACACTCCCTTGGCGTCAGCCTGCGGATTCTGCCGTGGTAAATCACTCCATGACGGTCAGTTGCCGTAATGGTGAACATTGGCTCTTCCGGTTCTTTCATCCTTCTTCCATTCTGGCGGACTTTTTCCCTGGCCGGTGTCAGCACTGCCCTTGGCGGTTCTTCCACCAGCACCCCGGAACTTTCGCCCCTGTGGTTATGGATGCTGGAATCCTGTCTGGTATTCAGACATCTTGCAACGTCTGTCACCAGCGGCGGAGGGGAGATATCTACAAAATGCAGTGTTCCCTGCTGGTTTCCGGTCGTCAGGGTATGGGCGATCTCATGCCCGACTCTTCCCCTGCGGCTGTTGATTCCCGGATATCCGAGATCGATGCTGTCCCCCTCGTAGGCCATCTTGTATCCTTTTCGGGTGTTTTCCTTGATTGGGATACCGACTTCGTATAATCCGGTCTTGCCGCCCATACCACCAGCCCCGCTGGTCAGCGTGCAGCTCAGTCCTTCTTCTGCGTAGACTCTTTCTCCCTGTTTGCCAGCATGGACTTGTATAAGAGCTGTTCCATTTGCTTTTGGGAAAGGTAATATTTTTCCGGCACATCTTCCATCAAGATATCCGACAATATACACCCGCTTCCTTGACTGGGGGACTCCGAAATCCTTGCTGTTAAGCACTTTCCATTCGACATGATACCCCAGTTCAGATAGCGTACTGAGGATGGTGTGAAACGTCCGCCCTTTGTCATGCGAAAGCAGACCGGGTACGTTTTCAAGGAGAAAATACGCAGGTCGTTTGTCTGCAACCAGTCTGGCAACTTCAAAGAAAAGGGTTCCTCTTGCATCGGCAAATCCTTCCCTTCGTCCAGCGATTGAGAATGCCTGGCAAGGAAATCCCGCACATAAAAGATCAAAGTCCGGCATTCGTTCTGTTTCAATATTTCTTGCGTCATTGCAGAACCACTCTCCTTCCGTATCAAACAGCACCCGGTAGTTGTGGTCTGCATATGCATCTGCTTCACAGTGTCCGACACAGGTGAAGCCCCCTGCCCTGTGCAGCCCTTCTCGGAATCCTCCGATTCCACTGAACAGGTCAAAAAATCGAATTGTTCCGGCTATCAGCCTCCCTTCGCTGTGAAAAAAACAGTGCAGATTTCTCTGCACCGTTTCCGTCTCTTGGTTTCTGTTTTGTGATGTCTATTCTTCTGATTCCGCTTCCTCTGGCTCAGATTCTTCTGCTTCTTCGGTTTCCAGTTCTGTTGGCTCTGCTTCCGCTGGCTCTTCGTTTTCTGGCTCTGTCGGCTCTTCATCTGCTTCAGCTTCGTCCGGTTCTGTCATTTCTCCGTCTGTTTCAGCTTCCAGTGCTTCTGTCTCAGGCTCTTCTGCTTCAGGTTCTGCTGACTCTTCATCCGGTTCTGATTTCGCAGTCTCAGGATCTTCCATTTCTGTTTCTTCGGCTTCCTCTGACTCTGCTTTCCATTTGGCTTCTTCTTTTTCGATTGCATCTTCGATAAGCCCGATTAAGAAGTCTTTCTGTTTCATGCCATTCCTGGCGAGGACTGCTTTCAGTCTGGAAAATAAATCCTCGGTTACCTGTACTGCTACTGTTCTTAAATCTGCCATGTTCGTCTTTTCTCCTTTTCTTGTCATGTGTTCTTCGATTACCATTTCAAGGTATTTTGGTATGCTGATTCCTAACTCTTCGACTTCCAGTTTTAGCTTTTCATGCAGCTCTACCGGAATTTTTCCGCATATGTTTTTCATCTCCATTGTGTTCGTTCTCCTTTCTTTTTTCTACATACAACATACCCTAAAACATGACAGAAAGCTATTCACAATACCCAACGAATATGAGGCTCTCAAAAGCTCCCAAAGGATGCAGATCCAATAACATTCAATAGGCATCACCCCTTTCAAAAATCCGTGATTTATACTAATTTGACTGCTTGAAATTTGGCTATTTTATCACCAGGAAAGACTTGACTTTTTCAGAATGCATCCTCAAGCCCGGAGAGAAAATCCAGCATCTGGGACGGGATTTCTTCCTTTTTTGAAACACTCTCCCCGGAGCCAGAAATGGAAACACCTGCCAGTTCTTCCCGGATTGCCTGCCGGATGCTTTTCTCCAGCTGGTTGTTTTCCTGATCTTTTAAGATCACCTGAACCAGATAGCTGCTCTTCTGTCCATCTGGAACACTTTGCAGGATCTCCCATGCCTTTTTGTGATCTGGGTTATCAAGGTTCAGGCGGAACGAGAAAACGGGTCTCTTTACTTCGCGCACATCTGCCCCACAATCCGCTCATAGCCGGAAGCATTGGCGTGTACGTCTGTCAGGTAAATCTGCCGACACAGCCCGTCCTGCGGT
Source organism: Coprococcus sp. AF102-57 (assembly GCF_027686195.1). Classification (NCBI taxonomy): domain Bacteria; kingdom Bacillati; phylum Bacillota; class Clostridia; order Lachnospirales; family Lachnospiraceae; genus Coprococcus; species Coprococcus sp. AF102-57. The sequence goes on along the minus strand of NZ_JAQCSY010000007.1, from coordinate 101,408 downwards.
GTCACGTGCCGTTTCAGAATGCTGGCTCCGCCGCCCATGATCACGGACGGAATTGCCTTCAGATCGAACCCGGCTTCCATAATTGCAGACAGTATTTTCTCCGTGTAGAGCCTTCCCTGCCGGACAATGATTTCTTTTGCGGCCGGGTCCATGCTGCAGCTCTGGCCGTTCAGAACACGTTCGATCTGAATATCCGTTACAGACAGTCCGGTATTTCTGCGTACCTGCTCGGTGATCTCATCCACACACCGGATCACACCAAGTTCCAGGCTGCGGCAGGTAGCGGCATTTGGAACACTGTTGTCCAGCCGCATCAGGTCTACGGTCCAGCCACCGATATCTGCGAGAAGAACAGAAGGCTCGTCCCGAACACATTCCGGGTGGAGAGCCAGGGCTGAGTATCCCTGTGGGAACAGTTTTACATCCTGAATCCGGATCTCATAGCTCTCATCCTCGTACCGGAAACGCAGAGGCTGCTCTTTCCGAAACAGATATTCCCGGAAACCTTTTTTCTCCCTGCCAAAACTTGCCAGTGGGAGGCCGGCTGCCAGAACCACATCTGTTTTCCTCTCTCCCCGGCGGTAGCGGATCTCCTGTGCAATGGCTGCCATTGTCAAAAGATAATAATTGTCATTGGAAGTCTTGCTTCTCACCAGCGTCTGCCGCCCAGTTCCACACACATAAAATTTCCCATTGTACTGCAGGACATTTTGCATGGTATACGGCTCATAATCGTACCCGGTCAGTCCAGTCGGGAAACACACATGGGGAGTTTTGATGGCATAATATCCATGATCGATTCCTATAATAATAAGTCACCACATCCTTTCAGGTTTTTCTTGTTCTTTTCCAGCAGGTGGTCTTTTGGTCTGGAAAAAGAAAAAGGGCAGAACCCCGAAGAGCCCTGCCCGTAATAAAAAATACAGCCATGTATATTTGCAAATAAATACGCATAACTGTATTAGTTTAATTCTTATTAATCTTCAAACTCTTTTAACTCGTCAAGCGGTTCTTTTGAAGTATCTATTGCCATATTGTTCTTTAACCAATCAGCTTTGCTATAACCTGTTCCGGTCAATTCAAATATTTCACCTTTATACCCTACAGCTTTAACCCAGCCCCATTCTATAAGTCTGTCTAAAGCCTCTTCCCATCTCGCAGATTCTCTTTTTGAATTATCAGCCATAAACTGCTTACCTGATGTAAAAATCTGAGTAGGTGAACCAAGTGTCCGTATCTTTAGTATTTGCCCATCACCATCAGCCGCATATACTAATAAAAAGGCAGAGTCCACTGGAATGTTCCCAACATCATCTAGCCCTACAACTGATTTATTTTCTTCTGGATTTCCAATAATTAACGTATTATCTTCAACCTGGAACAATTTTTTGATATCTTCACTTGTTGCTGTAGGAATTTCTTTCAAGGTTAACTGGTTATTTTCTAGGTCAGTGAGTCTACTATAGAATTGAGAAAACATCTCTTTCATGTCATCTAGCATCTTCTGCTGATGTTCTCCAAGTTCAGTATTTGCTTTATTTCGTCCTTCTGCCTCTTCATTAATTATATCCACTATATCTCGATATCGAACCCATCCAGCGTTATCATCAACATAGTTAACGGCGTTCCTAAATGTCGGTGATGCCACATACTTTAAACTGTTTAAATCTGTGAAAAAATCAACTGTATTTTTATCATTTTTGACTTTTTCTCTAAACTCATCCAGTTTCTTCATTTTATCATACTTATCATTTCCGGTATCCTTTTCACTTTCAGAAATAGCCGAAGGTTGTTTAATCAATACAAGTACTGGTAATCCTTTAGTTTTTGCATAATTGTATTCTTTCTCTGTGTAACTTATACCAGTTTCTTCATCAATTGACCCATACCTAGCACCAATAACAAGAAGATAAAAATCACACTCATCAATCATTTTTGTTATAACATTCCATTGACTTGTAGGTGCAGCATGAAATTGCTCCATTCCTACCGGAATAAAATTATTCTCTAGTGCCACACCTACCAATGCCTGTCTTTCCTTTTTAAGATCTTCATAGGTAGAACTTATAAAAATAGAAAACTTTCGTCTATTCTTCATATCAATATGCTCCTTTTATACTTATCTCTTATCACTCCAGGTTTCCGCAAAATCAAATTTCACAAACTCTACTAATAATGATACCACAAAAATGAGTTAGGGTATATTTTTATTTACATTTCTTAAGCTAATTCTCGAAGCCATTCTCTGATTTCCATTGGTGTATTTTTGCAAAAATCCCTAATCCACATTTCATGCAATCTGGACTCTGATTCTGTATTTTCTATGCTCACAGCACATCCACCTGTTTCCTGAAGTGCTTCCAAACAATCCCATTCTTTTTTAAAGTCTCCTGCAAATTCCATCCAAACTTTTATGTGATATTCCTTAAAACCAAGATGATAAATCAGATAAGTCAACCTGTCGAAATCAGCTAACTGCATTTTTTCTTTCTTAAATAATAGCCTTTTATCATGCTCGCTGCATAAATATAAAAATGCAAACTGTTCTATTTTTACCTGCTCCATATATTTCTCCCTCTTCTGTTCTTGTCTCACTTTTACAACCGATTCTACCTTGTCCAATCGTTAAAATCAATACAGATGGTGCAAAAAGTGAGACAAGCCATCCTTTTACCAGAGAGGAAGAGATTTAAGATGCCAAAGCCAAGGACACAGTCTGGTGAGAAGAATCTGATTAGCCAGCGATTGATTGAACTTCGCAAGACCCACAATATGTCTCAGCGTGATCTTGCCTATAAACTCCAGTTAGCTGGTTACGATATGGATAAAAATGTAATCACCAGAATCGAAACAAACAAGCGTTATGTCACTGATCTTGAATTAAAAGCCATTGCTGAAATCTTTCAGGTTTCATACATATTTCTCATTGATGGCAAAGATGAATAGAAGTGACAAATGGGGAAGTTCCTTTCGTGCTTCCCCATTTTATCCGTCCCTTTTTTACAAATTTAATAGTTCCAGAATTTTCTGCATGCCAGCCTGATATAAAGATTCCGCATATAATATCCATCTCTCACTAACTTCAGTAACGTATTTGTCTATTGTTTTTCGCTTTTCTTTTGATAATCCCATTGTCTGAACCTGTTCTTCATATTTCGATATTTTTTCAAGCATTCCCTGGTACACTGTATTTTCTTTCAGCTGATCTTCAACCTCATCAATCCAGGTATCCAGCAGCAACTCCAGCAGTTTCTTTGTGTCACCGTCATCATTTCCCAATATTGCTTTTTTAATTTTTCCAAGCATTGCTCCATAGGAGATCATTTGAGCCTGTCCCATATAAAAATGGTACTGTTCTTCTATCATTTCCTTTTCGCTTTCCAGTCGGAAATATTGATGCACTGCCTTATGCTCTTCTGTCGTTAGACTGATTGCCTGATTCGACTCCATAAATGTTTCTATTACTGGATACCTCTCTGTAAGTTCCAGTATTTTATTTTGCAGTCTCTGGTATTCCGCATCATGCTTTTTCAGATAGGTGCAAACCTGTTCTCCTATCCGTATCCCCAAGCATTGCTCATTCCAGATGATATCTGGCTGTGCTGTCATATCGGTGTCTCCCTTCTGTGTAGTTTTCCTGTTCCAAGCACAAGACTATACCACACTTCTGGGAGAAAGCTATTCACCAAACCTACTGAAATCTCCTGGCAGATCCTGTGCAACCTATCCCTTTTTCCACAAAAAAACTGGTATGAAAGACTCCTTGTTCTCTCATACCAGCTATCTATTTCTTATTTAACTGAATACACATTCTTTTCTATTCTCTGTGTATCCTGTACTTATTTATGGCAAAAATCAGACTACAGACACGCTATACACTCTTATGCTACATAATCCAGTTTACTGCATCCTGGTTCGAATGTCACATTGAAAATTCCAACCTGAGAAGTAGAAATCGGTGCAAGAAAACTTCTGCCCGAAAAATACTGTGCAAAGCCATCGTTTGGTGTACCAATTGGAAATACCATCTTTTTTGCATGCGCCCGCATCGCTTCCTCTTCGTATGACAAATCTCCTTCGCCTGTTTCCCACACTTCCTTTGCAAGATTGAAAACAGCCCATGCTTTTGGCCAACCTGCATAGAATGCGGCATGCGTGATCACTGCAGCAATCTCTTTTTGTGTCACACCATGATTTTTTGCATTTTGAAGATGATATTTTAAAGAAGAATCCGTAATTCCGGAAGCCATCAGAGCAACCACTGTAATAATGCTTCTTGTTTTTACGTCGATGTCCTGGTTATTCCAGTTTTCGCCGAAAAGTACATCATCGTTAAAATGTGCAAATTCCGGTGCGAATTCACCAAGTGTATTTCTCCCTGCTGTCTGTACTATTTTTCCCATATTCTGTATACCTCCATAACGCTGTTATTTATAAAGAGTTTACCCATTCAGCGATTTCCTGTTTCGTTCCACAATTTAACAGTCTGCCTTCTGTAATAACTGCGTCTGATGCAGATGACTGCAATTCTTTCACAGTGTTCCCAAATCCACTTCCTCCGGATGTTGCAAAAAGCACAATCTTTTTACCACTGAAATCGTAAGCTTCTAAAAATGTATTGATGATTGTCGGAGCCACATACCACCAGATTGGGAATTAAAATGTAGCCAGTTCCCCTCATGCGTTGATTTTACTGGGTTTAACTGTATACAAAACTGTGTTTACTGTTACTATCTTTCATTCTTTTCCAAAATAGCTTTGAAGCATAGGCCACATTATTTTCATATATGACACAAAGCTCAGCTCTACTTGTGCTTCATTAAACCATCCAACCATAAAGCTATTTATCTCTTCAAATAATACTTTTGAAAGTTTCTGAATAATAATTGTGTTATCCACTTCTTCAGTATAATCTTTCGCATACATTTTACATATAGAACGCACTCCAAAATAATTATATAGCACACCTACCGTTGTTTTTAATGCTTCAATATCTCTTGGAAAATCTGTTCTATTCATCATATTCACTACTAATTGATGTCTTGAGTTTAGGTAATTCCTAACTGTACTATTACCTATTTCAACATCAACTGTAAATGAAAAATCTTGAGTTTGTATACTATCTGCTCCTAACATTATCATCAATTCAACTTGTGCTGCATGATATTCTGTATAACCAGACAAAGCCATATATTTCCAAGAATCTTGCTTTGCATACATTTCCGTATCTAAAATATGCGTAAATTCATGAAACACAATATACCTTGGTATTTCCGAACTTTTGCATATCCTTAATATATGTTCATCTGTTTTCGTATTATAGTAAGCTTGGGCGGCTGAAGCGAATCCTGCTGCATCGCTTTCCTCAACATTAATTTCAAAAAAATCTATCTTATACTGTGGTAATTTCTCAATTTCCATAAACTCAATATATTCTTTTTCATATTCTTTAATTAAATTTTTAATTTGTATTTCTGTCATATTGTTTTATACCTCATATCAAAGTTAGCATTTCACTTTTAGTATACCATAAAACAATCCCATTCTCATTCTATATATTTTATCCTCAACGATGAAAAGATGTGTCTGCACACATCTCTTCCATCTTATTATTTTCAATGTTATAAGTTCTTAATAAAATTCAAATCCTGTTTCCGTAATGCCTTCTGTAACTTTTCGTTCTTTCTCTTCAGTTCCTTATTTTCTCTGCTCAGAGCTGCCACCTTCTGGTTCAACAGTTCAATCTGTTTTTCCATCGCCATGTTCAGAATTTCTCTTCTTGGATCTATCATTCCGGCCTGTTGCTCTACTGCTTGGTTCAATGTATCCCGGACGGTTGGATTTTTATAAAAGAATCCTCTCGACAATCCAGTTTTCTTCATCAGCTTTGGAACGCTGATACGTTCTTTATTTGCCAGCATATCTTGTATTGCTTGCAATGCCAGTTCAATTTTCTCTTTACTTTTTCTCTGATTTTCCTCAATCATCTTGTCGTATTTGCTCATATTCTTCACCCCATCTTGCCAGACTCATATATATGATGTCACTCATCCTCTGTCTTACTTCTCTGGTTTCGTCTGCCATTCTTTGATTGCTCATTTTCCGGTAATGCTGTACATTATTCAGTCTTTTATGCCCCAATAGTCTCGCTATCGTCCAGTCATCCAGATGCATTTCTGTAAGTTTGACGCCATAGTAGTGCCGGAACATGTGCGTTCCAAACCCGAATAATTCGCCATGATCATCTTTCAACTGCTTTTCCTGTATCATGGACATGACTTTTGTTTTTATAGCCATATACTGCATCGGGCGGTCAGGTTCTTTTTCATTAACAAATATGTATTCTGTATCACCGAACTTTTCCTGTGTATATTCAATAGAACTCTGTAACAGTTTTGCAAGTTCTTTACTGATCGGTTTTTTATATCTTTTAGTTTTAACTTGATATATTTCAATCATATCTTGGCCATTTTCTCTCGTCAGACAATCTGGTCTCAGTGTAAGGGTATCTGATATCCTAGTTCCAAGCATCTGATGTATCAGAAGACATCTTGCAATCTGTACATCCATCTGTGTAATTTCCGCATTCAGTCGTTTCATTTCATCATCAGAATACACTCTAAATTCTGCATTTACTTCCGGTGGAATATCCGTATTAATAAATAAATGCTCCAATCTTTCATAGCTGTAAATTTTTCCGATTGTCTCTAACTGTCGTCTTAATGAAATTACATAAGAACTATTCGCACTATGGGAAGTATCTTTTGTTGACAGATGTATCAAAAATTCTTCCAACACTTCTCTGTCTATTTCACTGCAGCTTTTTATTTTGGAATACTCTTTTTGGAGATATTCTGAGAATATCCTCATTATTGTCAATTCTCCCTGTACAGTTCCTATTGCTTCATACTGCAGATTCATATAAACAGCTTTCTTACATTCTTCCCTGATATCTGGCTGATATATTTTTCTGAAATCCAGTGTTTTTACATTATAAATTGGATTGGATCTGATTTTAATATCCAGATTTTTTAGTTCCCAAACATCTTTTTCTATCTCATCCCGTAAATCTTCTGGCCCTAAAAATTTCAGTACGTTTCTGAAATATAATATCGTCACTGCTTCGCCATAGCTTACTGTACCATACACACTCTTCTTTTCTTTTACAATAGTTATTCCCTGTTCTAACATCCAGCCTTTTAAAAGTGATATCCATTTTTCTGGATTTCTATCTCCAAGGCTTTTGATTCTCCGATTTATTCTGATGTTCAAAAACTTTGCAATATGATTATAAGCTGTTCGATCCTGAATCAATGCTCTAAACGTTCCGTTTTTGCAGCGATACATAATATAACCTCGAAACTCTTCCTTTAATTCTTGCGTTGGAAGCAACGTTAAATCAAATTTTCCATTATCCTTACGTGTCCCTGTTTCTTGTAAATTGGGGAAATCGCTGAAGTATATAATATCATTTTCCATCTTTTTCCTCTTTCTTTAGCCATGATGCTAAACTACTTCCTTGCATTTCAAAGAACTCATCATTTGCTTTTGCAATCCTTTGCGGCATATAATCAATATACTGTCTTGTCATCTCTTCATAAGTATGTCCAAGATAATCCCTGATACTTTGCAGTGATACATGACTGTCATAAAACATAGTTGCTACTGTATGTCGATAATCGTGTGATTGAAATAAATATTCTCCATTTGCAATCTTATTTTCCCGGCACGCTTCTATCATCTGAGTTCGGAATGTACCATATAGACAAGCACCACCTCTGCTGTTTTTAAAAATGAATTCTTCAGGCTGAATTTCATGTTTTTTCAAGTATACTTTCATAATCTGATAAAGTGCCTGTGGGATTGGAATCCTTTTATAATTCTTCATTTTGACCTGATACACCTGAATCCAATAATCCTCGCCCTGCTGATAATAAGCATTTCCTTTCAATGTACACACTTCACTCGCCCGTAATCCTAGACACCACAGATGTAGGAACATACATCGTAATCGCTCTGGAAAAAGATATAATTTTTTCAAAATTTCCATATATACTGTTTCCTCAACGCTACGATCATGATGTACTATTACTTCTTTTTGTTGGAAATATTCAATTCGGAATGGCATTCTTGTAATATACTGTTTAACTTCCATGAATTTATAAAAATGACCGATACCGAAAATTCTTTCATTAAATCCCTTTGCCTGTATTCCCCGTTCTCGCAAGCCGTCTGCATACTTTTTTACTTCTGCGACAGTTGCATGAATCGCCAGTATCTTTTCTTGTTCCAGCAGTTCAATAAAATTTCTAATACATACAAATCTTCGTACAATCGTGCTGACTGCCTGTCCAGTAATTCCCAGTTCATATTTCATGTATGCCTGTAAAATTTCTCGATTCTGTATTTCCTTGACTTCCATAAAAGAAATGCTAATTAAGGATTTACTTTCGTCTATCCGATGTTTTCCAAGATGTAATCGTTCCAGATACCATACATTTGCTTCCCATTGGATCTGTTCCTGCTGCATAAACGCATCTCTTCTGCATTCACCTAAAATACTTCGTTGACTCGTTTCGGGAAAATTCTTTAAAATAGTTTCCACTTGTTCCATTTCCAGCAATCCAATATCCGTAATATTTAACTGAACACAAGAATCATAAAGAAGTTTTAAGGATTTTAACCTGACATTTCTATAAGCCTTAGACATTGAAGTATTGGCAATGATACGACTCAACGTATAAAAAATTTGTTTCTTTAAAACTTCTGAACAATTTTGTGTAAAATCCCACACCAATAGGTTTGTTTTATAAGAAGTTTCAAAGGTCTCAGCTATTTCCTTTTCCGGATAATACTTCAGAAAATAAATTTTATTTTGATATTTCCATTCATATATCCGCTTTCCATTTAGCGTCTGCATTTGTTGATAGATATGTTGTTGTTTTACCGTATCATATATTTTCAAATAGAAAGATACAATTTGTGATCGTATCTGTCCTCTTAAATATTGTTCATACGAATTTCGCAAAGGATAATCCATTTCTTCCAGATGCCAGATTTTTCTATCTGCCAAGAACTTTTTCAATTTGTTAATTCTTGAATCGCTTTTTATTCCAAGTGCATCAATTTCTGAATATAGTTCCTGCTTTTTCTTCTCAATATCTACTTCAGATTCTGTTATGTGTTCTGCCTGTTGCAATAAATATATAGGTATTTCTCACACCTCCCTACTCCAGCAGACGTTCCGCCCCATAAATAGCAGTGTGTTGTGCATAAAACTCATTACTTGCTTCTATCAGTTCATCATCCAGCCAGTCCAGATACTTTATAGTCGTATCCAAATGTTTATGCCCCAATGCCTGACTGATCATTTCCAGTTCCCATCCTGCCTGCTTTCGCATATTTGCAAAATAGTGACGTAACATGTGGGGTGTGATTTTAACTCCGGTTTTCTTTTCCATTCGGTCCAACATATCATATACACTGTCCACTCTTAATGGCTTTCCAATGTTCTCACCCATGATATTCACAAACAGGTAATCCTGATGTTGCAGGATTTTCCGATATTTTGCCAGATAATCCATGAGAAATTCAAACGTATCATTACTTATCTTGGCACTTCTGTATTCCGCATTTTTGGCTCTCGCTTCATTTTCATTATCTTCCCGGAAGCATACCCTTATCATGTGATTCCTATAATCAATATCTTTGACATATTTTACTCCCAGTAGTTCCCCAATTCTGTATCCGGTTTCTGCTAACATAAGTAACAGAAGCTGATCTCTTCGGTTCGTACAGGCCTGTAAAATTGTAATAATCTGATTTTCTTTTGCTGTTCTCCCACGATGTTCCTCTTCCTTCAGATAGGCTTTAAAAGAATGATTCCGCAGTACCTTTTTTACTCCCACCTGATTAACCGCTATAATCTGGTTATACGATAAGGTTTTGAGACTTCCGTACTGTTCATATTCTGCCTCTATAAATAAATAGAACCTGAACACATCTTTTAAGTATGCGTTGCAGGTTCCTTCATTCGGACACTTCTTTTCTCCAGCCGTTTGCTCTGTATGGTTTCCGGCTTTAAGCCAGTATAAAAATTCCACAAAGTGTTCTGTCTGTTTTTCATAATCTAACTGATAGACTTCTGTGAGTTCCATTTCTTTCTCTGCCATATATTTCATATAATAGCAGATTGAAAATGCTGTGCGTTTCACTGTATTTGGTGAACGTTTACATTTAATCTTATGCATTAGATATTTACTTGGCAGTTCTTCAATACTCATTGTTTCCAGATTTCTGATGAAAAAATATTTTTCTGTTCCATCTTTTATCGTTTCCACCTTGTATATCATAAGCTGCCTCCTTTCCTCTAACGCTATACACAGTATACCCACTTCATGCCGAAATAGCTATTCATCAATACCAACAATCCCACCGAAAACGCCCTTGAAATACCACCAAACTTTTCGTGCAAAATCTGCTTTTTCTGTAGCAGAACCACGAACGGTTACAGGTAGTATTCCACGCCTTTCCGGTTTCGAATAAAGTGCTGGACATCCTTGATATCTTTTGCCATCTTGCAGCTCGGAAGCGCACACATTACTTCCTCATGATACCTGCCACCTTCTCCTGCACGCTCGTCTAAAATGGACACGACACAAGTATCTGTCTCGGTGCGGAGAGCACGTCCGAATCCCTGTCTTAGTTTTTTCTGCATGTCTGGAACAATCACTGCCTGAATATAATCTTTCAGGCTGGCATATTCCTTCTTCTGTGCTTCACTGATGGGATCAGGAACAGCAAAGGGCAGTTTTACTATAATCAGCGAAGATACCATATCTCCAGGGAAGTCTACTCCTTCCCAACAGGAGCCGGCTGCAAAAAGGACAGCATTGTCCATCTGTTTAAATCTTGTGATCTCTTCCGGTGAATGTCTCCACACCTCTATCATCGGGAACGGAATTTCATCCCTTAACATCTGGTAAACGTTTCCCATCAAATGATAAGATGTAAACAGCACTAGCGTATGCCCGTAAGTCGAACAGATCAGTGAATGGATATGGCCTGCTATCATCTCTGCCTCTTCCTGACTTTCTCTTCTGCATGTCTTCAAATTCTTTGGCAGATATAACAGACAGTTCTTCTGATATTCAAACGGGGAGTCTGCCACATATTCCCGGACTCTCCGCACTCTCTGTAATCCTGTCATTTTCCGAATGTGGGAAAATCCCTGTCCGGTTTTTAAAGTTCCGCTTGTCAGAATCGCTCCCATTCCTCTGCTCCATAATATCTGGTCCAGATACTGTGGAATCCGTCTGCTGGATGCACACAATATAATCCGGTGGTCATGGTCCTGCTTCAGATGCAGCACATACTTCTTATCCTGATGGAAAAAGCATTCCAGCACACTTTTGGTTTCTTCCAGCTTGTTTCTGATCCACTTTGGAATCTTCTTTTCTAATTTTTCTATGATCTTATTCATGGTCTGTATCCCCTCATATAAATACATTGCACACTCTTCTGTCATGTGGAATTCTTCTTTTATCCCATATCTGGTTCTGTGGTTTTCTCCTATGATGTCCAGCACCATCCGGATCGTCCCGGACAGTTTTCTTATCTCCGGGCCTTGGTACTCATTCCCAAGATAAAAGCAGATTTCTCGGATATCGTCATAACAGAGGCTCTTCCCAAACATCTGCTTTGCCGCATCCGGCAGCTTATGTGCTTCATCGACAATCAATGCTCGGTAGTCTTTTAATAACGGGCGGTAATCCTGCAGCCTGTGATAACCATCAGCCAGCAGATAATTGTGATTACAGATCTGAATGAACATTTCATGATCTCTGGAACGCTCCAGATACTGCTGATACCTGCATGAGCCTCTTTTCGGGCAGTCTCCCGAACAGAACTTCGGTACACTCACCATCCTTCTGTCAAACCCACTTAAGTTGGACACTTCGTCCATATCATAATGTTCTTTCAACGACAGCAGAGCTTCTTTCTGCAACGCATTTTTGTTTTTTTCTTCGATTGCAACGATTCGGTGCTCCAACCTCTCATCGCAGACAAAATGCTCTTTCCCTTTTCGTATCACAGCTTTAATAGGGGCCTGAATCGTCCCGTTCTCCTGAAGAATCCGGGAGAGAAAAGGGATATATTCTGTAAGAATTGCTTTCTGGAGTGCAATGCTGGAAGTGGATATCACGACCGGACGCTGCTCATAAGGGGAACATCCTTCTGCAAGGAGGGAATATTTTCTCATCAGAACACAGGCCACCAGATAGGCATACGTCTTGCCGATACCGACACCCGCGTCACACAGTGCTATGTTTCTTCCCAGCAGGTTATCCAGCATTTTGTGGCATAACATAATCTGTTCTTCCCTTACTGCCATTCCATGTTCCGGGAACAGCACTCGGAAAATAGTATCAATTTCTCGATGCGCTCTATTGAGATATTCTCTTGTGTAATACATAATTTGTTACCTGATATGCGTGCTGATATCACATCAATACGGCTGTAAAGGATTTCTCCCTACAGCCGTATGTATCTGATATCAACGACACATTCTTCCTTGATTTCTTATACTTTTGATTTTTGGCGTTGTATTTGTCCTCGACTCCCCCATTGCCTTACGGGAACATTACAGGCGGATGCTTGGCATTGCACCGCTCACGGATTTTCTAAAAGTCTTGCTGATTACAACCCAAAGTCCATCCTCTGCTCACTGGCAGTTCCTATGTATCATTATCCCCTCGTAAGTGATCCTCGCAAAAGACCGCCACGGTCCTGTTTCAGTTAAAGATGATTCGCTCGAAACGAAAACGCCACAAAAGAACTCTGCCTCTCACTTTCTGGTCTAATTTCTTCCATGCCCTTTTCATCTGTCCTCGCGTCTTCCTGCCACGCTTCTACTTACGGGAACGTACCTGTAATGCTGGTATGAGGTTGTCAAAGTACACTGGCAAAATTTACCTGCCTATTAAATAGCCGACGAAAAACGCCATAATTATTCAATTTTTGATAAATTTTTTAATTTTTTTCTCAAACGGTTTCTTTTGGTATAAATCGTCTGTTCTGCCATTCCCATAATCTTAGCAACTTCTCTTCCAGAATATCCCCATGTACTGAGTAAGAGGATTTCCAGTGTCTGATGCTCCGTTTCTTTCAATAGTTCATAGATTCGCTTATCACCTATGTGATCCAGAAGCTCCTTTACATCCCTTGCAAACAGCTCGCTGTCCTTTTCTTTTATGGAATCCATATCCTGCATCGTTTCATCCAGATGTTCCCGGTATCTGCGCTCTTCCAGAAAGTCTTCCCTGTCCATCTGGCGCAGCTTTTGGATCTTCTCTTCTTCCATTCCCAGTTCACGCAATTTCTTTTCTTCCTGTTCTTTCCAATAATTCCACTTTCGTTCTTCACTTGTCTTGTTATAAGCCATTTATCTTTCCTCCGATCTGATTTTTGATATAGAAATCAAATCGGAGCATGGCGGTGACCGGATAGGTACGTTATAATGTTCGAAAAATGTCGAAGAAAAAAATGCTGCAACCTCTTCGATTACAGCACTTTTTTCCATCTTACGTGAATATTTCTTGTTGGTTCATAGGAGATTCCTTCTTTTTCTCATAATGAATAAAAGACTCTTGTCATCCATTATTTATTATAATTTTTCTACTATTACAATAGCTTTTTTAACAAGTTTTCTTGTCTTGGAGTTTAAAAGAAAGCTACCAGTTTTTTTCCTCTGATAGCTTTCCATTCATTCTTATTCTGTTGGGAACATCGCTGCTTCCAACTTATTCATCTCTGTATCCAAAAGACCATATTTTCCTGAGTTATCTTTTTCCACGGATACGTTTACAGTAACAGCTTTTCCATATCTGTTCTTTTCAAGACTCTTCTGGACACTTTCTGTTAATACAGCTGCAAAGACTTCCGGATCATTTCCATCCAATCCCTGCTTTATTTTTTCATTGCTTACCTCTGTAGAGCTTTGTTGCAATGTCTGAAATACATTGGATGGTTCAACTTGTACACTTACTGTATAGACTCCATCCTCTTCTTTCACATCTTGTACTTTGTATTTTGCCAGTTTCTTTACTTCTGTCAGTTTTTCCGCATAATCAGCAATTCCTTTATCCGTAATGTTATCGGAATCATCAAATTGCTGTTGGATACTCTCATTAAAATCCTCTTCGATTTCTTTCTTGGCATCTTTTTCCGAGATTTCTAACAGATTCGCATAGTCCTTATATTCTCCATGATAGTGTGCATCAAGAGAACTTTGGACGTAGGATTTGGCATCAAAGTCTGGTTGTCTGGAGCAAGCTGATAACAATATACATACTATAATTCCTATACTTATGCACAAAACACAATTCTTCTTTTGCATATTCTCTCCTTCACGCTTTATTTATCTTCAATTTTTATCGAAAATAACATTTTTAAATACTGTTCTATTGACTCCTTTTGAACTTTTCTTTCAATATTATATGGAATGCACATAAAAAACTCCACATAACCATTATCAATAAAACTCAGCAATACTTCTCCATTTTCTGTTAAAAAATGTACATATTTTTTATTACATTTACTTTCAAATTTAATATTCGACATTTGCTTGTATATTTTTTTGTAATGATTTTTTATGCTTACTTCATCTGTACAATCAGTTCCATCACCTATCAAAAAAGAAATATACAACTTATCATAATCTTCATTTCTATATGTCATATAAGAATCTGTATGACCATCACCAATATTTTTATAATGCTCATTTGGAATCGAATAACTAATTATTTTCCCCTCTAATGTTTCAAATCTTTCTGTTTCATCAATTCTAATTTCACATGGTTCAAACATTTTTTTTATAAACAAGCCCAATTCATAATCCGACATTTCTATAAAATTAATATAATCTTTTTCTTCCGTTTTTCGCGAATATCCCCCTCTATTATTCCGTTCCCATCTTCTAATTTCTAATTCATCTCCATTTTGTTTCAAATCAATTCTTTGATAATTCTTGGAAAATGTTGGAAAACTTTTATATTTTGTTTGTTTCCAAAAATTGTTTAATTGAGATTCGTCTACTTTTGGGGAACTTTCTGCAATTTTTATTCCTTTTCTAATTGCACAGCCTATCTTATCTATTGTTTCTTCAGCCATAATTTCAATTGTAGGTTCGATAGAAATATAACATCCCATAAACCTTTCAATGGCATTAGGCACAATTAAGAAACCATATTTTTGATTATAATATACAGAAATCATATCCGTTTTCTCCTCTCTATTACTTAAGGGGAATAAAATATTCCCCTTAAGCTATTTACTTTGCTATTATTTTCCTACTGTAATAATGAGTTTAACACCTTTATCAATACCATGTTTTGTAGCATTATTAACTGCATTTATCTGAGCTTCGCTTAATGTTACATTTGGAACAACTACTTGTAATTGTCTACCCACTATTTCTTCCGCATTAACAAATTTACCATTAAATGTTTCTCCTATAAATCCTGAAACTTTATTAATGTCCTTGACAATTACCTTTTCCAATTTATTACCATTTTGATAAGTCTTTGCACCTAAGTCTCGGCTTTTAACACTAGTCACAACACCATTTTCTACTTTATCTATGATCGGGAAATTGTGTCCCAAGTTATTTCCCATAGCTTTGTCAATAATATCTCCTCGCTCTAATGGTGGTTTTTCCCAAGTGCCTTCTGGCAATTTTGTTTCGGTTACTTCTGCAACTAATTTTTTAAACGATTTATCAATCCCATCATTATGGGTACTTCCTGCACTCCTTACTACATTCAAAAGTTTCCCAGCCCCATAACTAAGGCCACCCATAACGCCACCTGTCACTGCTCCTGCAATACCACCGACTAACGTATCTTTTGCTACTTGTTTCAGACTATTTCCAGACAAACCTGAATTCACTGCACTATATGAAGCTCCACCAATAGCTCCAATAACTGCTCCTGAAACCATCGCCGTTCCTAAGCCACCCATTGCTGGCAATGCTGCCAGAACTGCTCCTGCAGCCAAACCGCCTGTTGCAGCAACTACAAGACCAGAAACTGTAACCGCAGTTATACCAATGGCTACTTTTTTCACCGCATTCCAGTCTACTTTTCCAAGCTTATCTGTAATACGATTTGTTGTCGTACACATATGTCGTACCACTTCTGAGCGGATTTCTGCCGTTCTTTCTGAAACATAGGATTTGAAAGATGTATAAGTTTTTCCAATTTTCTGTACCCCATTGCTTACAGAACGAATAAACTGACTTCCTCTGGATGTGATCTTTTGATATGTACTGCTACTGGTTACACGATTTTTCACAGATTGATATGTCTGTTTTGCATGTTTAGCTGCATTTTTGGCAGTTTTTGCTACCCCCTTCACTGTGTTAACAATAGTTTTTGCTGCTTTCTTAGCTGTATTTACTACTGTTTTGACTACCTTTTTCGCAGTATTAACGATTTTCTTGCCGACACTCTTGACTGCTTTCGCTGCTTTTTTAGCTGTACTCTTAATCCTGCTCCACAATGAATGTCCTGTCGGATCACTGTAATTCAGCGGATTATTGGTCGTATAATCGTAGCGGTTTCTGGTCAATGGATTTTCTGTCGTTCCAAGGTCACTATCTTCAGTTGTAAAGGTTCCGTTCTCTGCGTTATAGTATCTTGCCCGCAGATACTGAAGTCCTGTTTTTACATTTGTGGACTCCCCATTGTAACCGTAGTA
This sequence comes from Coprococcus sp. AF102-57, assembly GCF_027686195.1. NCBI lineage: Bacteria > Bacillati > Bacillota > Clostridia > Lachnospirales > Lachnospiraceae > Coprococcus > Coprococcus sp. AF102-57. The sequence continues at coordinate 84,650 of NZ_JAQCSY010000007.1, read as the reverse complement.
ATTGACACCGTCTGCTGTTCCTGATGTAAGGTTACCGTATGAATCATACTGATAACTGTTCGTCAGATTAGCTGTTTCGGTCAGGATTCCGGTCACGCTGTTTCTTCCGTCATATAAATAATAACTGCTTTCTTCCGATTTATCAACGCTTACCCGTTCTCCGATTCCACTTTCTCCATAAGTATAAGCCTGACGTACTTTCTCGTCTGCTCCATACTCTGCAAGGACTTCTGTATTCTCGCGATTGATATCGTTGATATACTCTGTCAGTGTGTATCCTTTGGCATTGGAACCGCCTTTTACCAGAGAGGCAAGCTGCTCTTTCGGGCTGTTTCCATCTTCGGTACGCTGGTTCGCCGGGATCAGGACTTCATCGCCATAGCAGTCTTCCCATTTATAGGTGTTATCAAGTTCGAATACCCGGTTGTTATCTCCATCGTACATGGCTGCCATCAGGACTGTTCCACCCTGTTTTACTACTGCCAAACGATTCTCTGCTGTGTATTCATAAGTAACCGGATCTGCACTGTTTGTCTTATCACATTCCTGGATCAGATTGCCATCTTTATCATAGCTGTAGGTTGTTCCCGGATCGCCCCAGATCTTTGCATTGGTGCGTTTGATGAGCTGGTTGGAATCGTTGTACTTATAGTTATATTTTGCTTTGCTGACACCATCCTCGATCTTCTCGTAAGAGGTCCGGTTTCCAATCTTGTCATAAGTATAATTATGGACTGTCTTTTTACCGCCCTCTGCTTTTTCTGTACAGCGTGTCAGTTCCCAGTTGTCATCGTATTCATAGGTACGTGTCGTCTGGATCTCTTTTTCCTGATGCTCACAGTCTGCTTTGTCTGTCTCTTTCTGTGTATCGCCCCAGTTGTACCAGTCTTCCCAGCTTGGCGTCTTTCTTGTTCCAGCTTCCAGTTCCGTAGCTGTTTCTCCAACTACATATCCCTGATCATTGTACTTGTACTCATAAGTACTGATTACTTTGCCGCAGGAACCACAGGTATTCACAATCTTTGTGATATGATCTTCTGCATCGTAAGATACTTCCGTCTTTGTTCCATTACTTCTAGTAACTTCTGTCACACGGTTCAGTGCATCATGCTTGTAAGTGGTTACTTTTCTATTACGGTCTGTCAGTTTTACCAGATTATCATTTAAGTCGTATTCATAGCTGATCTTTGTCCCATCCGGGTATACGATTGCCTGCAGATTATCTGCGTCATCATAAACGTAGCTGACATCCTTTTTCGAACCGCTTGTCACTTTGGTGATTCTTCCAAGTGCATCGTATTCGTAGCTGCTCTTGCCTGTCTGATCCTTCATGGATACCCGTTCCCCGGCACTGTTATATGCGTAGGTCACGTCCTTTTCGGATGTCTCGCCTTTTGCGTCCTGATAAGATTTCTCCAACAGGTCATTCAGTTTGTCGTAATCATACGTGGTTTTCTTGCCGCTTGCCTGTGTATGTCCGGTCAGTCTGCCTTTTTCATCATAGTCGAATTTCTCCGTTCTTCCTGCCGGATCTTTGATGGATGTCAGGTTGCCTTCTAAGTCATAAGTATAATTCGTTGTCTTATTTGCTGCATTGGTGAAGGTCACCAGGTTATCCATGTTGTCGTAACCATAAGTTGTTACACCGCCAAGGGCATCAGTTACTTTGGTCAGGTTGTCATTCTTGTCATATTCCAGATGGCTCTTTAATCCGGTCTTATCTGTAACAACCTGAATATTCCCATGTGCATCGTAATCAAATCCCGTTGTGAATCCACGCTTGTCTGTAATAGAAGTTACCCTGCTGTCCTTATCATAGGTATAGGATTCCTTCTGCCCCAGTGCATCGGTCTCTTCTGTTACACGGTTGTCTTTATCGTAGACTGTCTTTGCAACATAGCCCATCGGATCTGTTACAGATGTAACATTATAATTCTTATCATATCCATAGCTGGTCTTTCTTCCACCCGGTTTGGTGATCTCAGTAATATTTCCTGCCGGGTCGTAAGTGTAAGCAGTTATCTTACCAAGCGGATCAGCTGCAGAAGTCATCTGACCTGCCAGGTCATAACTGTAGGTATTGCTCCGTCCAAGCGGATCTGTCTCCTTCACCAGATTGCCATACTTATCATAAGAAAAGCTGGTTGTTCCATCCAGTGCATTGGTAGAAGACTTCATCTTATGGAGCTTATCGTAAGTATAAGTAGTGGTACTCTTTAAGCTGTCGCTTTCTTTTACCACGTTGTCCACTTTATCATAAGAGAAATTTTTAGTATAACCCAGTGGACTGGTCATACTCTTCAGACGTCCGGCTTTATCATAACTATAGGTATACTCTCCACCATTCGCCTGTGTCATCTTTGTGACATTGTCATTCAGGTCAACACTGTACTGTGTCTCATTTCCCTTTGCATCCGTTACAGAAATGACATTGCCATGCTTGTCGTAATCATATTTGGTAACTGCTCCCTTTGGAGAAATCTGTTCCGTCATGTTACTCAGGCTGTCATATTTGTATTCGGTAATGAGTCCCATCGGATCTTTTGATTTGGTAAGATTTCCAATGGCATCATAACGGTATTCATTTGTTTCTTTTAACGGAGAAGTCTCACCGATCTTGCGGTCCAGTTCATCATACTGGTAGGTTGTCGTATTTCCATTTCCGTCTGTCTGGGATACGAGATTGTCATTTTTATCGTAAGCATACTTGGTAACCGTACCGTTTTCATCGACAGATTCCGTCACATTATCATTTCCGTCATACTTAAAGGTGCTGGATGCTCCCAGTGGATTTGTCTGAGAAATAACCCGGTCTTTCTTATCGTAAGCGTATTTATATGTGGCTTCCTCTTCTTCTGTCATGGATAACTGGTTGCCGACTTTATCGTAGGTAAAGGTTGTTTTATGACCTTCCGCATCCGTTACCGCTGTAATGCGGTCCATAACATCATATTCATAAGATGTGATACTTCCGTCTGCTTCAGTAAGTTTCAGGAGTCTGCCGTACTGATCGTACTTGTATGTTGCTGTCCTGCCAAGTTCATCGGTCTGTGTCAGTACATTTCCGGCACCATCATAAGTATAATCCATACTGTTTCCACCATTGTCGGAGGAATGGATCAGGTTGCCTGCTCCGTCATATTGATAGGTAATTACGAGTCCCTGTGCATCCGTACATTTTACAAGCTGTCCGATGGCATCGTACTCCATCAGCACCTTGTCCCCTGTCGGCAGTATTATGGATGTGTTATTTCCCTCTTTATCATACACATAACTATACGCATTGCCGAGGGCATCTGTCATCTTTGTGCTGTTGCCCTGTGAATCGTATTCGTAAGTGGTCTTTCCTTTCAGGGCATCCACCGTCTGTTCCAGATTGTCGGTGGAATCATATTTCATTGCTGTAATGTTGCCCTTTGCATCGCTTACCGATGTCATGTTTCCATTACCATCGTAAGTCATGGTACTGGTATTTCCATTTTCATCGGTAGAGGATACCAGATTTCCATTTAAGTCATACTTCATGGATACGGTATATCCAAGGGCATCTTTGGATGTAGTCAGATTTCCTGCCTTGTCGTAAGCATAAGTATCTGTTCTTCCCTCTTCATCGGTAGAAGATACCAGATTTCCTGCTTTATCATAAGTATATGTGGTAGTTCCACCTTCTGGGTTGGTTTCACTTAAGCGGTTTCCTGTATTATCGTAGGTATAAGTCCAGGTTCTTCCACTGTCATCTGATTTTGATACCAGATTGTCTGCCGCATCATAAGTATAAGTGGTAACTGCACCTAATTCATCTGTCTCTTTAGCGAGTCTTCCGCAGTTATCATATTCCTTGGAATGGCTGCTTCCATCTCCATAAGTAATCTTGGTTTCATTTCCTAATGCGTCATATTCATATTTGGTTATATTACCAACTGCATCTTTGGACTGAAGCACCTGTCCAAGAGAATCAAACTTGGATACGGTTGCATTTCCATTTCCATCGGTATATTTTTTCAGATTTCCTGCTTTGTCATATTCATAGAGCTTTGTTCCAAAATCTTTATTACTCTCTTCTATGACACGTCCCATGCTGTCATACTTATAAGTAATTGTATTTCCTTTTGCATCGGTTGCTTTGACCTGCTGATAATTCTTATCATAAACGTAGCTGATCTGATTTCCTTTCGGATCTGTACCACTGGTCATGTTGTACATCTTATCATAAGTATAAGTGGTGGTATTCCCCAGTGCGTCAGTACTTGCTGTAATATTTCCCACACCATCCAGCGTATAAGCGGTCACACCGCCATCGGCTGCTGTCTTGGAAGTCAGATTGCCATTCGCATCGTAACTGTTCGAGGTTACATTTCCAAGTGGATCTGTCATGGTAACTGCACGATTCATCGCGTCATACGTGAATCCCCATGCTGCTCCATTTCCATCCACATATCCGGTCATGTTCGGTCCGTCATACGAATACGTTGTTGTGACACCTCTGCCGTCTGTCTGGGATACCATACGATGTTTGTCATCGTAAGTATAGGTAATGGCTGTTCCATCCGGTTTTGTAGATGTGACCATATTTCCATTACCGTCATAACTGTAAGTAACCGTTGCTCCGTTATATCCAGTTGCACTGGTCAGCTTATTCTGCTCATTATAAGTATAAGAGGCTGTCTTTCCATCCTCTCTTGTCTCCGTTGCTACATTGCCAAATGTATCATAAGTGTAAGTTTTTGTTCCGGCTGCTGTCGTTTCGGAAGCAAGCTGATTCTCTGCATTATAAGTCTTTTCACAGGTTGTTCCATCCGGATATTCAATGGATGTTGTGCGGTACTGATCATCATAATGATAAACGGTCTTATTTCCTTCGTTATCCGTTGTTGTAGTAGAACTCTTTCCGTACTTGAAAGTTGCCGTTCCTTTTTCTGCATCAGTCTGCTCTACAACTCTTCCTTCTTTATCGTAAGTATTCTTTACAACCGTATTGCCATTCTCATCTTTCCAGCTTGTCATACGGCTGTCATCATCATATTTGTACTCTTTTGTTGTTCCATTCGGATCTGTTACAGATATCAGATTTCCCTGCTCATCATATTTGTAAGAAACTTTTCCACCATCTGGAAGAGACAGTTCCTTGATATGCCCGAATTTATCCTGTTTTACCCCGAATGTTTTTCCGGATGGTGTTGTAATCTTACTCAGATTATAATCATCGTCATAATCTAATACTGTCTTAAATCCATTCACATCCGTTACATAACGTAAAATTCCATATTTATCAAATGACCAGACGCTCTGATCCGCATCTGTCAGTTCCCATCCGATGTAGTCATGGTCTGTATCTTTATAGCTGACTGCTTTTAAATCATATACATAACCATCCGGAGTAGTGTAGCTTCCATCTTCATTCTTATCAAAGATCAGATAACTTCCGTCCCCTCTCATATACAGAAGACTTCCGTCCTCCATTTGAGAAAGTGACTGGTCATAGTTAAAGCTCCATCCACGTCCGAACATGGAATGCTGGTCTGTTCCTTTGGAATTGTAGCTTCTTGTAATGGAGAATTCTCAATTCAGTTCATTCATCGTCGCATCGGACTGATCCATGTAGAAGTTACCAGTATTTAAGTTGACTGGTTCAAATCCAAATTCACAGTGCAGGCCTCTTCCCATCAATGCTCCGTCAATCCGCATCTTATCCTGATCGGTAAGCGGTGCAGGACTATATGGAACATTTGTCTGTGGGTTACGGATAAAGATCGTGTTATTTGCGACTACCAGTGCGTCCATAACCTGATTGTCTTTCATAATGTTCTTAAGCGGAACACCATAATATTTTGCAATCTTCGGGAATGTATCAAACTGCTTCACTTCATAGATCACAAAGCTGTCACTGGTCACTTCTTTTCCTGTTTCCAGCTTTCCATCAATCTCTTTCGATGCTTTTGCTTTGATCTTATAAAGCTTGTCCTTCGTCAGCCCTGAATACAGTGCACTCTGCCAGTTGGAATCTTTGCTGTAATACTTATTCGCCTCCGGGAACTGCTTATTGTATTCAGTACTGTCTGGATAGGAATACAATGGTTTTGCATCTGTTTCGTGATGTTCTTCATTTTCCTCATCTGGAAGCAGATAATATTCTACTGTAGATTTGCTCTTTGCAATTCCGTCTGCAAATACGGCATCAAACTTCAGCTTTCCATTTGTATTCTTTTCTGTCATCGGGCGAAGCAGGATCGTTGTTTCATCCAGTGACATATCTCGCAGATATGGATCTTCAGCCGGTGACCACTGGATGCTGAGTTTCGGTCCATAAACGGATGCCCTGTTATTCAGTACCTCACACTGCATAGAAGCTCCAAGGTTATTTGCCTCGGCAATGGCTACCAGTGCAAATCCGTTATTCGCATGAGTTCCCTGCACCCAGTCATTGACCAGATCTTTGACGTCATAATTGATATAGCTGTTCCTGCTGGTACTTGCATTCTGTACATCCTGAAACGTAAGATTTACTGGTTTTGTTTTCCATGTGATGGAGGTGTTCCACGACTGATCTACACGATAAAGTCCAAACTGGGATGCACCACCACTGTATGCAGTTTTCTGACTGACTGCAAATGTTGCACTGTCAATTTTGGAATCTTTCGGAATCTGACTAAAATTTGAATTTACTTTGATATAAGTCCGGCAGTTCTGGTGTGCAGTACCAAATCCTGCAAGGTTCCCAGACTTAATACCATCATCAAATCCGACATACGGATAATTGTTGTCACCAATCTGACTGGTAGGACTTCCCTCTTCCACACCGATCATGTTAAAGGAACTCTTCTGAATCTCTACTGGTGTCGGATCGATCCTGACCGGATACTGACGTTCTTCTGCCGAAAGCCAATCCCTATCTGGTTTTACGGTCAGGATTGTTTTTCCATCTTCTTCCCGAAGTTCCAATGTGATCAGGAAACTGATTTCCCCGGCAGCATCTTCCATTGATGGCGTCTCCAGAAGATACTTCGCATCTTTGATTGTCTTCCCTTCCGGATAGATATAGACCTGATTGTCTTTTACTTCTGCCTGATACCCCGGAATCTGCAGCTCGTATTCATAGACTTCCCTGTCTGTTGGCTGCTGAAGTACGATATCTTCCTTAATGCTGGAATCCAGTACTGTATACTGAACATCTGCGCCCTCGTAAACTTCATTATAAAGGATCGCATTGTCTTTAATAACGGAATGTGTATAATCTCCATCTACCGGAATGATCCCGATTCTGGTCTTTCCATTTTCAATCGTTACACCATTCTCTTCTGACATCTGTTCCGGAAGAAGGATAGCATAATCGTTTGCCTTGTTCTGATAAACTTCTGTTTTCTCTTCCTTTTCTTCAGTTGCCACTACACTGCTGGCTTCCTGTGCTTCTTCGGATGCCGGAGTATCTGCTTCTTCTGGTTTTACAAGTGTATTATCAACCAGCTCGGTATCTCCATCCTCATTCTTATAAGTTCCGACATAACCTCCATAAACGGTTGTATACTGCTTGTCCCCTGTCTTATAAGTCTTGGAAATGGCATCATAATCAATCAGTTCACCTTCCGGTTCTTCTGGAATCGGATAGTAATCCTGTGGTTCTTTCAACTCCACTTCTTTTTCCTGCGGATTTTCTTCTGTTTCTTCCGCTGGAGTTGTCTGTTCTTCCTGCGTCTCTGTATCTTCTGATGGCGTCGTTTCATTTTGTACGTCCGCATCAGACTGCTGACTCTTATCTTGTTCTCCAGATGTGGAATCTGTAATCCCTGCTTCCTCTTCCGTCAAAGCCTCTGGTCTGGAGAAATCTGCATTCTTCTGTACATCCTCAATGGCCTCTTTTGCCTGTACAAAAATAGGCTCTGTTCCCTGTAGTGCCATCAGGAGTGCAAGTACTAAGGCTATAGCCGACTTTCGAAATCTCTTCATAGTCTCTTTCTCCCTCTTGTAATCTTTTTCTATAATTCCTTTACAAAATAACCGCTACCCTCCTTTTTTCTGACTTTGGCACTACTATAATCTAAAAAATCACAAAATTTTCATAAATGGTAAAAATGCCCCTTGAGGTGGCAAAAATAGACGAAATCGGTCGAAAAAAATAGTAAGACACCATCGCCTTACTATTTTTCATCTAATTTCATATATAATAATATTTTCACTTGAAAGGATTTCTCCGTATGGCAGATCTCCATCTGACCATGATATTTTTCTACTACGAGTTTCACATTTTGTAATCCTATTCCATGTCCTTCTTTCCTGCTTTTCGTTGTCAGATAAATTCCATTCCGCACTTTTGGTGTATCTTTTATGCTATTCTCAATCTGGATATTCATGATTCCTTTTCCATAATACATCTGAAACGATAATCTCCTTTCATCTGAAGCTGCTGTCCCACGAATAGCATTATCCATAAGATTTCCCACTATTATACTTATATCAAATAATTCTTCCCCTATATGATTCGGTATTTCTACAGAAATCTCCGGATTTTCAATTACTGATTTCGAATCTTCCAAAATATAATTCAGCAGATTATTCATATTACGGTTTTCTGTATATAAATGATGACATAAGGCTGTTCCGGCTATATTCTCCATTTGTTTCAGATACGATAGAATCTCTTCATTTCCTCCCGTTTTTGCCATTGCCCCTATTGTTGTAAGATGGTGCTTGTAATCATGATGTATCTTATTCAGCCTGTCCTGTGATTTCATCATCATCTCCAGTTCTTTTGCATACTGGCTCATCTGAATTTTCATCTCTTCCTGTTTTGCTGTTTCAATATAACTTTTCTGAACCTCATCGTGCAGATAGAAAATAAACACATTGATAAACAGTAAGAATAATACAATCGTAGACCGCACACCTCTTCTGTCTGGCAGCAATATCCTGATACAGACTATAATGCTGATCACCGGGACAGAAAGCATAGCAAGCCAATGACGGTTCTTTATATAATAACTTCTCTTTACACCTACTTTTCTTTCAATAATGACTTCCAGTAAAAAGAATATAAAATTTCCCATTACAATAGTTCCCGGTCCCATGTGATGATGCACCGGATTTCTTGCTACCGCATACCGTTGAAAGAACACGATTGGAATCCCATCACATAAAATTCCCATAATATATACCATAAGTGTATTCCAGACATGATGTTGCCAGTCTGCCTGATATGCCACTGTTATAATTAACAGAGCTATCAGCTCAAAGATCAGATCTCCGTACATCGTTCCCCACTGCATGCTTCCCCAGCATGAAAGCAGATATGCACAAAAATATGCAAATAGCTTTTGTGTATCCTCATTTTTTGGATACAGTATGGTATTGTAACGGAACACAGTATAAATCCAGAATAATTTACTTGTCAGATAAGTGATCAAATGGATATTCATAATCTTTTCTTCTCCGTTTGTAATAGTCTTTCCCTGACCTTCTTGCGATTTGCTTTACTGATACTGAGACGTGTCTTGTCTTTCATAACCACGTTGTCATATTCGTAATGCTCCACGTGTTCCATATTGATGAGATAGGACTTGTGAATCAGTAAGAAATATTCTTCTGTTACATCCGCTACATCCTTTAATTTTCCTCGATATTCATATTCTTTTTCCGATGTCACGATATGTACTCTTTTTCCCAGACTATAAAAATACAGGATCTTGTCATAAGAAATCTTGTGGATTCCTTTTGTATCCGTATATTCAAATATTTTCTTCCGTTCTTTTAACAGTTCCCGTAATTCACCTATCACCCGGAAAAGTTCTTCCTCTCGGATTGGCTTTACAAGAAAATCAAATGGATGAATACGGAATAATTTCATAGCATATTCCTGATATGTTGAAATATAGGTAATCCGCAGTTCTTTTCCATAATTTTTCTTTCGTATCTCCGTTCCGATATCAATTCCATTCTCATGTTCCAGACAAATATCAAGGAATAACATATCGTAGGATTCTTCTTCCAGCCTGTTAAGAAGCTGCTCCGCAGAATAGTATATTTCTATAGATATCTGACAGTCATTCGCTTTCCCATAATGGAGCAGCTTCTGTTCTAACCAATTACATAGGATGATGTCATCATCACAGATTGCAAGTTCTAGCATATTTTCTTACCCTCAGTCTTTCGTAACACGACAAATGGGGAAAAGAATCCCCTTCAATTCTTTTCCCGAATGGACATCACTAATTTTGTGTCATTTTTCCGATGCAACAGCACCACTTCCTTTGCTGTCTTATTTTGTCCTCTATATAATAAACACTTGAACAAGAAAAAACTGTCGCCATTTTATAATTTATTTATATTTTTTATGTTTTATTTATATTTTATCCAAATATTACAGCGATAACTAATAATGTCACCCCCTGCATTATTCTTTTTATTTTTAGCGTCATTTGATAAAACATCAACGTTTTTGATGGCAAAAAGGGAACCTGCAAAACCAGATTCCCTTTAAAATACATGCTCTTCTCTAAAAGGATGATAAATCCACCATCCTCTGCTTATTTTTAAAAACTTTTTCCTTTTTTACAATACTTATAAATATTAAATGGTTTTTCTTTTTTTTCAAATAAAATCCCTGTTGTTTTAATAATTTTTATAAGTTCATCCGACTCCATATCTGTCGTTTTAAATATAAATATTTTCTTTTCATTTGTTATGAAAAAAAAGAAGTTTTTATATAAGAACATTCTATCAATATTTTTAAATTCATAAATTTGATCTTCATCTATTTTAATTGCGTTTTCATCGATATCCACCGTTTCATATCCTGATCTACCCCAGACAAATTCATGAACATTTTTTTCAAAATTTTTACCAATCATTTGATACCAAATAATCCAAGCCACACAAGCCACACAAGTTCCAATCCCTATTCCAAACATCAAATAACTTTCCGACAGATAACAATTAATCGACAGTAAAAATTCTACAGGTGTAAAAATATAGATAATCATTCTACTTTTCTGTCTTGTTTTAAATAATTGATTAGGAATTATAAACCCAAGCGAAAGCATTCTTTCTAATTCTTCCCTATCCTCATCTGACACAATTGATTTAATATGCATTCTTCTTAATCCCCCTTTTGCCAGAGGTCCTCTTTATAAAATCGAACCTCTGGCCATTGTCTCTTTTATTCTTTTACAATTTACAGCGCTTGAATCAACAAACCAAAAACAGTACCTGCTCCAGCTGAAAATAAAGCAATAATTGACGGAATTGCATTTACAACTAATGCACCCGCAAGAACTAATATTACGGCTCCTGCCAGTATATTACTATGCTCTTTTGTGAATTCTACAACATTAAATTCAAGACCACTATTAGAATTTAATGTCATTGTAAAAATCAAAGCAACCGATATTGTCCACTCTTTTTCCTCTTCTGGCAGCAAATCTGATGTACTAAATACAATGGAAAACTCTACACTATTGGCAAAAACATTATTTATTTCAAAAGCAATATTACCAGATTTAACCGATAAAGCAATTTTTTCTATCGTATTTCCAAAGTTATCTGCTCCCTCTATACCTGTATCTGATAAATTTGATGAAATCTCCATAATTTGATTTTTGCAAGTTTGTGTCAATTCTCCATCATTTCCTATATCCACTTTTATATTATAAATTTTACCAGTTGAACTTTCAAGCGATGTGGATATTTTAGTAGAAATATCAATTGCTCCTTGAGGACTCATCATTGTTCCCAGTGAAATTTCCTTATCATACTCCACACCCACATCCATAATTTTATTCAGATAACCAAGCGGCTCCATTACATTATAGACATATTGATTTCGTGCTATTTTTACCTTTGCCCGAAGATTTTCTTGCGCTATTTCCTCATCTGTTTTTGTCGATACGGCATCGAACTTTTTAAATCCAGTATCTCTCCCTGAATATGCATCTTTATCCAGTGGGAACGAAGGTGATGAAGAAAATGAGTTCAACTCACAAAATTGATCAAATGCCCAGTTCTTCGGCATCGAATATCCCAAATTACAGCTAAATCCAGTTGACATATCTGCCACAAATGATTTACTTGCCAATCCTGCTTCATAAACTTTAGTACATACATATCTTGGTGCATAAATGCCGACTTTATAATTTTTATCATTTGTCGAACTGAAAAAGATCATGTGAATCTGTTCAAAATAAGGTATAATAAATGTATCAATCTGATATGAATAACAATCAAAATCCACTGCAAAGTATATAGTCGTTCCACTTGGTATACCGATTCTCTCGGCTGCTAAAATTGCTGTCTGTGCATCAACACTTCCCTGGGACGGATCCTTAAAATAGTTTAATTCATATCCTCCATCCTGATATATCGGGAATACCGATAATCCTGCATTTTCAATGTTTTTCACTTCTGTTGATGTCAAATATTTCGGTGTATGTTCTTTTCCAACAGAACCTGTCAGATAACGTCCTACATGAGTATACCCTGCATTTTTTATATCTAATGCCTGTTGTTTATTTAATACTGTTGCACAGTCACACGCTTTTGCTGCCCTGTTTGTATCGCCTTTACTCGTAAGCAATGATTTCATAGTAGAAACATTTACTTTTCCTTTTGTTACAAGTCCAATTCCTGTCAGACCATAAAACTCCTGAAATTCTGACACCTTTGACTCTGTAGTCGAATCAAACACGCCATCGAATCTTCCCGGATTATATCCGTTAAAATATAGTCCGTATTGAGCAATCTTATTAAATGGAACATATTTCGTCGAGTTCTGTCCGTTCTGTAATGTACCCGGAAACGCATTTGTTGTTGCATCGCCAAAATTAACTGAATTCAAATCTGTAATTAATTCAGTTGTAACTCCTTCAGCCGCCTGCAATGCACCAACTAAAGACAAAATTGTCTGTCTTGAGGCAATTCCATCACAAGGTCCAACACCAATAACATCTGACCAGTCACTATTTAATTGCTGTTGAATAAGAACAATATTGGAATCCCCACCAGAAACCTTTGTAAACCAGTTTAGGGATAACAATCCAGACCAAACTTTCCAATCAATTTTGCCCGTAACTTCCAGTCCTGCATTTTCCTGCATCTTTTTAACTGCATTTACTCCTGATGTATAATAAATTCCAGTAATTCCTCCAGCAGCATATCCTTTGCAAAACAGAGCACACTGAATCAAGCATACATTAACCTGCGGAGTATCATTCGGATCCATTTTTGTAATAATGGCTAACTTCTTCATGGTATTAATAGTAAGTGGTCCAACCGTTCCTGTAATCGTTGAGATTCCATTCTGAATCTGAAATGCACGAATGATTCCCTGCATCACGGCTGTTCCGGTCTTTCCATCTTCATCCAGTTTTACCCAATCCTTATGTCCACCAAACATCGCATTTAAATATTTTTGTGCTGCTTTTACATTCTGATCACTCATATTCACTACCTCCTAATTCAAGTCAATTATAAAGATTTCTAACTCTTTATATGTCTATCACTAAAAGTTACAATAACAATTTATCAATCAACTGTGACTATTTTGTGACTATTTTCCAAAGGATTCATTAACTCCCTTATAAAATCCTTAACAAATTATGAAAGAAACCATCAATTTATCACCCCATATCCCATTATAGAACTGTAATCTACTGCATAATTTCTCTGCCGTACCTGATCACTGGAATTTCCCTCAATCGTGTAAACTCTTCCACCTTCACACTTTTCTACTATTCCTACATGATCCGATGTTCCATCATGATCCCAGTCAAAAAAGATGATCATTCCAGCTGTCGGAGTTGTTCCGCCACTCTGCCACTTATTCTTTCCCTGAAACCAGGACACTCCATCACTGCACAATGAGAATTTAGGAACATTCCCACTTGCAATCAGACCGCTCTGATCCGCACACCAGCTTACAAAACAGGCACACCATTCTACCCGACTGTCAAATCCGTACCAGCTCCAGAACTTCTGACCGCCACTGTTTCCAAGCTGCCCCATTGCAACCGACACAATCTGCTGATTACCAAACAAACCAGCAAACAGGCTGCCACCGGAATAATACCGCATCACATGGGGAACGTATTGGGGATCTCCGTAACTGCTCCATCCATGCGAAGCTGCCTGTTCCTGTGAAAACTGCAATGCATTGGCTTCTGTATAACCGCCTCTTTGCAATGCCCATCCTATGTAGCCATTTCCATAGTTATATCCCTGCCATGCAAGTTTCAGCTTGTCCAGATCCTGTGGACTGCTGCATCCTGCCTGTCTGATACAGTCTGCAAAGGTCTGTACTCCAACCTCTATCGAATAATCCGGATCAGTAATAGAACCAGGAGTGTGTGGGAATCTTGTATTATATGGACTTTCCGAACACTGCATCGGGTCTGTTCCCCTGCCTCCAGATTCCTGCATCATGATGGCCTGTATCGCAGACACATATTCCGGAATGCCGTATTGGGATGCATACTGCTGTATCACAGAAGTATACGCAAGCACTTCTTCACTTAGGGATTCGGAGCTTTCCGAATTACTGCTGAAAGCTGCTCCTGCAATGATTCCCACAATCAGAATAAATACCAGAAGAAATGCACTACCTCCGGCAGCAATCCATTTTCCCATTTTTTCAAGAGCTACTACCCCTTTTTGAATCGCTGCTGTAATTCCCTGTACGGATAACTTTGAACCCTTTCCAGTTACCTGAAGGACTGCTTTTCCACTTTCTGCCGATGCCTGTGCTGACTTTCTTGCCATCTGGGCTGCTCTTGCTTTCTGCATCGCCTGAAGACTTTTTTCCATCTGCTGTTTCTGCATGGATGCCTGTGTCTTTATTTTTTCTTGAGACAGACCGGATACTTTTACCACTCTCGGTGCTGCTTTCACCTGCCGTTTACCATTCTCCTTGGCAAGTGCTGCCTGCTCCGGTTTCAACTTGATTAATTTCTTTCCGCTTTCTGCCCCCTGCTCCATTGCTTCTTCGGCAGCTTTCGCTTCTTCCTGTCTGCTTTTTCTTTCCTTTATCTTCCTGTAGGTCACTCCAGCAAGTTTTTTTCCACCTTGATATGTGGTTTTCCCTATACTTTTTCCTGCCACACTCGCCGCTCTGTACTGTACGGATTCTATTTTTTCAGTTCCATACTGTGTTGGGGATTCTGACTGCCCACTGCTTTTTTCATGTAGTTCCCTTGGCTTTTCTTTTGCTTCCAGAACCGCTGAGCGAACCAGTTCTTTCGGAAGTCGGGCAGCCGGATTTCGAATCTTCGGATTCTTATCCCTTACCCGTTCCTTGATATCTTTCATCCGGTCACCCTCTTTCCGTATCTCTTATCTCATCGGGCAACATCCCGATGTTTCTTTTTTTCCTGCTGTTTCTGCAACTGCTCCACCTGTCTGATTGCCTCATTTACCAGTGGATGTTCGTTGTAATATGGCACAAGTTCCAAGTCTCCCCTGTCTTTTGATGACAACGGTAATGGATATTCCATGTCTGAATAAATTGATTCTGGATCATGAATAGAAAACTCAATAGCCGGACACATATTGGCAGATGTTCTACAATATTTCTGGTACTTTTTATATGCCTCTTCCAGCGTTCTGCATTTTGTATATTCTCCTAAATCATGGAACTCACCGCACTCTGCAGCATAAAAAGTTATCGTTACTTCTTCTTTTTTCTTCATTATGATTCTCCCGGTTTTGTTGTCATTAGTTTATAAAGGTCTGTATTCTTTGGGAACGTATTCTCAAATGGTACGATATTCCCAGAGCAACGGATTAGGCCACTGCCAACCGATACATTTGTAATATAGGACAGTTGGTTTTCGGAAATATTCAAAAGAGCTGCCAATTCTTCCCTGTCTGTACTTGCCTGATTCAAAAGAATCAAAAACTCACTGTTTGCCAACATCAGTCTTGCAGTGTCCGATTTCAGAAGTTCCTCAACATTTTGGGTTAAACCTGTCACGAATCCATTGTATTTTCTGATTCTCTTGTACAGTCGGTAGAAGAAATTTGCACTGTATTCATAGCGGAATAACAGATAGAACTCATCGGCAAATATCCATGTCGTTTTTCCTTCTTTCCAGTTCTGAATTACCCTGTTGAAAATACTGTCTAAGGTAACCAGCATTCCCAGTGGCATAAGCTGTTCCCCCAGTTCCCGGATATCATAATCCATGATCCTGTTCTTCTTATTCACATTGGTCGGCTGTGCAAAGGTGTTCAGGCTTCCATTGATAAAAAGTTCGGATGACAGTGCAAGTCCCCTTGCCTCTTCTTCCGGCTGTAACATCAACTGTCGGTACATATCTTTCAATGTCGGAACTTCTCCGGTATAACCACTTCGGATATAATCCCGGTACACATCTGCAGCACAGCGGTCCAGGATTGACTTTTCTTTTGCTGACAGGTTTCCTGCTCCAACCAACTGTTCAAATACAGACAGAATAAACTCCGATTTTTCAATCAGTGGATTCTTTTCATTGCCGTAGGCTGCGTCCATATCCATTGCATTCAGGTGATTGTCTGATGTCGCAGATACTTTTACAACCTGTCCACCCAGAGCCTCTACTAATTTTGTGAATTCGGACTCCGGATCAAGAATCAGGATATCGTCATCGGTACTCAATGCCAGATGCACAATCTCTTCTTTTGCCGAAAAGCTCTTTCCTGATCCACTGACGCCCAACCGGAAACTGTTTCCATTCATCAGTTTCTTCCGGTCGGCTACCAGAAGGTTCTTGCTGACTGCATTCTGCCCATAATAGATACCGCCCGGCTGCAGGATTTCCTGTGTATGGAACGGGATTAAAACAGCCGTTGATTCCGTTGTCAATGTACGCAGGGCATTGATCTTTCGCAGTCCGTAAGGAAGCACTGTATTGAGTCCGTCCACTTGCTGCCACTTTAATGTTGCCATCTGGCACAGATGCTTTCTTGCTATCGACAATAATAATTCCGTATCGGAATCCAACTGTTTTTTACTGTCTGCCAGATGTACCATTGTCAAAATTCCGAACATCATACGCTGGTCTCTGGTTGTCAGATCATCGAGCATTTCCTTGGTTTCTTTTCTCTGAAGTTCCATATCGTATGGTACGATTGCCGAGAAGTTATTATTAGCGTTCTGCCTTCTCTGCCAGTTGGTCACGTTGGTTTCCACACCAAGCAGTCGGTTCTGGATTTCCCTTACCGCTTCATCCGTAGGGACTGGCAGGATATCAATCGACAATATCAGATTCCGGCTGAAGTCACACAGTTCTGAAATCATGTCATCTTTAACATAACTTGCATAATCCTGCATATACAGGACTCTTCCGTACCTGTCACCGATTTTAAAATGGTCACGTTCAAATTCCATAGAATCCGGACACATCCAGTCCTTGAAACTTGTTCCCTTCTTGGCAAATTGTTTCAGATCAAACGGAAATGCCTGTGGGACATCTCCCTTGAAGAAGTCCCTGAAAATCTGGAGCCGGCTCTCTGCGTCCAGTCCTTCTGCTGTGGACGATAACTTTGCCAGATGTGTTACGATGTCTGTTCCGATACGTGCAAAATAGGTTCTTGCATCGTCAATCGATCTTTTATGTACACTGACAGTCAGATACCGTTCCTGATAGATGCTGTTGTTTGTTCCTGTAATCTTAGACAGGAGCATTTCGTTGTATTCTTCCCGATAGTGGTCCAGTCCATCTTCCTTCATTGGAAGCAGGATTGATTTTTCAAATTCTTCTTTATTGATTCTCCGGTTATTGATGGTAATTTTGGCAGAAATGCCGGAATCCAGTGAATTTAAGAGTTCGGAATAATCCAGAAACATTTCTGTCTTATTGTCCTTACTCGCAATATAATAGTTGATATCTGTAAAACGATATGTTTTTGAGAATTTCGTTCCCTGTTGAAAAATTCCATCCGGCCAGATTCGCTGGATGGGAATTGCCTGTTGGACTGATTTCGGAACTTTGAAGCGTTCCTTATCCATCCGAAGTGCCTGACTTAAGGTTTTAATCAAAGGCATCACTCCTTCCCTTGCGTTTCTTTCTCTGTTTTGCTTCTGCTCTTTGCTCCCGCTCTTTTATGATTTCCGCTCCATCCTTTTGATTCTTTTCTCCCAGCGAGATGGTCTCCTGCATGCAGGAGTAGTGGATATCTTCCGACTGAAACACCAGTTTCTTCGGATACAGCAATTCGGATTTGATCACTGCCCATAAAAACTGTTCGGCTGTCATACCATGATATTTGAAAAAGCCACAGGCAGCAAATGGAGTAGCACCAAGCACACACAGCCATCCGGTTATTTCCTGTCCGGTAATTTCACGCATTCCAAAGTAAATTCCGATTGCTGTAAGAATCGCAAGAACAGAACACACACATTGTCTCAGGTCCAGTCCCATAAACATGGATTCCTGATAGTCCCGGATTTCTTTATTCATCTTGACTTCCATAACTTATCGCTCCTTTCCTCTGCTTTGTTTCTTCGTTTTCTGTGGTTTTTCTTTCGGTACTTCTATCCCGGCAAATCTACAGTGTTCTGCAACGCCTTCCGGATCAAATTCCGCAAGTCTTGCTAGATCAAACGCTACCTTCTGATAGGTTGCATATCCTGATCTTCCTGTTTCATTCAACACTTTTCCTAGTTTATGTTCCTTGATAAAATGAAGCATATCCTTGGTAAAATCTCCTGTTATAAAAGCCTCATTTGGCTCTAAGAACTGATAGGGCAGATTAATGGTTACATCTCCAAAATCTTCCCATTCTCTCCCTTCCTTATGGCAGAGTCCTACATATAAATTTCCATTGTTCCGATAAGAGCTCACTCGTATTGCTACTGTCTCACGTCCAAATTCCCAGTTATATCTTAATGTTTTCTTTATATCCATATTTTTAACCTCCAAGTCCCATCATTTCTCTGACAATACGGTCAGATGCCTTAATTGCTCCAACCAGCACCAGTAAATTAAATACCAGTTCTCCGACATAGTTCCACACGATTGTAACTGCACTCAACTCCGTATCTCCGACAGCCGGAGGGCTTGCTGCATAAGCAGAAAAGATAATACATGCCAGTGCAATAATTGCCCCTTCCAGACATACGCCTACATAAGAACGGATAAAGTTCTTTCCAATGGACTGCGTGGGTTCTCCTGCAAATGAGGAAATCGGAATCGGGGCGATTGCCGTATACATATAGATTTTGAACATTCTGCCATACACTGTCAGGATCATTACAAATGACAATACAGTGATCAGCAGACTGCCAAGCAGTGTAACAATCCACAACGGAATGGATTCCAGCATTCCCACGCTCTCAATCTTATCTACAATCTCCGTTGGCAGTTCCGTCACGCTTCCTGCCATACTGGAGCCACTCATTACGGTTGTCACGATTCCCTGCACAATGGAAAACAGTGCCTGCATAAGTTCCATCCCGTATGTAATTGCTCCCTGAGCAAGTGCAAACCGGATAAATGCTTTTAGCACATGTTCCGGCTTTTTCAGATCTGTAAAACTGCCACACGTTTTAATGATTCCGGCTGCGAAAAATAATACCAGTAATCCATAAGCAATGGCTGTCAGTGCATCATTAATATTTACCATAATCCGCCAGATGCCGCCGCCCTTAAAAGTTGCCGGATTTTCGGTCAGCAGAGTCCACAGTTCTGCCATCTTTTCACTCCATGTGGATAGTGCTGAGTTTAGATTCTGTACAATCCAGTTATCACTCAAAAACTCTCACCTCCTTAAACATATTTTTGAATACAGGAGTACCTTCCGGCACTCCTGCTGTTTCCTGATATATTTTTTCAAAGAGGCTTACGCCATAATCAAATCGAGGATTTCTTTGGCGAACGTAATAATTACCCCTCCGGCCAGTGTCAGAAATCCATTTGCCCTCTGGCTTGGATCATGGCTTTTTAAAGACAGACCAACCTGCACAACACCAAATCCAAGCAAAATCAAACCGATCGCACGAATCAGAGAAAAAATAAAGGTAGACAGGTTATTGATAACGGACAACGGATCTCCGGCTGCGAATGCGGTCGTTGCTCCAACCGTTACGGTCAGTACCAGTGCCATATAAAGGCTCATCCACTTTTTCTGTTTTCTCCCCATCGGCATCGGGGTTATCATTTTTTCAGTTGTATTCTTTTTTGTTCTATTTTTTTCTCCTGTGAGAAGTTTCTTCAATACACATCACTCCAATCCATCAAAAAACTGCTATTCACCAAGGATGTCCTCGGTAGACAGCAGTTCGTAATCGTCTAATCTGTTAATGTCAATCTTTAGGTCGTCGTGAGCCAGTGGTGTTTTCGCATAATCATAAGGCGATGCACCACCGTCCTCTGTGTATCTGAAATTCACATGCTTTTTTAAATCATATTTATCGTCCATGATCGGACGCTCCCCACGAATAAACAAAATCGCTTTGCGGTTATCTAAAAGCCGTATTTCATCCGGTGTTAAAAGTTCCCTTCCTGTCTGCTGATAATTCACCGAATAGCTGCCGCTACGCCCTTTTGTCTGTCCGTAGGTATTGGTATCCAATGTCTCTTTTCCCAATAATTCCGAGACATACTTATGTCCTTCTTTTTCATTTCCACCCAGATATAAAAATTCATCGCAGTTGCCGATCAGACTCTCATACGAGTCTTTAAATAAGGCTTTCATCTGTGCAATGTTCTGGATGATGATACTGCAGGAAATCCCTCTGGAACGCATGGTTGCCAGAATCTTGTCAAAATCATCCGGCAAGGCTACGTTTGGCCATTCATCCATAATGCAGTGTACCGGAATCGGAAGCCTTCCTCCGTACTTCCGATCTGCCACATAATACAGTGTCTGAAACAGATTACTGTAAATCATGCCGACCAGATAATTCATGCTGGTGTCTGCATCCGGAATACAGCAAAACAGTGCTACTTTTTTCTCCCCAATACTGTATAAGTCCAGTTCGTCCGTACAGGTCAGGTTGGCGATTTGTTTCAGATTGAACGCTGCCAGACGGACACCAACCGATATCAAAATAGACTTTGCGGTCTTTCCGGCCGCCTGCTTATAAATGGCATACTGCTTGACCGCAATACTCTCTGGGTCCCGCATTTCCAGTCTTTCAAACAAAATGTCCAATGGTGACTGGTAATCCTCATCATCTTCTTTGACCTGTGCGCTTCCAAGCATTTCCATAATCATCGGGAAGTTCTGTTCTTCCGGTGGAGCTTCATGCAGTAAATACAGCATAAGTGCCTGTAAAAGTGCAGTCTCTGACTTTTCCCAGAACGGGTCCGAGCTTTGTGCACCTTTCGGTGTCGTGTTGCGGATCAGGTTGTTAATTAGTTTCAGCACATCCTTGTCATCCCGGACATACGCAAACGGATTATAACACCAGGAAGTCTCCGGATTGATCAAATCAAAAACCCGGACTTCATATCCATTCCGTTCCAGAACACCTCCTGTTTTGCGCAGAAGTTCCGCTTTCGGATCTGTGATCACCATCGAGCAGTTGCACTGCATGATGTTCGGAATCGCATAGGTCCGGCTCTTTCCTGCCCCGGAACCTCCGACTACCAGCACATTTAAATTTCGTTTATGCTTATATCCATCCAGTCCCATGCGGAAATGCTGTGTCAGAAGCAGATTATTCGTGTACTGCTTTTCGCAGTAACGTCTGCAGATTTCGGACACGTTGCCCCATTTTGCGGAACCATGTTCCACGCCTCTTCTATAATTTCTTTTTTGGGATTCATAAATACCAATGCCTAAGAAATAGGCTGCTGTGAATATCAGAATACATTTGAACGTATACGGTGTATACGTGATAAAAAACGGCTGTTCGAGTTTTTCGCTCAGCGTTTCTAAGATTTGAATAAAATTCTTATCCGGTGTAATGGCACAAGCGGTAATCGCTGCCGCCCACCAGACAAATGGCAGAAAGACAAGATACAGAACCCAGTCCTGCTTTTTTGTACTTATCTCTGCAAGTCAGATTCTCTTTTCTTGCGTGGCTTTTCTTCTGGATGTCCCTGTCCTTCTTTCTTATGAAAGGAATCCACTCCCGGTATCAGTGAGAGACTTCTGCCGTTGTCCCACTTAACACCAAGCTGGCCTGCATCATCCACATACTGCACAGTTCCTTCCAGTCCCTGCGGCATACCCGCTTCTCCATCCATCGAATTCAGACAGATTCTTGTTCCTGCCGGATACTGTTCTCTAAGTCTTGCCACTTTTTCTCTTGAATAAATGACCAATCAACCACTCCTTTCTCTACCAGAACATGTGTCTGCTAGTATTCGGTTTTGCAACCTGAATAATAACTTTATCTATTCCATCACTGTATCTTCCGGCTGCAAGATATTTACTTCTGAGTCTGTTCAGTGCCTTACGGATCTGCCTTTGTTCCCCGGCTGTAATCTGCAGTCGTTTCTGAGCGAGGTCGTATTCACTTACTTTTTTCAGAAGAGCTTTCGTTTCTTCCAAACATTCATCCTGCTCACTCTGCGCCTGTAGCTCATCATTCAGTGCCACCACGAACATATTTTTCATAATGTTATCCATCTTCAAATAGTATTTTGTCATCTGGCTGACCTCCTTTTTTGTTACACCAACCATATCACAAGACCTCCGTAATAGCTACTCCAACCGTCCAACTTTTTCACTTTTATCGTTCCGGCTGGTTCTTTGCTTTTTTCTCTTTTCCAGATGCTTTTTCATCCTTGGTTTCCGGTGTTTTTACAGGGTCTCCGATTGCGAACTCATCGGTTACATACTCCTGTTCCTTTGCACCAAAATTCCGTTCGATATGGTTTCGGATACTATAGGAAGCCTGACGGACATCATTTAAAAAGTCTCTCAGTTCCTGTGGATCTTTCTTTCCACATTCATTTCTCTGTGCAATATACTCCAGATTGAATCCGGTAACATCCACACCATAACGTTTCGCAATCACATAGGCTGCACAATAAGCCTGTGCACTGACTTTCTGTCGGCTGTAGGTTCCGGTATGCTGGTCCAGTGCTGCACACGCCAGTTCTCTGTTCAGTGCATGGAATGTCGTTACTTCACTCATTCCGTTGCGGATATAAATGGTACGGTATCTCGGATTGTACTGGGCCTGCACTTTGTCTGGCAGATCATCCTCAATCTGCACACGTACCGACTGGTCTTTTAAGACAGTTCCTATCAGTTCTGTCAGACTTCGCTGAGGGCGTTCTTCCAATGGCTTTCCAGACATCTGACTGATGTCAAATCCTTTTCCAATCGTATACCCTCTCCGCATTTCTCCGTCTTTTTCGTATTCAGTGGAAATCATATAAGTAATGCCATGTTCCCCGACTTTGACCGAACGGTGTTCTTCTCTCCAGCGTTCATAAGACCTTACCACCTTAAAATCTGGATGCTGTCCGTAAATCAAAAGCAGATTCGGTGTTCTCTGGGTATTACACTCTGCCATAAAGTCCAGAAAGCCTTTCAGTTTTTCTCCATCCTGAAAAACTCCCTGTGCCTGTGAATCTACTTCAGCCCATACCTCTTCTCTTTCCTGCTGTTTTTTGGCTGCATATTCTTCTTTCGTCAATTTCTGTTCAGGAACCTGCTGTTCTTCCGTTCCCCCTGAAATCATATCTGTTAAATCCATATACATTACCTGCCTTTCGTTTTCATATTCTTACGTTTCTTCCGGCTCTCTCTGGCATTTTTCCGTCTGTCCGGCCTCTTACGTTTCTCTTCCTGTTCCTTGCGGATATCTCCGAGTTCTTTCCGCACAGATGGTTTTTCATTCTTTTCTTTCCAGCTAATTTCCCGATCGGAAGAAGTATTTCTGTTGCGCGAGAAAGGTTCGGATGGATTCTTTTCTTCCCCCTCCTGCGCCTGTGTAAAATTTCCTTCCGGGAAAGCCTCATCCCCGATCTGGAACATTTCTTCCGCATCGTCCAGTTCAAATTCTATCTTGCCTTCCGGCAGGACAACGGTCTCTGTCCGTACATTCTCCCCGGTTTCTTTTTCCATCTGGTTTTCTGCCTTTTCCGGTGCAGTCTCTTTTTCCACTGCTTCCGTAACCATAGAGCCTGATTCTGCTTTTACAAAATCCAGATTCATCCGGTCTAATACCCGATTCATCTTCGCTGCATCATCTGCAAATACCATGACCTCTGTCTGGTCCGGATTCACCTTATCTTTGATGACTACATATAAGATACCTCTCGCCTTGGCTTCTTTTGCAAATTCTTTTAAACGGTCACCCGGAACGGTAAAAAATTTCATCGGGCGCTGTTCCTTTAACATTCTGGTAAGTCTTGTTTTCCCTCTTGTCTTTTTCTGGTCCTTCAAGGCGGCAGCAATAAAGACTGCCACATGCTTTGCTACATTCCCGGTGATCTTCAGCGAATACTCCATCCCTTCCAGACTGTACCGTACCACCTGATCTGCCGGTTCTGCTCCGTAATTCATACTTATCTCACCTCCTGACTTTTCTGCATTCTTTCTTTATCTTCCACACGTTTTTCATTCTGGCTCTGTTCTTCCGCTTCCTGAAGTCTCGCTTCGATTTCCAAGGAATGTTTCTCAATCTGAACGGTCATACGAACTTCCTTACGGAGTCGCTTCAATTCCTCATTGATTTCGGACAATCGTTCTTCCCCAGTCTCCCTGCCCCCATTCCGATACAATCTTCTGCGTTCTTTCATAAGTTCCGCAATCTGCTTTTGCAATGGCTCTCGGTACGCGGCAAGCTGCTCTCTGGTTATGATGTCATGTTTCAGTAGAAATTCAATCTGTTCAATCCTGCGGTCCAGTTTCCGGATATCCTCTCTGACAGCGTATGGACTCCTTTTCGGTCTTTTTGGCAGTACCCCCATTTGATATAAATAGGAATAATACAGTGCCTGAATCCCGGTCAGTTTCTTTTTGGGATGAATCTGTACTGCCTTTTGATAGACTCGTTTCACCTTTGGCTGTAGTATCTGCCCACGTATTTCCTCTTCGGAATAGTTTTTTCCGAGAGAACGCAGACGGATATACCGCTCCATTCCCGGAGCTTTTAAAGAAATGTATTTCCTGTTCAGTTTCCATGTATAACCCCGCTTTTCCATCTCTTTTAGGAATTGTAACCAGGAGTAGCTTTCCTGTACCGATTCCCTGATATCCAAACGGATCGCCATTCTCCATGTCGGTTTTCCTTCCTGTTCTGCTTTCCACTGTACATAAGGGA
This sequence comes from Coprococcus sp. AF102-57, assembly GCF_027686195.1. Taxonomy (NCBI): domain Bacteria; kingdom Bacillati; phylum Bacillota; class Clostridia; order Lachnospirales; family Lachnospiraceae; genus Coprococcus; species Coprococcus sp. AF102-57. The sequence continues at coordinate 59,464 of NZ_JAQCSY010000007.1, read as the reverse complement.
TTGATTTTTTCTGATTGGATTCAATGATAGACAGACCATATTTTCTGCACAGGTCATCGGAAATCTTACGGATCTCCGTATAATAACTCTTAGCATTACTATGGTACTTATGTCCGTCCACCATGCTTACAGAATTCCAGACAATATGATTATGATAGTGTCTGGTATTAAGATGTGTTGTTATGACTACTTCAAACTGTCCTTTTAAGAGCCGGTCTGCCAGTTCCTGCCCGATGAGATGTGCCAGTTCCGGTGTCACCTCACCTTCTGCAAAACTCTGTACCAGATGGTATCCTTCCACACCGCCCATCTTATGGAATCTCTTTTTCGTTGTCAGCATATCTTCATACGCATTTTCATTGGTGCATCCGATGGTATCTTCGAAGACCGCTTGTTCCGTCTTTGTCCGGTTCATGGCATAATCAATGGCAGCCTCCAGAGAGTCTGCTTTCTGTGTGGTTTTTTCTTTGTCTTTCACATATTCGATGGAACGGTCCAGGCGGTGGACGGGGATAACACTTGTATAAGCCATCTGTCATTACCACTCTTCCTTTACCAGATGCCATGTCTCTTTGGTAAGCCGGAGCATTTCCTGTACACTCTGCTCACTTGCCATTCCCGAAGCATTCGCAACATGGGCAAGCTGGTTCGCATTATTGCACAGACCCGCTATCTTCCTAAGCAGTTCCGGGTGATGTTCACAAGGTTTTGCGTGTACCTGTGCTCCTAAGATCAGCGAACGCATAAACTCTTCCCGACTCAGTCCGCTTTTTTCCACCTGTTCCTCCAATTCCCTGAGTTCCCTTGCATTTAACCGCACCGGGATCACATGGTTTCGTTTTCGCATTGCATCACCGTCCCTTCTCTTTTCTCTTTCATCATATCGCCAAGCTCCTCATCGGATTTTTTCGCTGCAACCATGCAACAGGTCACTATCACTCCTATAAATCCTCCGCTCATCAATGCGATTACAATCATTACTCCATTTCTTAACATGACTTGATCCTTCCTTTCCATTTCCGTCTGTGTCCGGGGGATTGGGGTTCTCCCCAAAGTGCGTTTGGATATCCAAACGCTATGCTTGCAAAACGAGTACCGCCAGTTTCTGTAGCACCGGATTGACTCGATTCTGATTTATTTTGATTCTTTTATCTGTACCAGTCCATCAAGTGTCGTACAAATGATATGGAGTCTGTCTGCCATACTGATTTCGGTATTCATTGTTCCTGTCACTTCTTTCCCACATACGACTACCATCCGGCATCTCCGTAAAAGGATATGGGACATTCTTCCATATCCCTGCATATCTTCTGCATCAGACTCTTCCAAGAATGGTGAGAATACAAATCTCGGACAGATTGGTACATACCCAAGTTCATAGATTTTTCTGCAATATTTCTGCACTTTTACCCGGCTTTCTTCTGCTGAACAGCACACATAAGCCAGCGCCTGTTCCATACGCTCCATCTCCTTCCTGCATCCAGTTGGATGCCACTCATTTTCTCTATAAAAAACAAGATGTCCAATTGGACATCCCGGCTACTTTTCATCCTCTTTCTGCTCTGCTTCTAATGCAATTTTCACTCTGTCACTTCCCAGTTTGTAGTAGGCATCTGTTACCTCAATTCCCACTGCACGATAACCTGTCATAACCGCTGCAAGGACAGTTGTTCCTGCTCCGGCAAACGGGTCCAGGATCAGCCCTCTCGGTTCACAAATCTGGATAACATCTTTCATAAGCTGCAACGGTTTCTCTGTCACATGAATCCGGTTCTGCGGATTGCCATATCGGAAGACGCCCGGCAGACAAGATACCGGACGGTTGATCGGCATCGGTCCGTTACTGCCCCACACAATATATTCAGCCTGCTGGCGGAAACGGCCTTTCTGTGGACGGGAGTTTCCCTTATCCCACACCGCTGTTCCTCGCCAGATCCATCCTGCCCACTGCAATGCATCGGTAATCGATGGATACTGACGCCAGTCAATGAACAGACAGATCGGAGCACCTTTCTTGCAGGCTTTCCGCACATCATAGAGCCATTCAGCCATCCAGTGCGTCCAAGATCTCTGGTCTTTGTTATCCCCATCGAAATCCGGAAGTGCATTGGCAGCACTCATACTGCTGTATTTCTGATTTGTAGTACGATTTCTTTCATTCTGTTTTGTTCCACCGGATGCATACGGCGGATCGGTAATAACTGCATCAAAGATTCCCGGCTGGAATGCTTTGACCAGTTTTAATGTATCTCCATGTAATATTTTCCAGTTTTCCCCTTCAGTATATTCCTCCGGGTATGTTCCCTCTTTCATAAGTTCTTCCAAACTCAGGCCATTTGTCATAGGCATCATCCTTTCTTTTCTCAGCGTTCCGGCTGATTTTTCTTCTTTGTCTTTTTATTTTCTTTGGGCGGCGGACTCAACTCAGTTTCTACATATTCGCTGATAATCAAAAGTGCTTTGTAATAGTCCCCACTTTCCAATACCCTTTTACGCATTTCTTTTGCTTCTGCTGTCTGTTTATTCTTTTTCAAAAGAGTTGAGGCATCGCCCATAATGGAAAAAATATTCCCATCATGTCCAAGGAGCTGTAACTTGGGACGTTGTTTCTCAGGCTTTGTCGGAATCTGCTCTGTTTTCTTTTCATACATTTTCGGCTGTTCCATATTAGGATGCCAAAAATGCACATTCATCGTTCCACCATCTACCTTGATATCCCTCTGTTCAAATCCTTCACCCCACCCGTCACTGTACTGCCCTGTAATGTATTCGGTGAATTCCTGTAGTTCTTCCTGACTTAAAAATTCATTTAATTCCAGTTTGGTACAGCCGTACAGGATTCCGTCTTTGTTTTCTATCGTAACAACTGCACTTTGTATCTTTTCCTGAATGGACTCACTTCCGTCAAAATACTGCATGAGATCATCTTCCCCATAGCGTTCCAGTTCTTCTCGGATGACTTCTTCATAATCGGCAAGTTCTGTTCCATCTAATGGCATTCCATATTCATCACTCTCCGACCACTCTTCTTCCCATTCGGATTCTTCTGAATAAAGATTTCCAGTCAGCTCCGTCAACAGATGTACGTGCATCGTTCCTTTTTCTTCCATTCTCTATCACCTTCTTTCTAATGGTCTGTCCCTGCATTTATTTGTCTGCTTTTTTTCTTTCGCAAGGTCTGCATAATCTGCCCCTTCTTTTTCCGGCAGATTGCAAATAATCTGATACGTTCCCTCGTAATGTTTTTTCATCTGTTCTTTCGCCCATCTCCCGGCAAAGTCATTATCGGTGCAGATTTCAATTTCTTTGATTTCCGGATGGTTCTTCAGAAACTCTTCCAGTGCATCCGGCAGCTTTTTAAAACGTTCACTCTGTATCTGTGTGTTTTCTTTCGGAGCAGCGATTCCTCCAAGGGAAAGACGATATTTATCCCTCTTTCCTTCTTCCAGTGTCATGTGGGCCAGTGCATCAATACACGCTTCATATACGACAACTCGTTTTGTTTCTCTTTCAGGTGGAATACAAAAGCTGTACTTTTTTTCACTCCCGGTCTGCTCCATCTTGAATCCTTTCCCGTTTTTTTCATAGATTCCTCGCAGGAATGCATATCTTGCTTTTCCGGATTCATCTTTTCCAACAAAAACAGCGTTATGGTACGGGACACTTTCATAAAGGATTTCATGCGAAATGCAATACGTGATCACTTCATCGCTGATTCCTCTGTGGTTTAAATAAGCCCTGATTCGTCTGCAATTACAATATCTCTCCGGCAGCTTAAAGGGTGGTTTTTCCTTTTTCGCAGACTGTGTCGGAATAAAAGACGGACTCTCTTCGCACAACAGTTTTACGGCATCTGTAAATTTCATTCCATCTACTTCAATCAGGAACCGCAGTGCGGACACGCCACCGATATCTCTGGATTTCCAATGCCATTTGCTGGACAGTTCATTGATTTTAAAACTGTCATGGTCCGTCAACTGCCATTCATTTCTGGTTCTTGTCTTTTGCAACCGCTGTGCCTGATGCGTCCGCAAATACTCATACGCAGTCATATTTTTTGCTGCCTGAATCTCTTCTTCCGTTACCCAGGGCATTACAGAATTGCATCCTGAAGATCCAGTACCTTATCCGTCCGCTCCCAAGGAAACTCCTTTCTTCCAAAATGACCAAAAACTGCCGTCTGCCGGAAAATCGGACGGTTCAGTCGAAGGGATTCCATGATCTGAACAGGTGTCACTCCAAACACCAGTGGGATTGCTGCCGCCAGACAATCATCCGCACACACTTTCCCTGTATCAAAGGTATCCACCTCAATCATAACCGGCTCTGCTACTCCGATTGCATAAGCCAGAGACACCTGACACTTGCTTGCAAACTCAGCAGCTACTATATTTTTTGCGATATACCTTGCCATATAAGCTGCCGAACGGTCTACTTTCGAACAGTCCTTTCCTGAAAATGCACCGCCGCCATGCGGAACCATACTTCCATAAGTATCCACCATCAGCTTTCTTCCGGTCAGTCCGGTATCTGCATCAAACCCTCCACACACAAATTTTCCTGACGGATTGATCAGAATCTTCGTATCCTCATCCGGCGGCAGTAATCTGAGTGCTGAGCGAAGCACTTTCTCTCTGATTTCGGCATCTAACTTCTTCAGGCTCTTTTCTGCACCATGCTGGCAGGAAACAACAACACTTTCCAGTCTCACTGGCTTTCCATCTTCATATTCTACGGTTACCTGTGCTTTTCCATCCGAAAAGATATCTTTGATATATCCGCTTCTTCTGCAAGCCGAAAGTTCACGTGTGATCCGGTGTGCCAGAACAGTCGGCATTGGCATAAGCTGCGGAGTATCATCACACGCATATCCGACCATAACACCCTGATCTCCAGCTCCCCTGCTTCTATCTCTTAATTTTGCGCCGATATTATCCCGAAATTCTTTCGACACACTCACTGCTTTCGCAATATCTGGACTCTGCTGGTGTACAAACGTATCCATTTCTATCCCATCTGTACAATATCCACACTCTTCTAAAACTTTTCGGATCACATCAAACACTGGTGGTTCATATCCGCTGGTGATTTCTCCTGCTACAAACACATTTCCTCTTGTAGCAAGGACTTCACACGCCACTCTCGAAGATGGATCGTAACGCAGACATTCATCTAAGATTGCATCTGCTATCTGATCGCATACTTTGTCTGGGTGTCCTTCTGTTACTGATTCTGCTGTATAAAAACGTCTCATCATTCTTCTCCTTATATACAGACAGGGCAGAAGCTGCTTTATGCACATCTCCTGCCCTGTCAGATTGGTTTATCCTGTAATTCTTATTTTATTTTTCTTCTGTTTCTTTTTTGTTGTCTGTCATTTTTGACTTCTTTCTGCGGTATACAGTCACTCCTGTAGCTGTTCCAGCAGATGCCAGTGCAAGCAGAACAAACGCCCATATTTTCTGGTTATCACCTGTTTTTGGTGCATTTGTTTTTTCTGTTGTTTTCTCCGGTGTTCTGGCATCTTTCATTTCTACTTTCTGGACTTCCATTGTATCTTTCAATGTAAATGTGACATCTTCCGCAATCTCGTAACCATCCGGTGCTGTGATCTCACGCAGAGTAAGTTCTTCATTGACTGGGAGTTTTTCAACGGAATGTGGTTTTCCATCTGTAATCCACTCTTCCAGAACAGTTCCGTCTTTGCGGATAATCTGAAGCTTTGCCCCTTCCAGTTCTTTTCCGGTTGTAAGGTCTGTTTTTGAAATTTCCACTTTGGAATATTCATCTTTCATCTCAACCTTTGTCACACTGCCATCTTCTTTGACTTCAAACATCACATCGCTGGCAGACACATAGCCATCTTCATAAGGAGCCAGTTCCTCATGTAAGGTATAACTTCCTTCCGGCAGTCCGTAAATGACATGTTCTTCCTTACTGCTTACCCATTCTTCCACAACATTTCCGTCTTTATCAATGACCTGCAGTTTGGCTCCTTCCAGCTCATTTCCGGTAGTTGCATCTGTTTTTGTAATGCGTGTTTCTGTCGGCTGATTCTCAACTTCTTTGTTCAGTTCAATCTTTGCAAGATTCTGATTTTCGTAAGTTGCATCTACATTCCATACTTCCTCATTTGGAAGATATCCAGCTTTTCTGACTTCCTCTTTGACATAGTATTTTCCATGTGGAAGATCACTGTCGAAAGTAAGTGTTCCCTTTGCATCCGTTGCTTTCTTTTCCAGCAAGGTATCTTTCTCTACGAGAACCTCTCCCTGATTAGAAAGAATATCTTCTGCAGCATACAGTCCAAAAATAACACCTTCCAGCTTTTCGCCTGTGACAGAATCTTTCTTTTCTACTGATACGAAAACTTTCTGTCTTTCATTTTTATAGGTAACGCCTTCATAAACAACTGCCTGTGTATCATCCTCTGCTGTCAGGGTAAATTCTTTCTGTTCTGTATTTAGGACAAAATTCTCTCCTGCTACAACTTCTTTCAGATAATACGTTCCCAGTGGCAGATTGTTGATAACTGCTGTTCCATTTTCATCTGTAGTCAGTTTGGCTACCAGGTCATCTTTCTCATATCGGACAACTGGATTTCCTGCTTCGTCCTTTGCTCCGTCCGGTGAATAGATGGTATCTTTGGCATATATTTCGAATTCAGCGCCTTCTACTCCGGTTTCTTCATATTTAAAGCCTTTATAAATACCTGTTTCTTCTTTTCCAGATACGGCATTTCTTACTTTTGAAACCAGTGCTTTTACTTTTGCCAGAACAGAATCTCCGGTTACTTCGGTAAGCTGTTCTCCCTTTTTCGTCAGGAGCAGGCTTCCTACCTGTTCATCGTTTTTCTGTTCTACCTCTACAATCGCAGCTCCTGTATCTGGATCAATCTGATGTGCAGTGTTTGAGGATACTGTAATTACAATACCACTCTGTGGATTTTCTTTATATGTTCCTTTTGTAGTCTGTTCTAATGGTGAAAAAATCGTTGTTCCATCATACAGGGACTCCTCGCTTCCCTGTCTTACAAATCCTTCCGGTGCTTTCACTTCTTCGATTCGGTAGGTAGAGCACTTCAGTTCCTGCGGTGTGATCAGATATCCTTCCTCGTTTGTTTCGAATACACTGATCTTTTCTTTCTTCGGATACTGAACAACCTGTTCCACATATTTCTTATTTGTCACATCGTAAATCTTATAAGAAGCACCAGCCTTTAAAACAGTATTTCCAGTCTGTGCATCCTTCTTTACAATTTTCAGCAAAAATTCAAACGGGCGGTCATCAAATACTCTCCACTGCATTGGCTCTCTGCTGTCATTTTCCACATTTACAACAAATGGATCAATGGTTTTCAAATTCTCAGGGGTAGTACTTTCCACTACAACATAACTTCCATACGGCAGTTCCGGGCTGACTGCATATCCTTTTGTATCAGTGATCAGTTCTGGTACTGGTACGGCTGTTCCATTCTCGTAAGTAACTGCAACCTGCTCTTTGCTGAAGTCATAATTTTTGAAATCGCTTGCTGTATAGCTTTCTCCATTGGCTGGCTTCAGTTTTCCATTTTTTACCTGTGTCAGGTCGCTGATCAGATATACCTTAAATCCTGCTCCTGCAACCAGGTCTGTTTCTGTCTGCTCTCCATCTTCACTGATTTTGATTAACTGGAATGCCTGTTTCTTTACCTGCTCTTTTACCGTAAGGTCTCTTGTCACTTCGGCAACATCCTGACCTTCATAAGTTACTGATACCTCGTATTTGGTAGTATCCAGTGTATATCCTTCCGGTGGAGTGATCTCTTTTACATACATTTCTCCAAGGTATAATTCTGAAAATTCCAGTGTTCCGTCATCTCCGATGACTCCCTGTGCAATCAGGCTGTCCTGTTTATACAGAACCCCTGTTGTGCCATCCGGATGCACGATGTCCTCTTTTGCATACAGACCATACACAGCACCACGAAGAACACTGTCCCCCTGCGCTTTAAATGCAAGTGTTTTTTTATCGATCTTTGCGATTTTCACCTTTCCGGTGACTCTCTCATCTGTTGCTGTTACAGTCATTGTCTTTCCGGCAGTAACAGCCACTTTATATACTTCTGTATTCAGTTTGTATCCTGTCGGAGCAGTGATCTCTTTCACGTACACTGTTTTCAGTGCAGAATCAAAATAATCGCTGACTGCTTTTCCGTCTGTTCCGGTTGCTGACATTGTCATCAGCAGATTTTCACACTTCTTATCAGTATAAATACCATAAACTGCTCCTGACAGTGGATTCTGTGTATTGACATCTTTCTTCATAAGTTCAATGCGTGTCATATTCAGCCACTGTACACTGAAGCTTACCGGCGCTGCTGTTTCGCTTTCAAATACACCGATATCCTGCTTGGAATCTCCGGTTGTCAACACCAGTGTTCTCCATGTCTTTCCGACAGAACCATATAAGTTGCCGGAAGCATAACTGCCTGTCAGTAATAAATCTGCGGACAGATAGAATGTATCTCCACCATAAATCTGGATTTTTCCATTTGTAACACTTGTTCCTTTGGAAAGATTATGTGCTGTCACATTTTCTGGTACACTCAGTGTCACATAGTTTCTGTGATCTCCAGACAGTGTGATATTTGGTGTTTTCTGGATGTTTCCATCCCGTACTGCATTCAGCTTTGTGCTTGAAAGGCTCAGTTCACCTTTTGGCGGTTCTTCCTGTCCAAACAGATAATTGATATATGCGATAACCCCTGCATTTACAAGGTCATTATAATTACACCCTGTAAATCCGGCTTCTCCTGCATAAGCATAGCTGGCTGCAATGTGTGTATACACATACTTTTCATCTTCCGTTTTTCCAGACAGATAACTTCCTGTCAGATTTCCTGCCCCGCCATAACCATAATAAAGGACTTTCTGCAGATTTTTATTGCTGTCCAGTACCTGTGCTACATAACTTCCACTCGGTGGGGATGCTTTCTGGGACTGAAGGCAGTATGCAATTTTTCCATTGACTGTAAACAGGCAAGTAAGATAATTTCCAATATAACTTGGATAATAAATAGTTCTCCCCTTTGTCAATGTAACTGTGGAACCGCTGCTTGTAGCTCTTTCAGCCGCAGACAATACCATCACATTTCCCTCTTCGATGTCCTCTTTCAGTTCTTTGATTGCCTGTGCAGATGCATCTTCTTCGGATGTTTCAATTTCTACATCTGTGTAGTTCTGCACAGGCGAATCCGAATCATCTTCAGATTCTGTATCTGACTTCTGTTTCTCTCCACCATTTTCTTCGGAATGTGCCTGTCCTTCGGTATCCGTCAGAGTCACTTTACGGGTGATGGTATAGCTGTCACTCTTATCTTTTGGAACGACCATATAAGTGGCAATATATGTTCCTGCTTTGTCTGAATGATACTCTCCACCATTCTCATCTTTGATACTTACAAGCGTAACATCTTCTTTTTCTGCATCATAATGGATTCCTTCCATACTGGTTTCCACTGCAAATGTATCATCTGAAACTGCTTTTGTGATATCATCTGCTGTAACTGATGTATCTTTCTGGCTTGTTACCGCCTGTTCAGATGCCTGTACTTCCGTCTGCTGTTCCGAGCCTGTCTGTTCGGCCGCAAACGCATTCGCACTGCTCAAGGTACTGATGCCCATCAGGACAGCCAGTCCAAAAGCAGCAATTCTGGTCTTTAATTTTCTAACCTTCATGTGCTTTTCCTTCCTATTATAAATAGATTTTTTCAGTAAAATACCGCAGAAGATGTTTCCTCTGCGGTACGTTTTATCTTGCATATCGATTTTTTTCTTTTTTTACTTCCTGTCTGGTACGTTTTACCGCTTCCATGACAGACTCCGTTGGAATCTGGTTATCCTTACATCCTTCCAGAATTCCATCCAGATAAAATTTCGATGGCTTTGCCGGAACATCTTTGTGCGGAGCGTTCATCATATATACAAACACTTCTTTCTCCACACCATCCTGATTTTTTACCCGAATCGATTCTTTCCCATAAAAACTTGGGAATCCTTCATAAAAATCCAGACTCTTCTCACACGCTTCTGTGATTTTCCATAAGACTCCTTCGACATAGCTTCCTTTTTCCGGCAGAACCGTTGCTACCCCATTGCCCGGAGCCCTTCCCCGAAATGCCAGCCGATAATTTTCAAGCCGGACGTTTTCCACAACTTCCGCAGCCGGACACCTGTACTTCATCTGCTCCAGATTCATGTTGCTGCCATAAGCGAAGTAATATCTATCTTTCATTTTTTCTCACCTCTATCTGACTCCTTCTGTCCTTTGATTTTTCTTCAGACACTCATACGTGCTTTTATCATATCTCCACGCAAGATCACCATCCAGATTTGCCAGCAGATGTTTTCGAACATTTTTATATTCGTCTCCAATTAACCCAAGTCTCAATAAAAATGTACGAAATGTAAATGCCGGGTTTTCTGATATCAGTGTCTTTTTCATCTGTGTCGATCTCTGATTGATTGCCTGTGCGGAAATGGCTAATGCCAGTGTAATATTTGCTCTCACCTTTCCTGCATGTAGTGTGCTTTCAAAACAACGCCATTCCAAAGTTCCCTTGGAAAACACAGCATGAAGATTCAGAGCATAATAACGGGTATGATCATAATGGGTATGACTTCCATCCCTGCCTCCATACCAGACATTTCTTACTCGGTCCATTGTGATTGATTTATTTGGTATTTTTCGGATTTTCTCCAATACCTCCGGTCGCACCCTCTGACAATAACTATTTGCTCTTCTCTCCTGCACTTTCAGTGCTTTGAACAGGATATCTTCCTTTGCATACATAATTGTCAGTGCATTTTTCAGACTCTGCGGTGTATGATTCGATGCATCTACATGAACATGCTGACCACAGGACTCATTTACAAAACCTCCATGCTGTCGCAGACATCGTACTACTTCCTGTAACTTTCCCATTTCATCATAGGATAATTTCGGTGATACCATTTCTGTTGAATATTCTCCACCTGCGTCTACAATTCGACCGTATACTTTCCGTTGTGTATAAATGCTCCCATCAGACATAAATTTCCACTTTTTTCCTTCCAGATCTATCACTGACCAGACTCCATAAGTAGTGCCGTCATAATATGCTTCTGTTCCAAACATTTCAGCAACAACTTCTGCAGCACGTTGTCTGGTAATCCCTGTCATTTCGATTTCTGTGCCAAAGTATTGGTCTTTTATTCCGATCATGCCTAATGGATTCCTTTCTCAGACACTTTCTGTGTGTTAAGTTCGGAGTCTGCCTTTTGTAACAATCTGCCAATTGCCTCGATAACATTGACAGTTACTCCGTTTCCAGCCTGTTTATAAAGCTGTGCGTCAGAAGTGCTGTCTATGATCTTATCAATCTGCCAGTCGTAATAACCCTGCAGTCGCAGACATTCCCTCGGAACTAACCTTCTTATTCTGCCGTGATACAAGATGCCATGACGATCGGTTGCAGTAATTGTAAACATCGGTTCTTCGGGTTCTTTCATACGTCTGCCGTTCTGACGAACATTCTCTTTTGCTGGTGTTAAGACTGCTCTTGCTCCATCCTCTGCTAATACACCAGAACATTCTCCTTTGTATTTGTGGACACCGCATTGTCTGGTATTCAGGCTTCTGCATTCTTCCGTTACCACCGGCGGAGGTGAAAGATCGACAAAGTGCAGCGTTCCCTGTTGAACACCTGTTGTCAGGGTATGTGCGATCTGGTGTCCGACTCTTCCTCTCCTGCTGTTGAGATTCGCATAACCCAGATCGATGCTGTCCCCTTCTCTTGCAAGTTTGTAGCCGAGCTTTGTATTCTCTTTGATTGGAACACCTACATCATATAATCCTGTCTTGCCGCCCATTCCACCTGCCTGTGATGTCAGGGTACAGCTTAGTCCTTTGGGACTGTAGACTCTTTTCCCCTGACTTCCTGCCCGGACTTGAACAAGAGCTGCTCCATTTGTTTCTGGTTCAGGTAATACTTTTCCGGCACATCGGAAATCAAAATATCCGACAATATACACCCGTTTTCTTGCTTGGGGGACTCCGAAATCCTTGCTGTTAAGCACTTTCCATTCGACATGGTACCCCAGTTCAGAAAGCGTACTGAGGATGGTGCAAAACGTCCGGCCTTTGTCATGCGATAACAAACCGGGAACATTTTCAAGGATAAAATACGAGGGTCTTTTAGCTTCAAGAATCCGGGCAATTTCAAAAAAGAGAGTTCCTCTTGCATCTGCAAATCCTTCTCGCTTTCCGGCGATAGAGAATGCCTGGCAAGGAAATCCTGCACAGAGTAAATCAAAATCTGGCATTCGTTCTGGTTCGATTGTTCTTGCGTCATTACAATACCACTCCCCTTCCGTATCAAACAGCAATCGGTAGTTCTTATCCGCATAAGTATCCACCTCGCAATGTCCGACACAGACAAAGTTTCCTGCCCGTCTTAAGCCTTCACGAAATCCCCCGATTCCGCTAAAGAGATCAAAAAATTGAATGGTTGCGGCTATCAACCTCCTTTTTGCTGATAAAAACAGGCGGCATGATCTCTCATACCGCCCTTCGTTATTCTGTATCAATTGGTTACCATTCTGTTGGTTCTTCTGCTTTGGATTCTTCCGGATCAGTCTCTCCTTCTGGTTCAGTTTCCTCTTCCGGTTCACTTTCCCCTTCTGGTTTGTTTTCCTCTTTCGGTTCACTTTCTCCATCCGGTTCGGCTTCCTCTTCTGGTTCACTTTCCCTTTCCGGCTCAGTTCTTTCTTCCGGTTGAGTTTCTTCTGTTCCCAATTCTCCAGTTGTCTGTTCGGATTCTTCAGGCTGCTCTTTGCTTTGCCATTCGACCTCTACCTTTTCCAGTGCTTCTTCTATAATCTGAATTAAGAAGTCTTTCTGTTTCATGTGTTTCTTTCCGATGACTACTTTTAATCTCTGGAATAATTCCTCTGATACCTGTACTGCTACTGTTCTTACTGCTCCCATGCTTATTTCTCCTTTTCCTTCCACTCTGTTGAAATGTTCTTCAATGACCTGTTGTAAAAATTTTTGTGTGCTGCTTTCTGTGAGTTCAATCTCTTCTCTTACTTTCTCATGTAAGTCCATCGGGATCTTTCCGCAGATATTTTTCATCTCTGCCATAACCTTTCTCCTTTCACTTTTGCTACACACAACATACTCCAAAGCCGCATGGAAAGCTATTCACAATACCCACCAAAGATATCGATGCATTTCTTGCCTTACCCCTAGCAGATCCAACAATGTATGTATCGTGCAATCATAGGCCTCACCCCCTTTACAAATTTTCCATTTGAGATAGAAAATCCATCATCTGATCTGGTATTTCTTCCGATGATGGTTTCGTTTTCAATTGTTCCGTAGTGCCACATATTCCTAATTCCCGAACACTTTCTTTTATCGTCTTTTGAATGACTTCTTCCATCCATTTCCGATCCTCTTTTTCCAGAATTGCCTGAACCAGATACTGGCTTTTCTGCCCTTCTGGAACACTTTGAAATTTCTCCCATGCCCTCTGGTGTTCTGGATTTTTCAGGTTCGGGCGGAACGAATATACCGGGCGTGTCATCTCGTCCACATCTGCTCTACAATCCGTTCATACCCTGTTGCGTTGGCATGGACGTCCTCTATAAAAACGGGGCGGCAAATCGCGTCCTGTGCGGTCACGTGGCGTTTTAAAATTGCGGAGCCTCCCCCCATAAATACGGTGGGTACTGCCCGGAGATCAAACCCGGATTCTGTCACCGCAGACAGTATTCTTTCTATATATTTCCGTCCGTTTTCCTGTATGATCCGTCTGGCCTCCTCTGCCATACTGCAAGATTCCCTCCGAAGCACACGCTCAATTTGAGTTTCTGTCACAGACAGTCCGGTATTTCTACGCACTTGTTCTGCTGTCTCATCAATACATCGGATTACTCCAAGTTCCAGACTTCTGCACGTTGCTGCATTCGGAACAGCATTGTCCAGCCTCATAAGGTCAACGGTCCAGCCACCAATATCAACAAGCAGAACAGACGGTTCATTCTTCAGATACTCTGGATGCAGAGCAAGCGCAGAGTATCCCTGTGGGAACAGTTTCACATCTTTTATTGTTATCTCATATAACTCACTTTCATATAAAAATCGCACTGGCTGCTCTTTCCGCAACAGATACTCCCTGAATCCCTGTTTCTCTCTTCCAAAACTTGAAAGCGGAAGTCCAACAGCCAGAATTACCTCTGTCTTTCGTTCCGCTTTCCGATGCTTGATTTCTTCTGCAATGGCTGCCAACGTCAGCAGATAATAATTATCATTGGACGTTTTATTTTTTACCAGCGTCTGTCTTCCCGTACCGCAGACATAATACTTTCCTTGATATTGCAGAACATTCTGCATGGTATACGGCTCGTAATCATACCCAATAATTCCACTTGGGAAAGACACTTGTCTTGTTTTAATGGCATAATAGCCATGATCAATTCCTATGATTATCGCAATCACATCCTTTCATTTTTTCTGTTTAACGTAAGATCAAAAATGTTGTCACTGCTGCAACGGATCGTTGCAAAAGTGCCATTCGTGAACACTTTTCTATGTTCCAGCGTCCCAAAACCTGCGGAAAATCTGGTTTTTTTATACCACTATCGCCAGAGGAACACTACTGTTCCTTCCCAGCCGGTTATAAAAGATCCCTCTCCCGGCGGCGGTCCAGCCTGTCCGGGGGAGGGATATATCGCAAGTTTCCTTTTTGAACAATTGCCTGTCTTTTTATTTTTATGAGATGTTTTTCCTGCTTTTGTAAAATGGGAAGATACTCCGGTTCTGTCAAAAACTTCCGTATATAATTGCCCTTTTTTCCCAGCTTGTTATCATTTTTCAGCAGTTCTATTTCTACCATGTAATGGGTATCTGGATGAAATCTCTTCTCACACAAAATGCTGTCCCCTTTTATATAATCAGATTTAGCCGATTCTCTTGCTGCCGCCAAGAGTTCATAAATACTTACTTCCACCTCTTATCACCTCCCAAAAGACCAGAAAAAAGCAGACCTCTTAATCGAAGTCTGCTCCTGTCGGATATGGTAATCCTCTTTCTTCATATTTTTTATCGATATAATTTCGAATCCATTCCCTGTATTCTTCCGTTAATGCCAGTTCCTGAAATTCTAACAACCACTTTTCCCCTTTTGCTTCGTCATCAAGCCATCGATCTTCTATGCACTCCGGCTCATCTAACATTTTCATCATCGCTTCAAATGGCTCTTTTACATCATCACCAAATTCTTTCCATAAGGCGATTCCATAGTTCTCCAGTTCAAAAAATTCTGTCAGATATGTCAATCGTTCCATATCCCCCAATGTCATTCTTTTTTCACCTGACAATAATGCTCGATCTCTTTTGCCACATAGATTTAAAAATTTTCTCTTTTCCATCTCCACATCCATTATACTTTTACCTCTTCCTGTTAAAAATAATTCCTTATTACGAAACATTATAAAATTTAAATTCTTTAGAATCAATATATATATTTCTGTATTACGAATCTTTTTATTTTATAAGGGGAGTTCATCATTATGCAAAAGATTAGACCAGATATGGATATTGGTAAAAATATCCAATCAATTCGATATAAAAACAATATGACTCAAGACCAAGTAGTTGCAAAATTAAATCTTATGGGTATCTCCATCACCAAAAGTACCTATGCCAAACTGGAAACAAATCGCATGAACATTAAGGCATCTGAATTAGTTGCACTTGCAAAACTCTTTCATACCGATATCAATGCTTTCTTTTCCGGCTTGCTATAGTTCGACATTCCCCGACTCCCTGTGTATATAATAGCATATTAAAAATAAGAACCAGTCTATATTCTTATCGGATATAAACCAGTTCTTTTTTCTTATCAAATAATATAAAAGTGACAGGGAATTCAGATTCTTATCTTCTGTCACTCATGTAATTATTATTCTATTTTAAATTTAATGAATTTACCCATTCTTGAATTTCTTTTTCAATGTTATTTTCTATATAAACGTCATACACATTTTTCCACATTATCTGTGTATACTGTTATTTTCAACCCCATAATTATAACTTGGTACACGCTATACACTACTATAAACTGTACTCCATTTTAGGGAATCCCAGAAGGATCTCGTCATAAGAACTCATATCCATCTCTTTTTTCATAATCGCCGGTCTATATTTTTTATCACTCATTTCCACACTGCTTCTGGATTTTTTATTCATCCAGTCAAGATCAAGCTTTGTATATGGAACTTTCGGCTCAATCTCAAACAAATCCGCTTTTGCTTCCTCTGCGATCATCTGTGCTACTTTTTTTGTTGTTCCGCTTGCACTGAAAAATGCCACTAATTTTTTACTCATAATAAAAAGCCCCTTTCTATACGTATTTTTCACAAAAAAATAGATGTATAAGATTTACATTCATCTTACACATCTATTTTAAGCTCTATCGCTTCATTATGTCTAATGCTTATATTGAATTTTGTTTTATGCCTGAAAAGCATTAATCTCCTCGATCATTTTACGGACTGCCAAAGAATATGGGATATTCCGTCGCCAGGCAATCACCGTACTGGTCGTGATTTCAGGAGAAATTCTTCGCTGTACAAGAATATCCTCTCGCCAATACTTTGCAGCACCCTCAATTGAAATTGGATACCCCAGTCCATTTGCCGCCATAACTCCGGCATTCGTTCCAAGATTACTCGTAAAAGCAATCTGTAATTTTGAAAAGTCTTTCCCAAACCAGTTGGCAAGTTCACTTTGAACGTTCATTCTTTCCGGCAGGATCAAGGGTTTTCCAATAAGATCTTCTTTTTTTATAAACTCTTTTTCTGCCAGCGGATCATCCGGCCGCATTCCGACACACCAGTGATCGCAATCTGTGATCCGGATATAATCCAGACCTTCGGTGTCCACCGGCTCCATGAATAATGCAATATCTACAAGTCCTTTGTTCATCATCTCATACACTGCATCTGCTGTTGCAGTATGCAATACAATCTGAACCAGCGGATATTTTTCTTTATATGTTTTACATATCTTCGCCAATGTCTCCACTGCTGCAAATTCACCGCATCCAATGGTTATCGTGCCCTCTACAACCTCTTCTTTTCCTTTCAGTTCCTCAAGCGTCCTTTCCTCAAGATTAAGAATCTCCAAGGCACGCCTTTTTAATAAAATTCCTTCATCAGTGAGCGATATTTTCTTCCCGTTTCGAATAAATAATGTTATTCCCAGATTCTCTTCAAATGCCGCCATTTGTCTGGATAGCGTTGGCTGGGTAATATGCAATTGTTCTGCTGCTTTTGTAAAGCTCTGTTCTTTTGCTACTGTTAAAAAATAGCGTAATAATCTTAATTCCATATCTTTATATTCCTACAAATTTTTCTTGTAACCATTCTATCATATTGCGTCCCAGACATCATCTATATCTTTACCTTTAATAATAAATCGCACACAAATCAATTATATCAAGAAGTAAATTATACTGCTTCTTTGCTGTATCGTTCATTTCATGATTCATCGGTGCGTTCTGTGAATACACCGTTGCTTCCGAAAGCTTTAGTGGTGCTGAATGATATAACATCAAGTCTTCTACATGAATTTTCATTCTATTTCTGATATATCAAATTCAACCGCTTTCATTAAAATCTTACTCTGTGGCATCTTTTATTTCTATTATATTTAACATTCTACCGCCACCTTGATCACGCCGTTCCTCTTATTTTCAAAAAGTTCATAGGCTTCTTCGATTCTGCTAAGTGGATAGGTGTGTGTGATCAGTGGTTCCGTGTTGATCTTACCTTCCGCGATCAGTCTCAGCGTTTCTTCACAATCACAACCGTCTACTCCTCCTGTTTTAAAAGTCAGATTCTTTCCATACATATCCGGCAGAGGTAACGTCTGGGCTTTATCGTAAAGTGCCACCACCGTCACGATTGCATTTGGCCTTGCGCATTCCCATGCAAGACGGAAAGTAGATTCTGCTCCTGCAACTTCAAGAACAACATCCGCTCCACCATGCTCGCTGTTTGCCTGAACAAAATCAAAACATTCTTCCGGCGAAACTGTAAGAACTTCCGGATAATGTTCCCTGATAAAATGCATACGCTTTTCGTCTTTTTCACACATGATGATCCGCTTCGGATTTTTCAGCATAACAGACAGTAAGGTACAGATACCTGTAGGACCGGCTCCAATGATCAGCACCGTGTCATCCTCAGTGATCTCGGAAATACGTGCTGCCCAGTAACCGGTGGCAAGTACATCTCCTACAAATAACGCCTGTCTGTCCGTAACTTTATCCGGAATCTTATTCAGCCCCTGATCTGCAAATGGTACACGGACATATTCTGCCTGACCGCCATCGATACGGCATCCAAGAGCCCAGCCGCCATTTTCATCGGTACAGTTATTCACATAACCTTTCTTGCAGAAAAAACATTCTCCACAAAAAGTTTCTACATTTACCGTCACCCGGTCTCCTGGCTTCACATTCTTCACAGCAGTTCCGACTTCTTCCACAATTCCAACCATCTCATGACCGACTGTAATCCCCGGCACTGCCCGTGGAACGCTTCCATGCTTAATGTGCAGGTCACTGGAACAAATGCTGGCAAGTGTCACCTTTACAATGGCATCTCTTTCATGCATCAGCACAGGCTTTGGCTTTTCCATTAATTCAAATTTTCCTTTTGAAACATAAGTATAAGTCTGCATTCTTTTCCCCATCACTTTCTATAATAATTTATCAAGAATTTCCGCTGCTGATCTATTACCGAATACGCCATTGCCAAATAACAACCAAGATAAGAAGGTGCACCGGATAAAACGCATAACAGAAATACTTGAACCACTTGCTATGGTACCCCTGCTCTCCATGATATAACCAGATTGGAATCAGTGCCAGCAGTGCAAAGCTCTGCTGTGCAATCTCAAAATGATGTTCCAGAATCGTTACCGGATAATACAGATTTCCCAGCATAACTACATTCAAATAATACAGCCCGACAAGCTGTGCCGCAAAAGAAATCCAGGTTTTCTTGCGAAAAAAATAAAAAAGCAATACCGTCAGTATTCCTGCAGCATTGTAATCTACCATGGTTATGGTTCCAAGCAGAAAATCCATCAAAAGCACGAGGCAAACCACAAAAAACGATATCCATTTCTTTTGTTTCTTCTTTGCCTTTTCAATGATCTGTATCGATAACACCCCTAATAAAAAGGTCCATAGTACATTTTGATGAAACGGGTAAAATACAGAACTTCCCATAATCAGGTTAAATGGTATTTCTGAAATTATGGCAAATAGAAAAAGACGCAGCATGTATTTTTTCACATTCGAAGTATAATAGCATCCTTCTGCGATCATAAATGCGAAAATCGGAAAAGCAAGTCTTCCTACGCATGTCATCCATTCCTGTGCTGGAAATAGTGTCGCCCACAAATGATCACATAACATAAACAGCATTGCCAGAATATGTAGTGTAAACGAATCAATTCCTCTTTTTTTCTCCATAGGTTCTTCTCCATCTATCCAGGCATAGATATCTGCCTTTTATTCTTTTCTTTTCATTATATTATGGAGCATTATCCAACGTCAATCAACTCTTGCGTCCTAATCTATCACTAATTCAGCCAGAACTCAAATACTCAACGCATTCTACTCATAAGGGGTGTTCATTTCTTATAATTTATATTATGCTTAGATTAAACAGAAGGGAGTGAATTATATGGATTTAATCAAAATCGGAAAATATATTGCAGAAAAAAGAAAAGCTCTTGGACTGACGCAGAAGCAATTGGCAGAAAAACTGAATATGAGTGACAAATCGGTTTCTAAATGGGAACGAGGCATATGCCTGCCGGACGTGTCAATTTATATGGAATTGTGCAGCATACTTAGAATCAGCATTAATGAATTTCTTGCAGGTGAAGATATCGGTGCTGAAAATGTAATTGAAAAATCAGACAGCAATCTTATTCAGATTACAAAAGAGAGTAAAAAGAAACAAAAAAATTTAAAAACAATTCTTGCTGTAGTAACTGTTTTTGCAGTAATTGTCTCTGCGATCCTTGGCACTTTATTCTTTCACAAACTGATACAGCCAAAAAATTATATTACCGCAGTTGATCAGACAAGTACTGAGATGAAAACAGCAGAATTATTATCCGGAACAGACGGCGCATATCTTTTTCATTATTTTACAAAAGATGAATTTAAAACACTCACCATTTATGTATCTGAATATCAGTCTGGGACACTGATCAGTAAAAGTAAAGTGGCTGATTTGGACTATGACGGAATCGATTCCCCTTCCAGAGGCGTCATTGCTGTTGTGCCGGATTTTGAATCTTTTAAGGTAAAATTAATTGTAGCAGATGATTATGCAAAATATTCTACGGATTTTCCTATTTTAGGACAATAAGCTTAAAACTATCGTTCTCTAATCTTCCTGACATTACGATTCATTAGGTGTCTTCCAATATGTCTATAAACAAATGCTTTAAAGGCTGAAATTTCTTGATGATGTTCCTTCAACAGTTCATCTGGACAATCATAAACACCAAAATCCTGATTGATTCCCTCGCTCTGAATATAAGTATTGTTCCTATCAAACTCAATAATGAGATTTCTGAAATCTTTGACTGCTACTCCATAACCGCAAAATGCACCTGTACATTCCGAATTTTGTTCCTGTAACTTCTTTATGTAGGTTTTATCCAAAATGAAAGCTTCCAGTTCGTACCACTGATTTTCGAAATTAATTTCTACCCAGCTATGGAAAATACTTTTTGGAGCATTACGGTAAACAAACCCGGTCATAGCCCCTTTCTGCAATCTTTTATCAATCGTAAAACCATGTACTCTGCATGGAATATTGCAGGCACGTAAAAGTGCCATAAACAAAGTTCCTTTTGTATTACATTGTCCATAACCATCTGCAAGTACTTTTGAAGCTGAAATTCCGTCATCAATATTATATCCAAATAAAACATCATCTCTTACATAGTTGTAAATTGCCTTAATCCTTTCAAATTCACCCATTTCCTTCCATTTCATATTTTGAATAAGTTTTTGAATTGCCGGATTAGAAAAATCAACCATTCGTGTTTCCCTAAGATACTTATCTTTCATTTCCTATCGCCTTTCCCATAGGTTTTCTCACAACACAATGCATTCGCATACCTTTACGAATTTCAAATTTTTCTACTTTTAATCCTGCTTTTTTGCAACATTTTATGACCACATCTCTTGTTGGCACCTGGACATCTCCATGTCCGCATATATTTGCCAACGGCATTTCCAATGTATTCATTAGCCATACCAATACTTTATTGTCACTGGTCACATCTCTCAGTATCAATCTTCCATTTGGGCGAAGACATCTTTTCACACTGTCAAAAAATGCCTGTGGATCTGGATAATGATGGAAGCTCATAGAACAAATAATTGCATCAAATGAATCCTTTTCAAAAGGAAAGTTCTCACAGTCTCCTACAACAAATGTTGCATTTGAAATATTTTTCTTTTTTGCCTGTTCAATCATGGCAGGAGTCAGATCCAGTCCTGTATAATGTCGGTCTGGATATTTTTCTACTAATAAAGAAATCATCGGAGCAGGTCCGCAGCCTGCATCCAATAAATCTCTAAATGGCTCCTTCTCTAATTCTTCCAGAATATCCGGATAATCTTTCTTGCACATTTCGTAAATACCAGCATGGCTACTTTCATATCTTCCTGCTGCTTTTGTAAATTCTTTAATTGACAATTTTTTATATTCTTCATTTTTCATGCTTTTTCTCCAATCACAGTACCTTTTTCGTCTTGCATCCGCATTTCTTCATTCTTTTAATATAAGCATAAAACTGCTTATGTAATTCCCTCATTTCATCTGGTGCCTTCATAGCATGTTGATACATAAATTTATCTCCAAAACTACTTCCAAATGTAACTGCCAGCATAATCGTCAGAAATGACAATGGCAAAAAGCAAAAAATATTCATTTTCCATGGTGACAGTTTACCCTTTTGTTTTCGCAAAAAATTAAAATTTCTTTTCAGCCTTTCTGCTGTTTTCCTCATGATTTTCCATTCTTTTTCTACTTTCTCCGGATCGTCTGATTCATAATACGCATCCGCAATCGGTACCACCATAGCAAGATGACAAAGCTGCCATAGATGCATATCCATTACTTTCTTGTATGGTATATGAGCATGCCTTAATATCTCTGAAAACTGCTTAGTTCTTTCGGATTTATTTCCTGATATTTCTGCAAATGTTGTCGGCTGAATCAACCTTGGAGTAAGTGCTGCATCAAGGATTCCATCATCATTTATACTTCCGCCTGCTCCTGGAAAAGCTGGTAATATTCTTCCTTTTCCGACAATGTCTTCCCATTTATTGTAACTGTCCAGTGAATTTATCATTGTAACAATCGTATTACTTTTATTATTTTTCAATTCAGTAAGTGCTTCATACAGTTGGTTTTCCCGGACAGTAAGCAAGACAAAATCATAAATATCATCGTTTGGTAGTTCTCCAAGAATCCTAATTTCTGCCTTTATTACTTCCTGATTTTTCTTATATAGCAATCCATTATTTCTTAAAGCCTCAAATCTTTTTCCTCTGGCATAAATACTTGTATCATAACCGGCTTCTGCAAATAAAGCTGCATACAAGGAGCCGATCACACCCGCACCATAAATCAATATTCTCATAAGAATCATTCCTCTCCTCTTACCCCAGTGCCACATCCAAGATCATCATCAAACTAAATCCAAGTGCAAAGAAAAGCGTACCGATATTTGAGTGCTGTCCCTGAGACATTTCCGGAATTAGTTCTTCAACCACGACATATAACATGGCTCCTGCTGCAAAGCTGAGTAAATATGGTAATGCCGGGATTACCAGCTGTGCAGCAAGAATCGTCAGTACTGCTCCAATCGGTTCAACCACTCCTGAAAGTACACCTCCCAGAAATGCCTTTCTCTTACTTTCACCCTCTGCCCTAAGCGGCATGGATATAATCGCTCCTTCCGGGAAATTCTGGATAGCAATTCCAAGTGATAAAGCAAGTGCACTTGTTGCTGTAATCTGTGCATTTTCAGCAAGAAATCCAGCATACATTACACCAACTGCCATACCTTCAGGGATGTTATGTAATGTAACTGCCAACACCATCATCGTAGTACGGCCAAGTTTGCTTTTCGGTCCCTCTGCCTGATCACTTCCAACATGAAGATGCGGAATCAAATGATCAAGTGCGAGTAAAAACAATATACCAATCCAGAACCCAGCAACTGCAGGAACAAACGATAAAGTTCCCATATTCTCAGATTGTTTAATTGCCGGAATCAGAAGACTCCAGATTGAAGCCGCAACCATTATACCTGCTGCAAACCCTGCAAGTGCACGTTGCAGTAACTTGCTAAGTGTTTTTCTCATAAAAAACACGCATGCTGCACCTAACGTTGTTCCAACAAACGGAATCAGTATACCTTCAAAAATATTTATTCGCATTATATTTTCCCTCCATATATGCTCGAAAAAATTCATTGGCAAAAATAATTATCTTCAGCGGTATAGTATTAGTTCTATAGCTTATTGATTATATTGCCTAATACCTAATATATGTTATTCTATAATCTTTCATACTTTCATCATGTTAGTTTTAACTAACCGTCTAGTATAAAGAAAACCGTGTAAAAAGCAAACTGTAATTTTACACGGTTCTCTTATGTTTAAGTATATCACTTACGTAATCATATAACAATATATTTCTTTCAACAATTTACAAAACTGGGCGGTGGAATTTACTCTTTCACACAATAATGTTATGGTTGTATCTCCTTCTGACAGCAGTACTGTAAAAATATCATATCTTCCAAAGGTGTAAATTCTACGTTTTTGCATTCGACTCTACGATTGCTGCATCAATCTTCTGAAAACGTTCTGTCAAATCTCTTTCCTCCTTCGTGTCATCTGATACAATACGGTTACCTTTACAGAATTATTTTCCCAAGCTGCCAGAATGCCACCGCACTCGCCGCTGCCACATTCAGCGAATCAACGCCATGTGTCATCGGAATTTTAACCGTATAATCACATAGCGCTATTGTCTCGTTTTCCAGTCCTTCACCTTCATTTCCAAGAATAACTGCCAACTTTTCTTCCTTCATCAGTTCCGAATCATCGATGCTGACCGAATCATCAGTCAGCGCAAGTGCTGCCGTCTTATAGCCAAGCTTTTTCAATTCTGCAATCACCTGTTTTGGCCAGATTACTTCCCGCTTGCACCGCATTTCATTGCTATCCCGGATAAATGTCCACGGAATCTGAAATACGGTTCCCATACTCACCCTGGAAGCCCGTCTGTAAAGCGGATCACTGCATCCCGGACTCAGAAGTACCGCCTCCATATTAAGAGCCGCTGCAGACCGGAAAATTGCTCCTACATTTGTCGGATTCTGCACATTTTCAAGAATCGCGATTCTGTTTATCCCATCACACAGATCCTGAAATTTTCGAAGCGGTTTCCGTCTCATTGCGCAAAGCATTCCTCTGGTCAGTTTGAAGCCTGTCAATTTAGTCAGCACCTCAAAATCCGCTGTAAAAATCGATACTTTCGTATCATCAAATCTGTTCATAATCTGGCTTGTTTCTTCATTCTCTTCCATCTGCTTCTTTTCAACAAGAACAGACAATGGCTCATAACCTGCATCCAACGCTCTGCCGATCACCTTCGGACTTTCCGCAATGAACATTCCCTCTTCTGGGTGATCTTTATTCAGAAGCCGTGCTTCTGTGCACCTGGCATAAATATCCAATTCCGGCGCATTAAAGTCTTTGATTTCTATTACGTTCAGCATTTCTTTTCCCCTGTTTTCATCCGTATATTTAATCTGATCACCTTTTACAGACCTTCGCGATACACCTTATTGATCGTTGCCTGCGCATGTTCCAATTCTTTTTTCTGGATAATTGCGTTCCGGTCGCTTAGAATTGCCAGCATCTCATCCAACACATCTTCCGGTCGCGGATCTGATATGCGGTACAGATAGCCGAGCATTCTTGTTGCTGTATAATCTGTGTTCATCTGTTTATAAGCAATTTCCCTGCAAAGGCTGTCCGGATAGCCTTTCTGTTGCAGTGCTTTGTATAGTTCATCCTGTTTTGACTGTGCCATAAATTATTCTCCAATATAATGCTTTTTATTATTCTTCTCTTAAAAATATTGATTCCAACAATCTGCATCCCGCTGCCGTCTTAAAAATACGGGATTTCGCATTTTCAATCGACACTTTTGAAAAATTACTCTCACTTGCATTTACAAAAAAATCTGCCTCTATTAAAATCTGATAATCTATCCCATCTATATTGGTGTATGTATGATGATGTGTGACCAGCCAGATAATACGCTCCACTTTCTGTTCTGATACAGGCATTCCTTCAAAAAACTCCTTTACCAGTGGTTCACTTTCAAGTTCCTGATTTTTACCATTTGTGTTTCCATATTTTTCACGGCAAAGTGGACAGGATATATCATGCACCACAGCTGCAAGTTCAAGAATTCCCTGTGTGTTTTCATCCACACTTTCCTGCTCCCCTATCGTCTTTGCATACGCCCATACTTTCAGGAAATGTTCGATATCTCTCAAATTCCCCTGATAAAAATCAATCATTTTTTCAATGGCAACTGCTGTTATTTTAGATTTTTCGTCTTTCATTGCATTCTTCCTCCTGACTTCTTCTGATTTATCTTTTATAACTATAGCACACTTTTCATTCGCAAATCTATTTTTTGTCTTGTAGTTACGAATATCCGCATAAATAGAAAAAGCCCTTTGAAAAAAGAATTTTCTCCTCTCTCAAAAGGCAAGTTAAAAAATTAATATCTATGTGTTATAATGTTCCACTATATTTCGAACGAAAAAATATCAAAATTTCAGATATTTTTTACCTTACCAGACAGAATCCTCACACAATCATTACGCTTTCCTCGGGAGAGAGCTTTGCAACTACAATCCCGATAAAAGAACTTATGCTTTACTTGCCAGAAGAAGATTTTCTAAACATCTCAAAAGGCGTTGTTCTTCGAAAAAATCAAATTGTTCATATATCCGACGAAGGACTTTATACAATGACTGATGGTGCTGTCTTTCAAGGAAGAAAACGTAATTTGAGTCAGCACAAACAAATCCGTAAGGCGCTTGGTTTAAATGTGCAGAACTATTCGGAGATTTCAGAAGACAGCTCACTTCAATTATTTGATAGCTGTAGCTTTCTCAATGATATGCCACTTGCTTTTTGTATTATTGAACTTGTATTTGATGCGGAGGGACATGGTGTAGACTTTGTATTCCGTTACTGTAATGATGAAATGGCTGTTGTTGAGGGCGTTCCCGTTTCAGAAATGTTGAATCATTCCTTTTATGAAGTCTTTGAAAATGGGGATAAAAAATGGCTTGTTACTTATGCGGATGTAGCATTAAACGGCAACAAACATATCCTGCAGGATTATAGTCCGGAAATCGACAAGACTTTGACCATCTACTGTTTTCAACCTGCCAGCGGATATTGTGCATGTGTATTGATTCCGTCTTAGTGTTCTGCTATTTGGCGTATGCGATTACAAAATTATTTTTCTGTAAACAAAAAAGTGCGGAAGTCCTTGATTTTTTAAGGGTTTCCGCATCTTGAATTATCTTTTATTTTCTGAACCAGGCAATTTTTTTATTTTAACAAATCGAGCAGCGTATATTCACCTTTTGGAATCTTAGCTGTTCTATGATACTCTTTTATTGCTTCCACAAGAATCCCGGAATTAGAAAAATAATTAAACACGTAATCATATGATTTTACGTCAGACATTCTAAGATTTTCCTTGCAAAAATCACTTGGTTTTTTCCCTGACTTTTTGAATTCTTTATACTGATTTTCAGCAACCAGTAATCTTTCTGGCTTCCTATCCATTTATAATCTTGTTGTTTACTGATGCTTCAAGTATAATAAAATCTATAAAGGAAATACACGCACAGCATGTGGACTTAATGCCTGATAATCCTCATGTTCGCGATATACAGGGAGGTTATTCTCATGGGGAAACAATCTACGAGAGAAAATAAGACAATTTATCAGATTTGCCGGGAAAAAGCCGGTCTCACCAGATCAGAAGCCAGTGAAAAAATGACTGCTGTTTCTGATTCTAAAATTGAAAAGTTTGAATATGAAATGCAGGAACCCACACCTTACGATATCATCCAGATGGCTGATGCTTACAAGCGCCCGGATCTCTGCAATTATTACTGCTCTCATAAATGCGAAATCGGTCATCGTTATGTCCCGGAGGTCGAAGTTTCTGATTTATCCAATATAATCCTGGAAACCATTGCCAGTCTGAATGAGATTAATCCTCTTACCACACGTCTGATCCAGATTGCCCGTGACGGTAAGATCAGCGATGATGAGATCAAGGATTTTGCTTTTATCAGTAACAAACTGGATGAAATTTCTCTGGCAATAGATTCCCTGAATCTCTGGGTTGATAAAACAGCCGGAGAGCAGGGACTAAACATCGAATTGCTCAGAGAAGAAAAAAAGAAACAGAAATAAGTATGAAAAACAAGGCAGCGAACCTATTTATGATCCACTGCCTCTTTCCTTTACATATACTGTAACTGGTTTATGATGTATTCCGTTCTGCGGATAGCTTCTTCCACCTGATGTCTGGCATTATTGATTCGATCCTGCACCATCCAATCCACAACAAATCCATCAAAAAAATAATCTGCAAAGGATAAGAAATCTCCAGTATTGATGTTCAGATTACAAGCCATGTTCACATCATTTAATTCCCTACTGAAATTACGAAGATCATATTTCGCCTGTTCCATATTTTGTCTGGCCTGATCCATCTTGGAGTGTTTCAACATCGTAGAAAAGAATCCACCGCCAAACATATCCACCAGTCCCCAATTTTTTGCACTGTTCAGGTTTTCTTTTGCTGTCCGAAGACTACTTAACGCTCGTTGTCCTGCTTCAATCGCTTCTCGTTTCTCTTTTTCTATATCATATCCCATAATTTCTTCCCTCCTCGTATTTTTATGAGTTAGATGATATAAGTGCAATGATTCCGCCGATGATCAACAATGGAAATGCAATATAAATCAGTCCACCAACAACCATTCCTATCAAAATCACCGGAAAAAATACAACTGTACAGAGCAACTTTAAGATTCCCCAGGATGCTTTTACACCAAATATAAAAAATTTTCCAATAAACCAGATCATGCATATAGTAAATAGTAACGATAACATATTCTACTCCTTCTGACTCCTGTTATGATTTGAATCATTCATTTTTTTGATTGTTTACTTGATACAAACTCAGATGTATTTCTCACACCGATTTTACTACTGAATTCTGGGTTCTTCTCTATTTTTTCAATCATCCGAATTAACCTTATTCTCTGTGCTGTATCCATCTGCTCACCTCATTCTGACAGTTCTCCCTTTTGATATTGTCAGTATAACCGGATAACTTTTCAAAATATATACCTAATACAAAGAATTGAATATATGTAATTCTCAATTTTCGAGGAATATTTAAAAAGACCCAGAGGGAATTGTTCCCTTCTGAGCCTATTGGTTATATAGCAGTATTTTTCTTTTGTAATTTCTTCTCTGGAAATCTTCGAACCAAGGTGCATTCCTCGTTGCTTACACATATACGCTTTCATTGTTTCTATATCTCATCAGCACTTCCTGACTCAAGTGAGCACATTTGCGAATTGTTTTCCTCATTATTTACATGCCACACTTCCAGAGCAGAAATTTGCATATGTTTTATGCATAACTATTGTTCCATTTGAAAACTTAATATCAATATCATTTGCAGAACCATATCTAACTATTTTAGCTTTCATTCCATTTCTCATTATCTTCTCTGTCCATAACCGTTCATTTTTCAAAGTACGCCTCAGTTGCGGAATCCCAGGTTTACCTATAGCTCCGTGAATAAAATCCTCATATTTTCTATCTTTCACAATAGTGCCATCTTTAAATTTAACGGTGATATGATTTGCATCTTTTACTTCAATAATCTCCGCCTCCTCATTACCTCTGTTTTGAATTTTTTTATCCCCTATATGATTTCTTGCATAACAGGAAGGCACTGCTACACTACCTGTACTAAATCTTTCCCATCTTGTTTTTACTATTTCTCCATTATCAAACTTCACTTTGATATCATTACTCAAATTATATTCAATCACTTCTGCCATCATCCCGTTCTTCATTTGTTTTCGTAAATTTAATCTTTGATTATTTTTTGCCAGACTTGTATCTTTGGGATGTAAAATATTTCCTTTAACAAAACTTTGATAACATTTATGATATACAATTTCTCCATCCTCGAACTGTACAGTGATATTTCGACAACTAGACATTTTAATGATTTCTGCAACCATACCATTATTCATTTTTTTCTTTTCATATAAATGAATCGTTGCACGTTTATTATTTGATACATATTCCTTTATTGTACGTTTATCTTTCTCAAAGTTTATAAACTTATCATCCTTTTTGAGAACATCTCTGACAAAACTTTTCAGGCAACATTCCAATGAAGCTGACATAAATCTACTATCCTCTAAAATATAGTTTCTTCCACTAACACCAGAACATCCCGGTTCTCTAAAACGATAAAGTTTTATTCCCAACTTTTCAACTATTTTATTCTTTCCTTCATCATCTTTATTTTTAGTATGAGAATATTCACCATCATACTCAATCGCTATTTTCAGCTTATCATTATATAAATCAAGCTCTTTCCCTTCTAAACCAACTCTGTCAGAACGCTTTGAACGTTGTGGAATTCGAACAAACCCCAATGACTCTAAATAAAATCTTAATACCAATTCATTTTGTGATACATTTCCTCCAGAAATTGTAGGATGTGCAATACTACCGATACAAAAATCCCGCCAGGATACTCCCGTTCTTTTTCCTCCATCTTCAAACAAAATATCCATATCATGACTCCCCCTGTATTCAATAACCTCAGCAGTCAATCCATTATTCATTACCTTTTTCTCGCCAATTCGCTCTTCTCTATTTCTTGGAGCTTTAAAATGTTTTTCATAGTTGAAGTTTCCCTCAATAAAGTATCTCCAATTTTTTAACTTCATTTCTTTCCCATCACAAAATCTGATTATAAAATTTTCACAAGTACTATAACTTACAACTTGTGCCCTCTTTCCATCCCTGGATGTACTCTCTACCCCTATTCTTTCACTTGCTTTTGTTATGTATTTTCTCATTTACACGCCTGCATTCTAATTTGATAAGTGTTTCTTTCTAAAATCAAAAAATCCTGTTCTGTACACCAAAACATTATTTTTTGACTTCCTTTATTATATTTTTCTATATAAAGAAATTCCCAGAATACTTACTGCTATCACAATAAGAAATTTTCCAAATCCTGATATTGTATATTCTAGACCTCTCATACAAATAATCTGGCTTCTATTAAATTGTCTTCTCTTCATCACCGTACATGATGAATCATTGTCAAATCATTTCTGTTGTCAGATGAAAGTGTTCATAAGCCCTTCTTAAAATATATCCATTGTTGCAGTCAAATGTTCAAATAGTTTGTGTGTTTGACTTACTGTTTATATCTATCTTCTCCTAAATATTTTTCTAGTCATTGCAATATAAAATTGCTTATACAGTCTCTCCCTTAAGAGTCCTGGTATTCTGGATAATATACAGAGCGACCGATATGACCATCATTATAGCGCACAAACCAATCGACAGATCTGATACCATCGGTGTAATGTGGAACCATATAATATGCACCGCTGCAGTTCCATATAATAAAAAGGTTACTATCTTTCCATGCCAGTCTGCACCATGTACTTTTCCTGTCTTTCGTATCACAAGACATCCACTGACTACCATATACAGCTCCTTACCTGCCATTATTACGATTAAAAGAAACACATGCGGAAAACGAGTAAACAGACAGATTAACATCGCTGCCTGTGTCAGCTTATCAGCCACCGGATCAAGTATTTTTCCTAAATTACTAATCCTATGGAATCTTCTTGCGATATATCCATCAGCAAGATCCGTAAGACCAGACAGCAATAAGATTTCACCAGCTAACAGAGGATTTTTCTTTACACAATAACTCCATATAATTACCGGAATCAGACAAAGCCGAAAAAAAGAAAGAAGATTAGGAACCGTAATAATTCTATTCAAATTTTCTTCCTGATTCACTTCACTCTGCATGTACGGTCACCTCACTTTCCTTTTTTTAGACATAAACCAATAAAATATAACACAAAATGCTAAAGCAAACACAACACCAAAAACATTTTGAATCACTCTAAGACTAACCGCTCCTTGTAGTCCATAAGTCTCTGCAGCAATGGCTAAAGCACCAAATGTGTTAAATACTGCCTGCCAGCCATATTGTGCTGAAAGTCCTACACCGATTCCACCAAGAATTCCTATATATGCATAGATTGACGAAGGAAGCAGAAAATATAATACTGTAAAACATATAACACCTGCAATATTTCCGACAATCCTTTTACGGACTCTGTAGTGCATATCTTCCATAAACGGCAAAATCGCGGACATGGCCGCAATACCAGCCCACATTGCACGTGGCATATTACAAAGTTCTGCAATGCAAAGGACAATCGGTACGCATAAAATCTGACATATCTGCCATTTTGTTCTGGAAGAAGTGATATCAAATTCTTGTATCAGATCTTTCAGATTTCTTTTATAATTTCTGTTTTTATGATTTCGATAGAATACGAAGCAGGTAAGTGCTGCACCTAAAGCCATTCCGACTAATCGCATCTGATAGCTTTTTCCCGTAACATCATAACCATATAGCAGCAGATACCCAAGAACCAATGTAGATTGATTAAACATGAATGGATTATGGCATCCGAACAGAATCAACACAGCCAGTGCCGCAATATTTAACAGCATTCCCAATACCGGTGAAAACTGATTTGCTAAATGCGGACATACAGTCATAATTACAAAGAACAAAGCCAAAAGCATCGTAGATTGTCCGGTGTGGATCCCCAGATCCGCATTTCTAAACACCATGAGACATAATAAGACTACTACACCTACAATGCTGTTCTCATTTCCAAATAGGATGCTGAAAATACTAACAAAGAAAAAACAAAATGCCAATGTAACAGCTATCTTCACCAGATATACCCACATATGATATAATTTTTCTTTTAGTGTTTCACTCTTTTTCAACAGGTTTTTAGAACCTGCCTGATTTAACTGCAACTCCTGATAAAATGTCATATAAATTCTCCCATCTTCTAATTTATCTTAAAACTATATAATCTCATCTTTCTGCTTTGGCAGCTCTATAACAAATCTGCATCCACCATATTCACGGTTTTCTGCTTTGATTGTTCCTCCGGCACTATCTACAATCCGTTTTACAAGTGCAAGACCTAGGCCATTTCCTTCTGCTTTATGAGATCCATCTACCTGATAGAACTTGTCAAATATTCTGGATTTTACATCATCCTCTATTCCTGGTCCTTCATCTTCCAGAATGAACTTAACAGAATCCTGTTTTTGTTTCAGAAACATCGTAATTGTCCCCTTTGAAGGGCTGAACTTAATCGCATTATCCAAAAGATTTATCCAGATATGCATAAAAAGTCCTTCATTCCCAGTATATTTAACTTCCTCCAATTCTACCTGAAAACCAATTTCTTTTTCTGTCCATTTTGTTTCCAATGAAAGAAATGCCTGGCGGATCTGTTCATCCAGACGATATTCTGTTTTTTTCATTGGTATATTCTGATTCTCTAACTTGGATAACAGCAAAATATTACCAACCAATCCGGAAAGTCTTTGGGTGTTAAATAAGATTTTTTCTACATATTCCTCTTGATCCGGAGACAGTTCTTCTCCCTGAAGCAGCATTGTATATCCTTCAATGGCATTAATCGGGGTCTTAAACTCATGAGAAACATTAGATACAAAATCCATCTGCAGCACCTCTGTTGCACGAAGTTCTTTTGTCATAACGTTAAAACTTTGATAAGATTCTCCAACTTCTGCTATACGGCTGTTCGTTTCCAAATGCTGTTCAAAATCTCCCTGAGAAACTTCCTTCATTGCTTTACTAAGTCTGGTAATTGGTTCCAGTAACTTTGCATTGATAAAGGAAGTGATCAGCCCTGCAATCAATGTATTGAAAATCAAAAGCCAGCCAAGCACAGATATGCTGCCCGGCAGATTAAAATAATGATTCAAAAAAGCAAATAATAAAGCAGATATGACTGTTGAAAATACAAGTGCCAGCCAGATTGCACCAGTCAGACAGGATCGGATCCGCAATCCTTTTTCTTTCTTTTGTTCCATTATTTTTTCACCACCTTGTATCCAATTCCACGCATTGTTACGATTTCAAAATCAGGGTTATCTTTAAAACGCTCTCTGATTCTTCCTATATGTACCTCTATCGTATGTGGGTCTGCCTCCGTCTCGTATCCCCATACTTCATCCATCAACTGTTGTTTTGTAAATGTTCTGCCTGGCGAAGCTGCAAGCTTATATAAAAGCAAGAATTCTTTTTTAGGCAAAACAAGACTTTCCTTATCAGTTGTAACCGTCATTGCATCATAATCAAACTCTGTTGAACCGATCACAATTTTGTGTTCATTCAGTATCTGTGCACGGCGAAGCAGTGCTCCAACTCTTAAAACCATTTCATTCACATTTACCGGTTTTACCATATAATCGTCACTTCCCGAAAGAAATCCCTGGCGCATATCATCAAAGGAACCTTTCGCAGTGATCATAAGTACCGGTATCTGATATCCTGCTGAACGGAGTTCCGACACCAGTTCATAACCATCCATAACCGGCATCATAATATCGGAAATGATCAGATCAATATACTCTTTATCCAATATTTCTAATGCCAGTGCTCCATCCGATGCACTTTTGACCTGATATCCATTCTTCTCAAGCACTTTTTGGAATAGCTGGCTTAATTCTTTATCATCTTCTACAATCAATATTTGAAACACGTTTTCCTTCCTCCTTATTAAAACAGATACCTTGCCCATCCAAGCAGATGCTGTACCAAAAATATTTTTCTCTGACGTTTCTTTGTTAATTCGATTGGCTCTACATGATATGGATCATTATAAGTTCCGCCTTCTAATATCTGGCGGGACACTTTTTCATATTCCATCATGCCCTCTTCCAACTGTTTATTAATATCTTTACTGCGTATTACAAGCATCAGTTCCGTATCCAGATATGCACTTCTCATGTCCATATTAAAGGAACCGATTACAGACAGATCATCGTCAATCAGAATACTTTTTCCGTGGTATGAATAACCGCCTTCATATTCCCAGATATTAATTCCTGTACTTAAGATTCTATTTCTGTTTTTCGCATAATCGGCAGACCCAAATGGATTCCCATTATTCGCAACTGAATTTGTCATGATAGAAAAATCTGAAACGTTCTCTACAATCTCCTCCCATGTATTATACATCATATCATTACAGATAATATATGGCGTGTGGATCTTCACACGATTTTTTGCATTTTTCATCAATTCTCCCAACTGATACCACACTACTGGTTCCTTGGAACCTGTGTGGATAGGATTTGACACTAATGCAATCTTTTCTGTCTCAAAAGTTTCGTCCGTGTAATCGGTATCGCAGATTCTTTCCTTATTCTCTTCAAAATATTTCTGATAGCCGTTCTGCAGCTCTAAAACTGCGTTCTTTACAGATTTTCTATTTGCCAGTTTTTTATTGTCATGAAAATAACCACTGTCTTCTTGTTCCCATATCGTTTCAAAATACTCTAACAACTGGTTAACTGAATTTTCTTTCTCAGGTTCATCGCAAACCACTAACACGTCTCTGTCATAGTTCTTATGTCCCGGAAAATCACCCAGGAAATAATTGTATGTATTTCTTCCCCCAAGAATATATCTCTTTCCATCTGCAATCAAATATTTATCATGCATTCTACCCATCATTTTCCACGGTTTCAACGGATTGGCCTTATTATACAGTTTAATTTCAACATTCTCATGGGAAGATAATCCATAGAAATACGGATTTCCTTCCATATCAATCCAGCTCTCCATTCCATCTACTAACAGACGAATATGTACACCTCTGTCTGCCGCATCATGCAGTGCTCCTAAAATCAATTTTCCACTTTCATCGGATTGAAATGCAAAAGTAGAAAGAATAATTTCCTTTTTTGCATTCTTGATCAAACGCACTCTTTGTAAAAGCGCTTCTGGATTCTTTTCTATGATTACTGCCCGTTCTGTATTTTCACTGCATTCGTTCCATGACCCATTTTTTGTTTCTTTTTTGGTTGTATTGGACACTTCCGGCTGCTTTTTATATGCAACGCAGATTCCGAGCAATTCATAAAAAGCCACACATAAAAAAATTGCCAGTATAACAAGAAGGATTTTACATATTTTATGCTTTTTCATTGTACATCACCTGATTCCTTTTTATTTCATACTTATACAATACAAAGTCAATCTCAATTTAACCTCAACAAGGTTTGTTTTTTTCATCCATGCAAAATTTTCTTTGTACAACAGACTGTTAGATATAGCAAAAACGGCCTTTCAAAAACAGTTAACTTCTAAATCAACTGTTTTTTGAAAGGTCGTTTCATCAGATTCTTATAGCAATCCAGCAAATAATCTCATAAATAATTGTCCCAGTCGCAAATATGCACTTCGTCCGGTTTGATATTGGTCTGTCACATCACGACATTCTCCCATCGTTCTTATCAGATCATTTTTTATTTCCACAACTGCCTGACAATCTGCCATAAAACAGCCGTTTTCAAAATGGTGATATAAACTTCGATAATCCAGATTAATTGTTCCACAAGTTGCCATACAGTCATCTGCCACACTCATTTTTGCATGACAGAAACCAGGAGTCCACTCATAAACACGAACACCATGTTTAACCAATCCATGATAAAAAGAACGAGTTATATTATAAATGAATTTTTTATCAGGGATACCAGGTGTGATAATTCTTACGTCTACCCCTCGCTTAGCAGCCAGACATAACGCATGCGTCATTTCATCTGTTATGATTAGATATGGAGTCATAAACCAACAATATTTTTCAGCTTTATTTATCATACTGATATAAACTTCTTCTCCTACTTGCTCATTATCCATAGGGCTGTCTGCATAAGGTTGAACAAACCCAGTTTGCTGTGCCGCATAATCATAGTGGAAAAGGTATTTACTAAAATCAGAATCATTAGCATCCTTATCACTTACTGCATTCCACATTTCCAAAAATGTCACCGTAAGCGACTGAACAGCATCTCCTTCTAAACGAATACCTGTATCTTTCCACTGTCCATACGGGTGTGTGTAATTAAAATATTCGTTTGCTAGATTATATCCACCTGTAAATCCGACTTTTCCATCAATAACTGTTATTTTTCTATGATCACGATTGTTCAAAAACAGATTTAAACCTGGCATAAACGGATTGAATACACGGCAATGAATTCCTATTGCCTCCATCTTTTTCACAAAATCTGTGTTAATAAAGCCTATCGAACCCATATCATCGTAGAATACTCTAACTTTCACACCTGCTTTTACTCGCTCTTCCAGAACATCTTGAATCTTATGCCATGCTTCAGCGTCTTCTATCGCATGATATTCCATAAAGATAAACTTCTGTGCTTTCTCCAAATCCTTAAGCTGTGCCTCTAATCCTTTCACTGCTTCATCAAAATACACAATATCCGTATTCTGATAGATTGGATACTGCGAATTTCTTTGTATGTAACTTGCTATATTTCCTGCTTTCGGAATTGTTTCTTTTATTCTGCTCAAACACTCCTGACTGTCCGGAAGCATTGGTAACAATTTGCTATCAATTTCTGCATATCGCTCACGCATTTTATGTGTGCCACCATTCAAACCAATCAACAAATACAGGCCTACACCCATAATTGGGAAAATTAGAATTAAAATGACCCAAGGCATTTTCATAGAGGATGTCTTATTTGATGCGTACAATCCCAAAACCAAGATCCCACTCAAAATCCTTGTAAATAAATTTATGATTTCTGCATATTCATTCAAGCGTGTTACAATAGTAATAATAAAAATCACTTCCAGAAGAATGCAGATTATGGAAAAACACAGTCGTTTTACCCCATTTTTTGTTTTTGCTTTGCCCTCTAAAGTATCTTGTTTCATATATATTCCACCTTCCTACTTGCTCAGTTTTCTCCCTAAATTTCGTGTAATATACCAATTTTGTCTTTTATAAGTAAAGCGGACATTCGCAATCCGCTTTCGCTACTTGCTCATGAACGCAGTCGCTTTGCGACCTGTCTGCACTGTTCTTTCACACTTTCTGGTGCAAGTATCTGTACCTTATAATTCACTTTTGTTGATAGTTTCAAATCATATTTCTGTTCGATAAATCGATCATCTAATTCATTCAGCGTCATCCTGTCAGCTAGCAGCGGATTCAGTCCATCTTCTTTGTCACGGATGATTTTCTTTCTTTTGCTCTGAGTTCAACCAATGTTTTTGCGTAAACGGTTCGTCTATTTTTATCTAAAGCTGTATAAGAATAGCGACCGTCTTTTCTCTGACTCTCACCGGTTCGCAACACATACCCCCCGGCTGTCTTTTCTTGATTTTTCCATCCTCTCACCTCACTAATCGTGAGGAGCATCTTAACTGTGCTTATCCTGTCGGTATAATAGTTCCAATCCTTTCTTAAGCACCTGCCCTTTTGTAAGATCGTACTTTTCAGCATAAGCTTCCAATTGCTTCTGTTCAGCATTGGAGAAACGGATGGTGAAGCGATAGTTCATGGGGTCATCACTCTTTGGTCTTCCCATCTTTGCCATACTATTTCCTCCTTCCTTACAACACTATTATGCTTTATGTCCGACAATAAGTCAACGTGTTTTGCTCCTCATGTATTACATTTTATTTTTTATAATTCATCTCTGAAATTCTCAAGATATTCATCCACAATCTCTGTATTAACCAGAACAACTCTCTTCACATGATAGACTGCTTTTGCATCTTTCGCTAATTCCTGAAATGTATGCCCCCCCATGGGAACCAATAGAAACTTCTGTCGGTTTTATCTTATTCTTTTCCGACCACTGCTTTTCCAGTAGCGGCTCTAATGTTGCCAAATCGTTAATCCCTGCAATCACTCTCGCACCGGAACATATCGGGCATTTCTCTCCATTGGAACGAGCCTTAACGCTTGTCTTCCATTCGTGACCACAAGCACCTTTCCACCATACTTTTTTATTTGAACCGAAAGTAATGTCATCAGGTGTAAGCGGTAAGTTCTTCTCCGACCACTCCGAAACAAGCTCCGGGTGTACTTCTGCTAAACTGTTACTCATATCAAAACCTCCACTTCCTCTGTGATTAGAGTATATGAAGTTTTAGCTTTATCTTGTAGTTTGCGAATATCTGTATAAATAGAAAAAGCCCTTTGAGAAAAGGATTTCTCCTCTCTCAAAGGGCAAGTTGGCAAACTGGAATTTGGAACGTGCTTTATAAATTTTTTCCGATCCCCTCAAGTTCGTTCATGGAATCCTTGTTTTTTTCAAGTTCATCTCTGGCTGTTGCGTAATATGATTTTTTGAAAAGCATATCCCATGAAAGATATTTTGCCATACAGTCAAACTGCTTATCAATCAGCTCATACTGGATACTGTCTACGGGAGAACCGCCTACAACAATCGTGCCAACTTTTTTATTTTTTAACTGCAATCCACGGCAGTAGCACTTATCAATGATAAGTTTCAATTGTGCTGACATTCCCCACCAATAAACTGGTGTAGCAAAAAGAATCATATCTGCGGCAGCAATTTTATCAATTGTAGGATTTGTATCATCCTTATCGACGCATCCCTTAGAGCATTGACAGACACCACATCCCTTGCATGGTGCAATGTTGAGTTTGTCAGGTTCAATGATTTCAATTTCATTCTTTTCTGATGCTCCTTTTATAAATGCATTGATTGCTGTCAGCGTGTTTCCTTTTCTGGCACTTCCATTAATGATTACAATTTTCATGCTTGTATCCTCCAACTTCCGATTTTTATATTAAATCCATTTATCTGCTTATTTTTCTTCACATATTTTATCAATATCTCAAAAGCACTTAATAATAAATCCGCACCCGTTTCTTTCCCGTGATCAGTGTGTCCGTAACAACTGTACTGTGTGTTCTTCTTTTGCATTGACTGCCGACAGAATCCTGTCCCGGTACATGAGCCCTCTCTGGATACTGTAAAATCCAAATCTTCTGCGTATATCATCCACCGCTGAATCCATCTTCATCTGCTTTTCACGTTTCTCCACACTTGAGAACAACTATAATGATAGTTATGTAATAAAGAATAGTACGAGCATTTTTAATTTTATCAGCTATCATAATTCTGTATGCCTCCTTCTTCCATGAGATTACAGCAAACGTAGTAGTAATGTCTATCAAAAGGCTTTTACATATTAGATAAAAGCATGTAAAATTTCTTTTACATAGCTTAATTGCGGTCTATTTAGCTTGTTTCTTGACTACTCAGGAAAAATATTTCTACCCTCGCCCCACCTGTATTTTCAGAATTTGAAAGCTTAATACCTCCACCATATTTTTCAACCACAGTTTTTGCAAAAAATAGTCCCATCCCATAATGGGCTTCGCCATTTCTACTTGTGTCATCCATAAAAAACTGCTCTGTGCCATGCAATAATGCTTCTTTTGTAAATCCTGATCCGCTATCCTCCACAATGAATGTCAGCCGGCCATCCTGCTCCTTTGCGTCAATATAAATGATTCCATTTTCTTTTGTATGCTCCACTGCATTCTGAATCATATTCATTACGGCCCGGAACATTGGATCATAAGCAATCGTTACCTTTTTATCACTTTGTCCCGCCTTCCAATCTATTTTCTGGTGATAGATTTCTACCAGTCCGAGTGCCTGTTCCTTTATATCTGCGAAAAAATCTTCTAACCTCACCGTTGTATAGGTAACATCACTGCAATTCCATGATTTTGTGACATCTATCAACTGTTTTACATAACTTTGTATCTGTGTTGTGCCGTTCAAAACATAAGTGATATTATTCTTCTGTTCTGTGGTCAGTTCAGTCTCTGAAAGTAGTTCTGCATTTCCCCGTACAATCGTAAGAGGCGTTTTAATATCATGCGCCAAAGCAGACATCTGTTGTTTCTTTTCCTGCTCTGTTTTCCACTGCTTTTCTAAAGATTCTCGCAATGCATCTCGCATATCATCGATTGCCGATAAACAGTCATCAAACTCTTTGATACCGGAACAGGATGTCTCATATTCCAGATTTTGATTCTTTATTTGTCCGATTGCGTCTAATACAGGCTGCATCTGCTTTTTGATTCTTTTTCCAAAACGTATGGACGGAATGATGATAATCGCTACCGCTCCAATCACTGACATAATACTCATCACATTCTGTGGTCCTATAAAATGCTCCCTCAAAAAAGCTGAATGATATTGAGGTGTCAGGCGATATTGCAATACAACATATTCATTTTCCCTTACAATTACTTTATAAAAATATTTCCCGGATGCGTTTCCGTACTTTGCAACATTCCATGCTATCTGTTCGTATTGTTCTGACAGATCTCCACCTATTTTCTCTCCATTCTCTGAAAAGATTACATAATCACAAAGTGCAGGAATCATCTCAGCAGTTACTTTATCCGCACGTAAAATCGTATCATATGCTTCATTAATCTTTTGCTCTGCATAATTCGCCGGATAGATACAGCCCACACTAATCAAAAGGTACAGCAGCAGCCAAGCAACAATCACCAAACCTACTAATGATCCAAGCATGACCAGTACATATCTCATAAAAATCCAGCTGAGTGCATTGCTTCTCTTTACTCTTCCCATTTATATCCAATCCCCCAGACTGTTTTTATCGGTGTATAATCATAATCCGCAAATTTTGCTCTTACATTTTTGATATGCGTGATTATAGTACTGTCATTACTCTCATTGTCAAAGCCAAAGACCGCTTCCAATATCTGTTCCTTCGAGAAAACCTGTCCTCTGTTTTTAGCCAGAAATTCACAGATTTCGTACTCCGCTTTCGTAAGAGGAAGTTCCTTATCATCAACCAATAGTTTCTTTTGAGATATTTGAATACAGACCCTCCCCAAAACCATCCGGACAGAATGTTCCCTGTGCTCTCTTCTAAGATGTGCATGAATCCTTGCCCGAAGTTCCATCACTCCAAATGGCTTTGAAATATAATCATCTGCTCCTAAAGAAAGTCCGTTTACCAGACTGTTTTCCTCCGTTTTTGCCGTAAGAAACAAAATCGGACAATCCACAAGTGCCCTGATTCTTTTGCATAATTCGAAGCCGTCAATTCCAGGCATCATAATGTCCAGTAAAATCAGGTCATAACGATGTAATTCTTCCATATTAATTTTTAGTGGATTACTTACTTTGGTAACCAGATGTCCATCCTTATTCAAAATGCTTTCTATCATTTCCAAAATTGCCGGTTCATCATCAACTGCCAGTATTTTTGCCATAGTTTCCCTCGATTCTATTCCGATATTCTATTTCCTTCCCAGTGGTTTACCCACCAAAAATAGTATACCATACTAATCCCTGTAAATATTAAGCAACCTGGTATGAATGACAACCATTCACCTACACTAGTTTCTCCCAATACAGATTGCAGATAAGTATATGGTACTCTACCCGTCCAGCAGACAAATACATATTTCCACACATAATCTCCAAGTCCGGTAAGCATCAATGCACTAATTAGTCCTGATATAATCCCTGCTCCAATGGATACCCCTTTTCCAAACTGAAAAGCCAGAATCAGCTGCCACAGATAAAGTGGAACACTGCTTCCCCACAGCAGCAATGCTGCAAATATACATCCTTTCATGATTTCGATATCGCTTGATGCGATTCTTCCAAATCCAATTCCGAATATGATTGCTGTCAATAGGATAGAGCACAGACACAAAACCAGTAGCATCAACAGTTTCGATAAAAATGCTGCAGGTTTATCCGGTAAAGACAACAGATTTTGAAAATCACCTGCATTTTGTTCCTGTTCCATCACACTTGCTGTAAAAATTCCAATAAGTACCGGAAGTCCTGCTCCTATTGCCTGATAAAATGCAATCACTTTCATATTTTCATTCCATGGTGAAAAAAAGTAATATATTAAAAATATAACGCTGGTTATAATCGGAATCAGTAAGTGTGCCAGAATCACAGATGTTCCTTTCATCTTTCGCAAGTCTGCATTAAAAGATCTTCCAATCATCTTATTTCACCTCTCTTCTCTCAAACCATTTCAAAAACAGAACCGTTACAAAAACAAACCAGATGATTGAGAGACACATTCCCGGAACAATGACTCCCGTATCCAAAAGAGGATTCCCTGCTTCTGCGGCAAGTCCATTTGGTAAAACATGAAGCAACGGGCACATCATTCGCATAGGGATTGCAGAAACAAGTACATACCAGATTCTGGTTTGTGATATTACCACACCGCTGACGGTAATAAATAGGCAGACGAACAGGTTTACAATCATTCCAAATCGTTCACTTAAAAATAAAGCTACCGGAATCTCCCATAACTCAGAAACCGTCAGAAACAATACTGCAATCAACGCTCCTCCAACTGGAACATGTGTCGTTAGAAGAAAGCCTCCAAGCGTTGCTCCTTCAAACACAATCACATTAGAAAACAAAATCATGTACCCAATATAAATAATTTTCCCCAGCAACAATTTTCTTCTGTCTGTGGGAATAGTCATTAAATGATAGTATTTTATCTTTTTCTCCTGCGCCACAGAAAGATAACAAAATAGAGCAATCATCCCCGGCAGCAAAAGTGTATACCACCAGTTCCAAACACTTTCTGCATAAGCATTTGTCATCCCAAGAGTAAATATAAATGCCATGACAAATGTAAGAAGAGGAAATCCCCAGATAAACTTTTTTCGCATGGTTCTTTTGGCTTTTTGATGTTCTGCTTTTATAATATTAACCATGGATTTCACCTGCTTTCTGGTTTTTTCTTACCACATTCATAAACAAATCTTCAAGATTATCTCCCTGCTTTAATGCTCCTTCGTATCCTAAGATTCCACCTGAAATAATCCCGACTTTATCTGCAAGTAACTGTACCTCTGAGAGAATATGACTGGAGAGAATTACATTGATTCCCTGTTCCGGAAAAGACCGGATCAGCTCTCGTAATTCCTCGATGCCTATTGGATCTAATCCATTCGTAGGTTCATCCAATATCAAAAGTTCCGGTTCTCCAAGCAATGCCATTGCAATGCCTAGTCTTTGCTTCATCCCCAAAGAAAACTGTCCTGCTTTCTTCTTTCCGGTGTTTGTAAGTGATACAATCTGCAAGACCTCATCAATTCTGTTTTCATCTGTACCAAGCAATAATTGTCTTACCTTCAAATTCTCTCTGGCGGAAAGATTTTCATAAATAGGCGGATTTTCGATTAACGCTCCTATTTTTGATAAATCTTTCCTATCCAAAAGTTTTCCATCAAAGTAAATCTTTCCTGCAGTTGGTTTCATCATACCGGTCAGCATTTTCAATGTGGTAGATTTACCAGCGCCATTCGGTCCAAGCAGTCCATAAATCTGTCCCTTTTCGATATTAAGTGAAACATTATTTACCGCTTTCTGTTTTCTAAAATATTTACATAGATTTTGTGTCTGTAACATCATTTCCATCTTTACTATCCTTCCTTCTATATTTCATTTCTTACTGAAATATAACCTAACAGAAAAAAATAAAGATTTGATGAAGATTTATTCCCGTATGGAATAAACCATCAATTGAATATCATTATCAGAACTCGGCTTTCCACTGAAATCAGCAAAGCTGTTACAAATACGAAGTCCTAATTTACAGAATATCTCCGTGATTTCATCCAAACTATATAACCTTATAGGATTTCCTTCTTTCATTTCAGGCTTATAAAGTGCTTCTCCATACATATAGTCTACCTGCCCATATATCAGCGTTTTTCTATCCTTCTCCCATTCAAAAGCAGATAATGTAAGTCCCTTTTCTCCTGCATCCCATAACTTGCAAGGGAAATGTGTTTGGGCATAGCTTCCATTCATGATAGCCATACTGTAAAATACGACCAACGAAAAGACGGATTTCATTTCCGGAAATAACCCCATTGGCTGCAAGGTTATTAAAATAATTTTCGTCATACTTATTCATTGTCTGACCGACCTTGAGCGAAATTCCCGGCTCAATACAATAAGCAACATTACCTGAGTATGAGCCAATAGCCTTAAGATTGGTAAAATTGGAACGTCCGGTATCTATCATATTTATCTGCATGAACAAAGCGGACAAGTCCGCTTCAAACTCCCTGAATCCCTCAGTCTTTGAGGGACTTGTTACGCTTTGCGCGCCAGATGCAGTCTGCTTTAGCAGACATATTCCACATGCATCTGGTCGC
The DNA here is from genome assembly GCF_027686195.1 of Coprococcus sp. AF102-57. Classification (NCBI taxonomy): domain Bacteria; kingdom Bacillati; phylum Bacillota; class Clostridia; order Lachnospirales; family Lachnospiraceae; genus Coprococcus; species Coprococcus sp. AF102-57. The sequence continues at coordinate 14,785 of NZ_JAQCSY010000007.1, read as the reverse complement.
ATCCTCGCGGAGCGTTTTTGCTTTATTGGAACATTACGGAGTAATTTCCTATAAAGCAAAAAAGGACAATTTATCTGAATTTCAGATAAGCCGTCCCTTTTCTATCTACATGTTTTATATTTTTGCTATAATACTTTCGCAAGAAAACTTTTTGTTCTCTCATGTTCCGGCTGTTCAAACAGCTCTTTCGGCGGTCTGTCTTCCACAATCGTTCCATGATCCATAAATATAACACGGTTACTTACATTTTTGGCAAATCCCATCTCATGCGTTACAACAATCATTGTCATTCCCTCTTTTGCAAGAGAACGCATAACTTCCAACACTTCTCCTACCATTTCCGGATCCAAAGCAGAGGTTGGCTCATCAAATAACATCACTTCCGGATTCATTGCCAATGCACGCGCAATTGCCACGCGCTGTTTCTGTCCACCAGATAATTTATTCGGATAGGTATCCGCCTTATCCTCCAGTCCTACCCTTTTCAAAAGCTCTACTGCTTTTTTATCCGCTTCCTCTTTTGTCCATTTCTGGAGACGTACTGGTGCAAGCTTGATATTTTCTTTCACTGTCATGTTCGGAAATAAATTAAAATGCTGAAATACCATGCCAAGATTCGCCCGAAACGCATCTAAATCTAACCCTGGTTTCAATATATCCTTTCCGTTAATAAGAATCTCTCCTGCATCAGGCTGTTCCAGTAAATTAATACACCTCAAAAATGTAGATTTTCCGGAGCCAGAAGGTCCAATGACACAAACACATTCGCCTCTTGTTATTTCAATATTTACACCGTTTAATACATGGTTATTTCCGAACGATTTTTCCAAATTATGAATCTTAATCACTTTCCTTCAGCCTCCTCTCAAATTTTCCAAGCAAAATCGACAATACTTTTACAATCAGATAATACACGATACCTGCTGCCAATAAAGGGATAAACATCTGATAAGTACGTGATGATACATAACTTGCCGCTTTTGTAAGATCAACAATTCCCACATAACCCAAAATGGATGTTTCTTTGATCAACTGGATAAATTCATTTCCCATGGCAGGAAGAATATTTTTTACTGCCTGCGGAATCACAACAAAACGCATTGTATCATTATAACTAAGACCCAGGGAACGTCCCGCCTCAGACTGTCCTTTATCTATTGCCTGAATGCCACCGCGAATCACTTCAGAAACATAAGCACCACTGTTAATTCCAAAACTTACCACTGCAGCAATATATCCCAAACGACTATGGAAAACTGCAAAATATACAATCATCAGCTGTAGTACTGATGGCGTTCCTCGAATCACATCTACATAGAAAGCCGCAACAGAAGAAGCAAGCGTTCTTTTTCCTCTATTGTCGGCATTGATACGTATAATTGCAACCAGCAATCCAAGAATCACACCTATCAATACGGAAAGCAACGATACGATTAATGTCGTACCAAGACCATTTGCATAGTATTTCCATCGATTATCCTGTACAAAAATAAACTTCAGAGTTCCGATAAAGCCATCCTCTTCCTGTGTAGCAATGATCTGTTCGCTCTTTTCTCCTGAAAAATACTTTGCATACAAAGTATCATAGGTTCCATTTTCTTTTACCTTGGCAAGACCATCATTAATCAACTCTGTTATTTCGGTGTTACCTTTTTCAATACAAAATACAGTATCTTCTTCGGTTCCCTTCACCGGGACTGCTTCAATCCCATCGGTCTGTTTGCAAAAAATCTCTGCGATGATCGTATCAATGATCACAGCATCTGCGCCTTTATTCTTTAGTTCCATAATTGCACTGGAGGCATTTTTAAAACGCTTTACTGTCGCATCCTCTACTACACCATAGTCTGTATTTTCACCCGATGCGATCATATCACTTTGGGATCCTTCCAATACAGCAATCGTCCTTCCTTTTATGTCTGAAAAATCAGTATATTTCTCATCTGTCCTATATACAAGGCTCTGGGATCCCGAATAGTATACATCTGAAAAATCTACGCTCTTTGCTCTTTCTTCCGTAGGTGCAATTGAAGCCGCGATCGCCTCAATATCTCCTGCTTCAATAGACCCAAGCAATGAATCAAAAGGTAGATCTACCCACTTCACTTCAAATCCAGCCTCTTTGGCAATAGCATTCATCAGTTCAATATCAAATCCTGTAAGATTTCCGTTGCTGTCAAGATACTCAAATGGTGCATATTCTGCATTTGTTCCGATTGCAACCATTCTCTTTTCGTCTGCATAAGCATGCATCGGTATTTGAATTATGATGATCATCATCAAGAAACATACAATTACTCTGTGCAGCCAGTATTTCCTGTCCATCTTCATGGCACTCCTCCTACCTGTATCTTTCGTTATTTATGAAATGTACTACATCATATTATAACGTTATATTCAATCGTTTTGTGCTTTACTGTTTTACTTTTGTATAATTTTACCAATTTAACGTGTTGCATTTTGTTGAAATGAGCACAATCATTTTTTAATATTGCTTCAGAAACATTCATCTGCTTCTTTATTTTTGATTATTAATGCTATTGCTTCCGCAAGTATTCTATGTCCTTCCTCTGTAAAATGAATTCCATCACAGCCTATGCACTCCGCTCCAAGTACATCTCGTGCACTCAAAAATTCTGCATGATGAAGTGCCGCAATACTTCTATATTCTTCCGTCAGTCCGCCTGCCTTTTGCGCAGACTCTGCTGTAAATTCTATCCAGTCTTTTTTAGGATATAAATCTGCCGGTGCGATAACTATTTTTTCAGGAGTCTGACTTTTTCGTCTGCATGTTTCCTCTATCTTCAGCAGTACTTCATCCAATCCATATCCAATCTCTACTGTATTCACTCCATAGCGTGTCTTTGTATCATTTGTTCCTAACATAACAATGATATAATCCAAAGGAAATTGTGAGATCAAACATGGATACAGATAATCCAAGGCAGCTGTTCCCGGTTCAATTTTATCTGTAAATGCAGTTGTCCTTCCATTCATTCCTTCTTCGATCACTTCATAGTTTTCCCCAAGCATCTGTGCAAGCTTTCCCGTCCAGCGCACATTTTTTTCATATCGTTCCCCACTGCCCGGTATATATCCCCAGGTATTTGAATCTCCAATACAAAGTATTCTTTTTCCCATTCCGCTCATTCCTTCTTCGATAATCCAACTATTTTAATATCATTCTTTGTGTAGCTTTTCTTATTGTTATGCTCCACAGCTATCTGTGAATATAACATTCACGGCTTTTATGAGCACTTTCTCTTAAACCGTTTTATATGTTAATACGTATTATGATATAATCTATCATATTATAACGCTATATTAGATACGATCTGTTCTTATTTTTTAACTTTATGCAGTTTTACCAATTTGATGTGTTAAATTTTGTTTAATGCTACAATTTATTCTCCAATAATCTCCACATATACTCTTCGTGTCTGAGGTCCGTCAAATTCTACAAGATAAATATCCTGTGCACCACCACAGACTATTTTTCCATTAACCACCGGGAACATACAATGATTTCCACATAGCAGACTCTTGATATGACCTGTCGAATTATTTCCTGTTGCACCATAGCTTGGCAGGAAATGGGCATGCATATAATCGGCTTCGAGAGGGACAATTCTTGTAAGGGTATCTGCAATATCCCTTTCTACACAAGGGAGTCCTTCATTCACCATAATTCCGGTTGTTGTATGGGCTGTAAGGACGAGAACCGCTCCGTTTTTTACCGGACTATTTTTAACAATCTCATGTACCTCTTCTGTAATCATATGGAATTCTTCCGGTTTATGGCTCATCCATTCAATTGTATGTAAATCTACCATTCTTCCGTCTCCTCTCCTAAAAAGCGCAATGCATTTTTATAATAGATTCCTTCACGTGCGTAATCTCTCATTGGTATTTTTTCCAGTGCACGAAGAATTTTAAACTGCCGGAACCTCGGACCATTTGACGCAAACATAATCTGTCTGTATAATGCCCGGTCTACCCATAGCGGTCCCATATCCACTGTAAAAAGTCTTGCTATTGACTCCTCCGGAGAATCCAGGTAGAGCACAGAAGTGTCTGTATACACATTTGGATATTTAATCATCAGCATAACCATTTCCCTTACAAATGGCCACGCAAAATGAGCCAGGCACATACGCAGCTGCGGGTATCTGGTTGCTACCCGTTCAAACTTCAGCGGATACGCATATTCTGTAATCGTATTAGGCTCCCAGCTTAACCCTGCATGAAATATGATTGGTCTGTTATATCTGATACATAGTTCATAAATTGGATTCATAATTGGATCATCCGGAAAAAACTTCTGTTTTGCAGGATTTAATTTTAATCCTTTCAGTTCAAGATCCCTAAATGCATGCTCAAGAACTTCCAGTGCATCCTCCCGGTGCGGGTCAACACTCGCAAATCCGATAAAGCGTTCCGGATGGTCTTTTACAAGCACGGCGATCTGATCATTTGTCACAATCTGTCCACCTTCTGTTGTTGTAACGTCTAAAGGCAGCAGCGCCGCTTTGTCCACATGGGCGTAATCCATCTCTGCAAACATTTCATCATATCCGTATGGAGACTGTTTAAATACTCCAAATGCATTTTTCCTGAATTCCAATTCTTCTTTGTCTTTACAGACTGCCTCATAAAAAATTGGATGAATGTGCATATCTATAATCATTGTACATATTCTCCTTTTTGATTTTAATATGGTTCAAATTTTGTAATTACTTCTGAGCTTATCTTTGCTCCAAATTCCTGACATTTGGGGATTTCCCATCCATTCATAATTCCATAGGTAAATCCTGCTATGTATGAATCACCTGCACCAACTGTGTTCACTACTTTCACCGGAACAATTCCATAATGGTAGTATCTTTCGCCATCATAACTTAGACTTCCATTTTCTCCAAGCGTAGCTGTTACAATTTTCGCCCCGAATGACTGGATTCTTTTTATATGTTCCCGAATGTAGTCATCTTCTTTTTCATAAGAAAGAAATGCATAGTCTACATTTTTAAAGTTCTCGTCCGTGTTATACTCCGGATTTCCACTGAAAATCGAAAAATCCATCACTACTTTCACTCCTGCTGCGCGAAGCTCTGGGAGGTCCTTTAATATATTTCCAAAAAGATCTGTGTGAAGATAATCAAATGTTTTTATGTACTCTTTATCCTCCTCCGTCAATGCAAAATCTTTCATGACACCTTCCACCTCTTCAAGATGTACGCGGTCAACCCCATTGATCAGATTCATTTTCATCTGGCATGTATTTCCTTCTTTTTCATGTAAATGTGAGATCTCTATTCCTTCCTGCTGCAGCATTTTGCGCATTGTTTTTCCATATTCATCTGTTCCGGTTACGCTGACCACGCTGACTGAAATTCCCAGTCTCTGAAGATGTACTCCCCAGTCTACCCCATTTCCGGTCGGATAACATCTATTTAATTTTTCATAAACATCCATACAAGAAAAACCTGCTGCAACCGCACGTACTTTTTTTTCGCCCATATTTTCCTCCTTCTCACTGTACAGCCCCTGTATTTCTCCGCAACACTGTCCCTGACGGAGCTGCCGGGGTATTATTTCCATTTCCTAGAAATCAAAAAAGCAGATGCTCGTAAAGCTATTATGAAAGAATTTTCCAGAAACAACAGAACACTTCTGTCATCAGCCCCTGCTGTTTCTGAATCATCCCAAACAATAAAACATCCTCAGAACGCACTTTTTATTGTCCCACTGTGTTTTACAGCTCAAAATATCTCACAGACATCTGCCTATTCATATTTTTTACCATATCCAAAAGCACCATTCATTCCACATACTTTGGAAGCAAATTCAGCTGCTGCTGCCAGACTTTCTCTGATTGCAGTTTCTCCTGTAATTCCCTTTTTCAGGTGATCTGTATAAGCAACCATAAACGATGTGATCAGAGAATCTCCTGCACCCATGGTGTCAACAACTTCCTTGATCGGTACCGCTTTCTGCACATAATATTCCTGTCCATCATATAAAATACAGCCATCTGCACCTCTGGATGCAACAGCAAGCTTTGGTCCATAGGAAACAATCTTTTTCAGATGTTCTCTGGCTTCTTCATCTGTTCCGTCAAAAGAGCAGAATGCATAATCAACAGTTGGTGCTACTTCTGCATAATAGGAATCCTCTGAGTCATCTGAAAAATCAAATGAAATCGGCACACCCGCTTCACGGATTTTTGGAAGTTCTTTCTCCATAAAACAATAATTTCCAGAATGTACAAAATCAAACTGTCTGATATACTCAAGATCAAATCGGTCTAATACATATGGTGTTTTTCCACGGATACCACCTTCATTAGATCCTAAGAACACTCTGTCTCCATCAACCAAAGTTGCTCGCGCACAACCATTTTCTCCTTCTAACTGTTTGCACTTTACTGTCTCAATCCCAATATCATCTAAAGCATACATAACATGTTCTGCTTCAGCATCATTGCCGAAATATCCCATATATGCACTTCTTTTTGCACCAAACATTTTGGCATATACTGCAAAATTTACACAGTTTCCACCCGGATACATTGTTTTAATATGCTCATATTTATCTACAACATTATCACCAAAACCTAATGCGCTTACATCATACATTTTCTCATTCTCCTTTTCGCCTGCCCATAAATTTCAGGTCATTGCGAAATTCCCATTTTCTGATCTCTTATTGCATTTTAGAATTCCGCAATGATCTGTCTCTGTGATTAATATTCAACAACACCCATGTATCTTCTCATGTCAGTTGGATGACATCTCTTATCCTGAAGAGCATTTCTGTATGCAACACTCATTGCATAAAATACCATTGCATTAAAGTACTCTACGCAGCTGTCGTCAATTGCGTCAAGTCCAAGGTCATTTGCATCGATCACTTCATATTTCTTTGCATATTTGTTCAGGAATACTTCTGCTCTCTCATCCATAACGCGGTTTCTTCCGCGGCTCTTTAATAAAATATAAAGATGATCTTCATCTGTTACTTCAAATGGTCCATGGAAGTATTCTGCTGAATTTAAGTAGCAGCAATCCATCCACTGCATCTCCTGAAGTGAGCAAATAGCAAATCCATATGCAGATGCATAAGCTGCTCCTGAACCCATGATATATAAGAACGGTTCTTTTGCATATTTTTCAGCAAAAAGCCATGTTCTGTTTTTTACGCTCTTGACAGCAGCTCTTACGATACCATCTGCTTTTTCAAGTCCGTCTGCCACTGCATCGTATAATTTATAGTCTGGCTCCTGAGCTTTCATTAACTCATTCAAAATGTTTAATACAATACCCTGTGGTTTATCCTTTTCATTTGTATCATCTTCCCAGGAATATACAATTGGATTTAATGAACTGTCATCACAGGCTGATCCAGGTGTATGTGTCATTGCTACAACTGCTGCGCCAAGATCTTTTGCTAAATGTGCTGCTTCTACAGTCTCTTTTGTATTTCCACCATGAGAGCAGATAAATACAAGACTTGTTTTTCCAAGGTGTGTCGGAGGTGTTACAACAAATTCTTTACTTGTGATCCAGTCAGCATGCATTGTCTTGGATTCGGTACGTACGAAATAATATCCTGGATAAAGATCTACCAAAGATCCTCCGCATGCTACAAAATATACATCTTCGATTTTTTCTCTTCCGTTTAAAATTTGGGTTACTAATTCTTTCATTGTCTTATTCTCCTTCTATTATAAAAATTTTATGTTTAAAGCATTGCTGAAATAGTACAGAATACCAATGCCATTGCTGTTACTAAAATAAAGAACTTCCAAATTGTCTTCCACCACTGACCAAAGGTAATCTTACATACAGCAAGTCCTGCAACGGTCATGCCTGCTGTCGGGCTTAACATATTGGTCAGCTGATTTGCAAATTGAAGTACTGTTACACTTGCTTCCGGATTCACACCCTGTAAATCACATAATGGAGCCATAATTGGCATAGTCAAGGATGCCAGTGCAGAAGATGACGGAACAAGGAGTGACAATAATGACTGAACCAGATACATTACTGCAACAAATGCTGCGCTTCCTACACCTGCAAGTGCTCCTGATAAATAATTCAGGATCGTATCAATGATCATTCCGTTTTCTGCAACAACCAGAATACCTCGGCATATACCAATTACAACTGCTGCAAACGCAAGATCTTTTACACCGATCACGAACTGTTCTGCGATCTCTTTCTCAGAAAGTCCGCCAACAATACCCATTAAAATACCCATTGCAAGGAACACGCCGGAAATCTCATCCATATACCATCCATGTGCAAGAATACCGTACACAATAATTCCCATTCCTACTGCAAATACAAGTAATACCAGTTTATCTCTTAAAGTAAATCCTGTATCCTTTTCATCCATCATAAATTCCTGTTTTTTCAGAAGGTCATCCTGATAAGTGATGGATCCGGTTGGATTCTTCTTTACTTTCATTGCATATCGCATAACATAAGCGATGGTAACAGTCATCATAATTGCCCACCAGATATATCTGTATACTAGCTGTGGGTTGCCATGGATTCCAGCAACACCCTGTGCGATCAGAACGTTGAACGGGTTTGTGGTAGATGCTGCATATCCAATCTGTGGTCCTAAGAATACAATCATGAAGGTCGTCATGGAGTCATATCCCATTGCAAAGAAAATAGGGATCAGCATAACATAGAATGGAATAACCTCCTCCGACATACCAAATGTCGTTCCACCAATTCCTAACAGAATCATCAGAATCGGTATCAGTAAAACTTCTTTTCCTTTTAATCTTAAAATAACCTTCCGGATTCCGCGATTCATCGCATTTGTCTTTGTTAAAATCTGGAATGTACCACCGATCAGTAAAACGAATGCAACAACATCTGCAGCTGCCTGAATACCTCTTGTAGGTGCCATTAAAATTTCATGCAGTCCTTGTCTTAAATCACCGGATTCACTCACTTTATCTATCACATGATAGGTTCCGGCTACCGCAACTTCACGTTCTCCTGCTGCTGTATTAATTAATTGTCTGTCAAACTGTCCACTTGGCAAAATCCATGTCAGGATTGCAAATCCTATAATCAATATAAATGCCAGCGTATATACATGCGGCAGTTGAAGTTTAAATTTTTTCTTATTTTCCATTTTCAAATCCCCCGTAATCAGCCTATTAAGTAAGGCTTATAAGCTTCCATATTCCGTTTGTCATGTGATGCCGGATCTTCAAAATAATCAAAATCTGTAATTTCCTGGCCGAAGTATCCTTTGTATCCCCGTCTGACAACCGTATCAATCCATTCTCCAAGTGGATGATTGCCATCTCCCCAGATCAGATGTCCGTATGGATTTCCATCTATGAAATGCATATGAATAATCTCATCGCCAAATGTATCAAACCATTCGTCAATTGTCTCTCCGGCGACTCCCATTGCAGTTGTATCAATCATTACTTTCAAATTCGGATGATTCACTTCATCGTGCATCCTTTTCGCATCTGCAAGCGTTACAACAAGTTGGGACTCCTGTGGTCTTAATGATTCCATCGCCAGATTAATATTGTGTTTTGCTGCCTCATCTGCCAGTCTTGAAAGCATCTCTCTTGAACGCTTCCATGCTTCTTCACGGTCTTCATTCCAATAACCCCAGCCGGAGTTAATTGCCATTGTTTCTATGCCAAGTTCTTCTCCAGCCTTCAATGCATTGGCAAAATATGCAAAGCTTTTTTCATAAAGCTCCGGCTCCTGGGCTGCGAACTGATATTGATAAGTACAGTTTTCCGGTGTCAGTATCTTTACCTGCATTCCTCTTGACTCTACTTCATGCCGTACTTTTGTACAATCCGAGTAAGACATACTGTCCAAAAAGAAATGCGGTGCACCAGCCCATAACTCAATCGTCTTCACACCAAGCTTTTGCTGTGCATCCAGAAAATACGGGAGTGAATAATATAAATAATGAATATTCATTCCTGCAATTCTGTCTCTGTTGATCTGTGCCATGTTTCTTCTCCTTTCTATCATCATAATTTTTTATTATTCTTTTGTATATACCGGTTTTCCATTTACCATTGTCATGGAAACTTTTACATCTCTCATTTCGCTCATCGGTACTTCAAAGACATTCCGATCAAGAACTGCTATATCTGCCAGTTTTCCTGCTTCTAACGTTCCAAGCTTATCTTCCATTCCTATGTTATAAGCTCCACCATACGTCCATGCTTTTAACATTTCAGCGATTGTAATCGTGTTCTGTACATTGTACTGTTCTTTTCCATCTGGGAAATATCCACCACAGCCATGGAAAATTGCTTCCGGAATGTCTGTGATCATCAGTGGCAGATCTGTTGCTCCTGATAATGTCATTCCTCCATCAAGCATACCTCTTCGATTCCAGAAATACTTGCCTCGCTCTGTTCCGATCGTCTCTTCAATCGATTTTTTCACATCATCCGCTGGATCCAATGACATAATCTGGAAATAGATTTCTCCAGTCACACCAATTTCACCCATCTTTTTCAAATCTGCCGGATTGGAAAATTCCATATCTGTCACAGCATGACGGTTCACAAGCTTTCCATCTTTCTTCTGACATTTATCAAAAATACCAGCCACTTTATGTACTGCTCCATCCCCCTGTGCATGCAGTGAATAACGGAATCCATTTTCATCAGCAAGCTGCACTTCTTTTTCAATCATTGGATAATCCACCTGGATACTGCAATGCATGTCCGTTCCTTCATAAGGCTCTAACAGATCACCCTTTGTACTTGCCACCGTTCCGTCTGTCATTCGGTTATATCCAGAGAACCGGATGAAATCACCCTGGAACTTCTCTCTCATTCTTTTTCCATGTTCAATGTTGATTCCTTCACCAACCGGCTGCGACATAAAAAATGTTCGAAGTGACAATTCCTTCTGTTCTTCTTTTTCTTTCAGAAATGAGTCAAATCCATAAAAATCATCAAATCCCATTTCTTTTACCGTTGTAACTCCACGGCTGTTCATCAGCTTCATATAATCTTTAAATTCCGGTTCTATGAATTCCCGATCATTTAAATACTCCGGCATAATCTTGTGATAGGCTTCCGGATAGCATTCTTTCGGATTAAATCCATATGTTTCTTCCGCTTTCCGGTTCATCATGCATGTGCTGCGGTCTGCTGCAAATACGATAACTGCCCGATCCGGATATGCTTCATTCAGCTTTTCTTCCAGACCTTCCGTTTCGAATCCGTTTGAATTCCATCCATGTCCAAATACAGTGGAAGGTTCTTTCTCTTTTTCAACCTGTTCCTTTATCTTCTGTAAAAACTCTTCCTGCGATGTTATGCCAGACATATCAATTCCAATATGGAAAATCGCATAACCCGTAAAAAAAGTATGTACATCAATAAATCCCGGTGTCACCAACTGATCTTCCAATTCCAGAACCTCTGTCTGTTCGTCAATCCAATCACTTCCATCATCCGTTCCAACCGCCAGGATATTCTGTCCGCTTACTGCAACATATCCTGCAAATGGGTTCTCAACAGTAGATGTAAAAATATGATCTGATCTTAACAGATAATCTGCTTTTTGCTTTCCCATGTTCTCCCTCCGTTCTTATTGCTTCATTTGATGATTATGTTATATCATATTATAACGTTATATGCAATCGTTATATAACGTTATATGTTTACTTTCTATGTTTTTACTAAGATCAAACTTTTATTTTTGTATTATATGCACAATATCTTTGTCAGTCATATGATTTATCTTTTACTTTTTTTGTTACGAAATGGATTGATTTTGTTGTTATTTAAGTCTGTTTCCGCTATAATGTATCTGTGAATCGTATATCTATAACTAATATACGTTGTATATTTAAAGGAGAATTATAATGAAACTTGATATGAATGCAGAAACTCCATTATATATGCAGCTAAAAGAAGCAATCAAAGCTGCAATCAAAGATGGCACTTATCCGGACAACGAAAAAATACCTACTGAAATAGAATTAAGCGAACATTACAAAGTCAGCCGCATCACCGTAAGACGTGCTGTTGAAGAATTATGTCAGGAAAATTATCTTGTAAAACGTCAGGGAAAAGGAACTTTTGTAAAATCCCGCAAAATCCAACGCAAAATGGAACATCTTCTTGGCTTTGCTGATGCATGTAAAGCAAATGGATGTATTCCATCCCGCCTTGTGATCAAACGCTCCGTAACCGAGTTATCTGAGGAAGAAGCCAAAACAATGAATGTTCCAACTGGCTCAAAGGCAGTCTTGATCGAACGTGTCGATCTTGCCGATGGTATCCCAATGATTTACGAAAGCAATCTGTTTCCTTATCCCAAATATGAATTTCTTTTAGATGAATCATTAGATGGTTCCCTTTATCAGCTTCTAAAAGATTCCTACCATATTCAGGTTAAGGGCTCCCGTAATTCGTACCTTGAACTGGCACGCGCTTCTGGTTCGCTTGCCAAACATTTACGCGTCACCAATGGAGAACCTTTATTCTATTTATACTCCGAGATTTTTGACACAGACTATAATCTTGTTCATATTTGCCGTGACTATATCCGCGGAGAACAATATCGGTTTTATATGGACGATTATACAAGACCTTAACCTTAATAACCGTTCGCTCTGTAAATATTCTATGCCACAAATAATAAAAGAAGCAGTTGCTTAACGAATTTTCGTGAAGTAACTGCTTCTTTTATTTATAAAGCTATATAGTTTTGGATGTCAAAAAGTCTGATCCATAACTTTTATTATCAAATTGCATATTAGATATTCAATAAATCACTGAATACTTTTAATGCTCCGTCTGTTTCATGTGCAAGCACGCGTTTTATTTCTTAAATGATGATGAACTTGATGACGGTTTTGGAGAAGAAGGTTTTTATATCTTCTAAGCCATCAATCGTCTGCTTAATGTGCCCGCCTCCGTGCGGGCCTTTTTCAATTCAAGAGAGCGCCGTAGGCGGTCTTTCCTATAAAGTAAAAAAGGACGCAGAATCTCTTCCACGTCCTCACATCTATCTGGCTTTATCTTCTCTTACCTTTGATACTTCCTTATGTGCCGCTTCCTGCTTCACATCATCCACTCCTCTAGCCTCAAATGCATCTGCATTATACTGATACTCCTGTGGTTCAGCAACTATCGGTGAATATACAATCTCTGCTTCCACTCGCTCAGCCTCTGCCCTCTCCGGCTCTGTCTGTTCCTGCACCTTCGCATTCTCCATATGCTTTTCCTTATCAAGCTGCACATTCATAGCTAGATTCTTCTGTATCGGAAGATATAAATATATGTACGCTCTGAAATGCTGCTTTGATACGCTGTGCATATTCGGGTTCCGCTTCGTTTGGTTTCATCGGCAACTTAATGAGTTTGATTCCACGTTGTTTACAGAGATGTTCCTTTAGTATGTCTATCTTCTCCGAGTCCGTATTCACTTGAATGGCAATCTGCTCCAGTGGGATATATACATCAAGTGGAATGCCGAATAACCTATCAGAGCCAAGTTCAACTTTCAATCCTTTCAAATTGGCATAATAACTGATTACAAGAGCCGGGAACAACGACAGATACTCCTGCTCACATATTCTGCACCCTTTTCCGAGAACAGTACGCTCGTTTATCTTCATACTCCAAGAATGACCGTATCTGCATTGCCACCATGCTCTCTTTGCCGAATTTCTTGAAACTTCTGTCGGTTTTAACTTGTTTAATTCATAATCCCACTCAACAAGCAATTCTCTATCAGTTGTTGCAAGGCCATTGTATCCGGCAAGCACTTCTCGCTCTGCACAGACAGGGCAAACCGTTCCTTTCACACGGGCATTTATAACTGATTTCCACTCGTTTCCACATTTTCTGCAATGCCACCATACATTTTTCCTCGACTTTGCATTGACTTCATCCGGTTGCAGAGGATAGTTTTTCTCTGACCATTCTTTGGCTATCTGTGGGTGTGTACTTTTCAGGTCATTTTTTCCTTTAATAAATGTATAGCCACTGCAACAGGGGCATTTACTGCCACCAGAACGAGTAGAGATAAGCGTATTCCATTCATAACCGCAGGTTCTGCACTTCCACCAAGCCTTGCTGTTTGCAAACGCCATAACTTCGGTAGGCTTCTTTTCATTCTTATCAGACCATTCGTCTGCAACTTCCGGGAACAGGGTTGCAAGGTCATTAAATCCTGCAAGCACTTTATTATGGGAGCAATACGGACAGCCTGTTTTGTTGATGGTTCTGCTCTTTACAGTGGCTATCCATTCGTGTCCTAATTTACATTTCCATATCACTTTCTTGTGTGAGCCGATAGATACCTCTGTCGGTTTGATTTCATTTTCCTCTGACCACTCTGAAGCTAATTCCGGCTTCAATGTACTTAAATCGTTAATGCCTGCAACTACTCTTGCACCGGAGCATATCGGGCATTTCTCGCCGTTGGAACGAGCCTTTACGCTTGTTTCCCATTCGTGACCGCAAGCACCTTTCCACCATACTTTCTTATTCGAGCCGAAAGTTATACTGTCCGGTGTCAGTGGTAAATTCTTTTCTGACCACTCTGCAATCAATTCTGGATGTACTGCCGCTAAGCTGTTACTCATATCAAAACCTCCACTTCCTCTGTGATTAAAGTATATGAGGTTTCGGCTTTTTCTTGTAGTTTGCGAATATCCGTAAAAATAGAAAAAGCCCTTTGAGAAAAGATTTCTCCTCTCTCAAAGGGCTTGATAAATGGGAATTTTCAAATTAGTCTTTGCAAATAAC
>NZ_JAQCSY010000061.1:0-544 GCF_027686195.1 Coprococcus sp. AF102-57 | reverse complement strand
GTTGCAAGCTGTTCCCAGCCGACAAGTTTTACAAAATCTCTCTATACTTTGACGGTCGAATAAAGTATAATGAAGTCAACGACTAATCGGAATTTGGAGGTAATATGCTTATGAAAAAATTTCTTTCTTTGTTTTTGTGTCTTACTTGTGTACTGACTTTAGTTGCGTGTGGAAAAAAGGTAGCTCCTATTACGTTACCTCAAACCGACGAGATTACATCTATTGATATAACTTTTGGGGAAAATACAGTAAGTCATTCAGACAAAACTTGGATAAGTGAAATAATCGCCGATATTTCCAGTTCTGAACCGACTAAGAAGGAAAGTGTTCAAGACTGTCCACAAGTGGAAAGTTATATCAAAATTGACTTCCAGTTTGAGACAGGAACAAGTACTATCTTTGCGTATGAGGATAGTGGTAAATACTATATTGAACAGCCTTATCAAGGAATTTATAAAATTGATAGCCAACTATTCGAAAGGTTACAAGAAACTGATTAATTCCAGTTTGCCACCCACACATCGGGTCAACTTGTCCCGAACTT
>NZ_JAQCSY010000060.1:0-618 GCF_027686195.1 Coprococcus sp. AF102-57 | reverse complement strand
TCCCGGTGTACTTATCAAGATACGCCTGTATCATTCCGGCTTTGGTGTCCTCCGGCATAAAATCCCGCTGGTGTTCTTTGAGATACCGCTGCATGGTGGGGCTGAAAGCCAGCTTGAACCTGCCGCTTCGGTAAATCTCCATCGCTTCTGCCCACATCTGCTCGATATAGGCTCTGGAAGCAGCTTCGTCCTCCAAAATGTGAACCTCCGCCTGCTCCGGGTACACCATGACCGGGATAAAACGGCGGTTGCCGGAACGGTCAAGGGGCAGGAAGTCAAGGGCATTGGAAGTGCCGCCAAACACGCACTGACGGGGGCGGTCTGCCGGGTGGGTTTCATAGGGTATCTTGTAAACCTCTTTCTGCCGGCTTAAAAATGACTTGATTTCCTCAATGCTCTTGGCGTTGGCGGTTGCCATCATTTCCGACATTTCGATAATCCAGTGACCTTGCAGCTTACGGTACACATTGTCATCGTCCAGCTTCCGCAAATCATCGGAGAACCACTCGTCCCGGACTGCCAGCAGACGGAAGAAGGTGGACTTGCCAGCCCCCTGACCTCCGACCAGACAGAGCATGATTTCAAACTTGCACCCCGGCTGAAAGGCTCGTGAGATAG
>NZ_JAQCSY010000006.1:0-160095 GCF_027686195.1 Coprococcus sp. AF102-57 | reverse complement strand
AAAAAAGTCAGAGAACTGGAAAGGAGGGGTCGCTATCTTTAATCCATCGGTTAGCCGAATATGAAGCCATCCAAAAACTATCGTCTACTAAGCATTATCCCATAGATAGACTTTGTAAATATCTTAATGTTACACGTTCTGCGTATTACCGCTGGGTAAAATATCCGAAAAGTAATAATGAACTTCGAAATGAAAGACTATCCACTGAAATCCAAAGGATTCATAACCAGCATCCAGATATGGGATACCGAAGGATTCGTGATGAATTAGATGGACATAAAGGAATTCATGTGAATGATAAACGAGTACTTCGTATTTGTAGGAAATACGATATAAAATCAAATATTAAATGGAAACCTAAGAGTTGTACCAGAGGAGACAGAAATCCTGATCACATAGCAAAAAACTATTTACACCGTGAATTTCACGCCGAAAAACCGAATGAAAAGTGGCTTACAGATGTTTCTGAATTTAAATACTACAACGGAATAGAAGTTCATAAAGTTTATCTGAGTGCTATTTTAGATTTATATGATAGAAGGATTGTTTCCTTTAAAATCAGCGATCATAATGATAATCCATTAGTTATGGACACGTTTGATAAGGCTGTTCGTCAGGAGCCAGATGCACACCCATTAGTTCATTCTGATCGAGGCTTTCAATATACAAGCGCACAGTTTTATACTAGATTAAAAAAACATCATATGAAGCAGAGTATGTCTAGAGTTGCCCACTGTATTGACAATGGACCAATGGAAGGGTTTTGGGGAATTCTAAAACGAGAAATGTATTATAAACAGCGTTTTAATGACAGAAGCTCTTTGATTACTGCGATAGCTAATTACATAGATTACTACAACAACCAACGACTTCAAAGGAAACTGCATGTAATGACACCAATGAAATATCATGAGCAATATACAAAAGCAGCATAAAATATCGCCAGCCATAGCATGGCTGACGATACAAAAATTTATTATTTTTTATTGTCCTCTTGACGGGGAGCATACCACTGCATCACCCCTACAGTTCTGGCGGCTCATTTTATTATAAATAACCTCTCTTATTTCTATCAAACAATAGTGTTTGTATCCGCTTCAATGCCATGAGCATTTGCTCCGGGAATGTCTTAGTTAAACTTGAAAGAATTAGATTTTCATTCTCATTACACAAATATTATTAGATAACCAATTCAGAAATATCAATGCTCGTTTTATAGTTTTGTTTTACTCCGCCAGGAGAAGTAATAAAAATCGTAGCATATTCCCCATTTTCATAAAGGGTAATTTCTTTTATATCTTTTTCTTCATCTTGGTTCGTAGTATCGCAATAAAATTTTATGGTATATTTAGGGTTCATACCTATGCTTTTTTCTGTCTCTTTCCATGATTTTATATTTAAAGCAGAAATAACCTTGTCTATATTATGCTTATCATCATACTTTACCAGCAATTCCTTATTTGCGGCATCATATATCTCTATAACTTTTACACCTTTTACATAATTGTCCATTCTCTGCCTTTTTCCGCCCCGCCAGATACCTGTGCCGGTATTTCAGCTCTGCATACTCTGTGATCCGTTTCATGTAGACTGCATCATAAGCTCCGCCTACAGCACCAACCACCGGAATTCCCTGTAAGAACTTCATATACAGAAGCTCTTTTGACAAAGCTCCCGCCGTTTGTTCGATCTGCTCCTTATCCTGATACTCTTCCGGCAGTATTCCGTTTCTGATAAATTCATTTACTTTCCCGTCAATCTCACAAAGTGTATCCCCATAGGATACTGCTCCCCGGATCAATAATAAGATAAAATATTTTTCTTCCCTGCTTTCATAGCTGTATCCATACTGCAGAGCAGTCTCATAAATATTCTTTAAAATCATCCCTGTAAATACCGGAATATCCGGCAGACCGATTCCCAATACGCCCATCCCGATTCCAGACACACCGGATAGCAGTAAATTCTTTGTTCCCGTATCTCTTGCCTTTTTAGAAAAAGAGCGGAGGGATTTGGAATTCTGCTTTACATCCGCCATATACTGCCGCACCTGATAATCCTGCTCCAGTTTTGTCCGCTGATACGTCTTTTCAATAACCCCGGTTCCTTTCTCGAAAATCAGAGCAAATGCCTTCGCAAAAGCGGTATCCAATGTTTTCTGAAGTTTCGGCGGTATCTTTTCCTCCAGTTTCTGATTCAGAATGCTCTCCCTTTTCTCTGAACGCTTCTGAAGGAATCTCTGCTCCTGTACTTCCAGCTTTTCCCACTCCTTCTGAAGCGGTGTCCTTTTATCAAATAATCGCATCTTAATACACCTCCGCACCAAACGGCATCAATGCCAGTTTCGCCAGTTTAAACTGCTGTAAACCAAACGGGATTCCGATAATCGTCACACATAAAGCTGTACCCAACGCCAGATGCTCCAGTGCAAGAGGCAGACCGGATACAATCAGCCAGATGATATTCAAAAGGAACGAACCAGCTCCGCCACCATACTGCACCTCTTTTCCAAAGGGGAAAAAACTAAGCGCCGCAAATTTAAAACACTGCATCCCCACCGGAATCCCCACAACGGTAATACACCAGAGACAACCTGCCAGACACCAGCTCAGCCCACTGACTGCGCCGCCAAACACAAACCACAACACATTTCCCAGGCATCCCATATGCTACACCTCCCCATTCATCCGATTTTTCACATCAGCAAGTATCTTTTCTATCCGGTTGATGGCATCATCCACCTGTTCTCTTGCATCTGCAATCTTGCTCTGCACCATATAATCTGCCACCAGCCCGTCCAGAAAGAAATCCGCAAAGGAAAGGAAGCTGCCGATTTCCATGCGCAGATCCAAGGAAACCTGCACATCTCTTAATTCTCTCTGAAAACGCTGAATATCGCTTTTCGCCTGTTCCATCAACGCAGCTGCGTCATTCATTTTAGAATGCTTCACAAAGTCACTGATAAAGCCTCCTCCAAGCATATCAAAAATGCCCCAGTTTCTCGCACTTCCCAACTTATCCCTTGCTGCGTAAAGGCTCTGAAGCGCCCGCTCCCCTGCCTGTACTGCTTCCTGCATTTCCCGTTTCATCATTTCGTTACTCATCGTTTATCCTCTCTTTCTTTTTAGCAGACTATTGCGGCAGATTTTCTATATTTCATAATAAAAAAAGACTCCTATCATGACCTCTGCCACAATAAAAGTCTTGCTATCTCATTTGCTACGGGTATCTCTCGATACCGGTTGTCGGTTACAAAACCACCTCTTTCAAGGCGTTCAGCTACTCCCTTTTTTGCTTGAGATGAATATAACATATTGGAAATAATTTGTCAAATCATGCATTTTTCTTTTCCAACCGTTCCGCTTCTCTGGCAAATACATGCGAGATATCAAACAGTTCCGGTACATCTGATATGGTACACACATTCACACAATAATTGAGCCATGGAAATTCTTTTGTCATCTGATAAATAACTGCCATGGCTTTTGCTTCTGACATTGCTTCCACCGAATGATATCCCGATCCCTGAATATGCTCAAATCCGTTTGCTTCAAAAAAGTCCCTTACATCCGCATATGCATTATGCCAGTCACCTTTCGGATAATATTCCTTTAGTGCTTGTGTATTCAGGTCAAAATTGATGCCTTTCCTCTGTAAGCTGTCCATCTGTTAGTTCCTTATAAAGTCTGTAATCAGGTTCTCCTTTTCTGTTCCGTTATACCAGAAACACTCTAACAAATTCTCTGCAATTCCTACGGAGTTTTTCAACTGAAAGATTGCTGCCCAGAATCTTCCATAGTCCTGCTTGCGTCCCCGGTCAAGATAAATCCTGCTTCCAAGGGCTTTGACTGCACAGCTTAAATCCTCCTGCTCAAAAATCTGATCTGCCTGTTCACACATCTGATTTACCGTTTCCGGAGCGAGCTTGCTTGTATCAAATTTAAGTTCTACTTTATACATTATACTCATCCTTTCATACAACAAATGACTGAGTGACTCTTCTCTTTCTACTGTAATTCTACCATGAAACCTATATAAAGTCATTCCCCATTTTCACTTGCTTTAATATAAATTTTTCCTTTTATTTTGGAAACACAATCTCCACACAGAACTCATTCCCTTCTATCCGGGCGCTGATTTTCCCATCCATACGAAGTACCAGCTCTTTCGCAATTGATAAGCCGAGACCGCTGGAAGTCTTACTGCGTGCTTCATCCGCTTTATAAAACCGTTCAAACACCTGATCTACATTTATTTTTTCCACATGACATACTTGATTTTTTATCTGTATCCGGATGTTGTTTTCAACTTCTTCCAGTGAAATACTGATTTTCTTCTCCCCGTGATCCAGTCCGTTTTTTATGATATTCTGAAAAATTCTCTGGATTCCCTGTTCATTTCCGTTCATAAACAGCAGTTTATCTGTAATCTGTATCTCCGGTTCAATTCCTCTGCCCGTCCATTCATCGTAGTAGGAAAATATGGTATCTTTCAAAATCTTGTTGATACAGCAGGATGACATTTCCAGATGAAAAGAATCGTTTTTAAGTTTTGTAAAAGTAAATAATTCTTCCAGCATTTCTTTCAGGCTGCCGATTCTCTCCTGTATGATCTTCATATACCGTCTCTGCTCTTCCTGGTCTTCACAGGTTTCCATTAACTGAAAATATCCGTCAAGGGATGTCAAAGGAGTACGGATATCATGTGAGAGATTTGTATATGTATCCGAAATCATCTCCTCTTTCTTCAAGTATTCCTTCTTTTCCCTTCGCTTCAGTTCCAGCCATTCGTTTAAAACATCTGCCAACTCACCAATGCCTCCAAAATCCATTTCTCTGGTAATCAGCATGTTGCTGTCGTGCTTCATCAGAAACGACAACTGGCGGCAGATGTCTTTCACCTGCCGCTGGTATTTCCAAAATAACATTCCTTGTACCAGTATCACTGCTATCAATAGCACGAACCCTAGTTTTATCATTTAGATATCTCTCTTTCTGAATACCCATGCTGTCAGTAATGTAACCACGATTCCGAACGCCGCCGCAATCACAACTGCCGTCAGGCATTCCTTATTGGTCGGTGACATGGATAAAAGTGCAATCTTTCCTGTCACTGTATATTTCAAAATCTGGAAATTCTCCACACCTGCCTTCTGGATCAAATGATTGATCACTCCGTATAAGACAATCATGGTATTCATGCACAGGCAGATAACAATCGTCATGCTGAACACGTTGCTGTTCAAAACCACCGCAATCGCCATACTGATTAGTACCAGTGCATAATGAAGCAAAATCTGAATACCAAAGTATCTCAGCAACTCGCTTCCATTCCCCCACTCCAGATATCCGAAGTACATCTGCTGTGCAATAATCTGAATGATGAAATAAAGCAGCATGGTAACAGTCGTATACACAAACAACACGGAAGCTTTGGAAAAGATCAGGTTTCTCCGGCTCCTTACCTGCCCGCCGATATTTTTAATATAACCGCTTCCTATATCTGCACTGGAAAACAGCACTGTAAAAATCACCAGAAACAACGCCACAAACTTCGCCTGCAGGTTTGCATATACCTGATCAAAGACCGTTACTTTTTCTCCCGGCTGTGTCGGCAGGAATACGGACATTCCCATATTGATGGTTTCTGGTTTCACTGTTTCTGCAA
The DNA here is from genome assembly GCF_027686195.1 of Coprococcus sp. AF102-57. Classification (NCBI taxonomy): domain Bacteria; kingdom Bacillati; phylum Bacillota; class Clostridia; order Lachnospirales; family Lachnospiraceae; genus Coprococcus; species Coprococcus sp. AF102-57. Next base: position 154,428 of record NZ_JAQCSY010000006.1, on the reverse strand, counting down.
TGCTTTCTGTCTGCTGTTGTTCCGCTTCCTTGTTCATCGTATCAATATCCAGTTTCGACATGGATGTGGAGAAGAATATAGCTGCCGCCATCACAATCCATACCACATACATACTTTTTGTCCGGACCATCCGGTACAGATCCATTTTTATCATATTAAGCATTTTGATTCCCTCCTGTCAGATTCAAGAAATAGGTTTCCAGTTCTTCACTGGTAATGGAAATTCCATTGACCAAAATTCCTGCTTTTGCCAGTTCCATATTGACATTGGCGCTTTCATTCAATCGTTCAAATATATGGATATGGCTCTTATCTGTAACCTGATAGTTGGTAAATCCCATTCTGTCCAGAATCGGGACTGCCTGCTCCGGATGGATTAACTCTATTTCAATCCGTTCACTGCAGCGTTTCATCAGTTCTTCGCTTGTCAGCTCCTGCAGAAGACTTCCATTATGGATAATTCCATAATCCGTTGCAATCTTAGATAATTCCTCTAAAATATGACTGGATATCAAAATCGTCATATTCCGTTCATCTCGCAGTCTCTGTATGGTATCACGCACCTCTGCAATTCCCTGGGGATCAAGCCCATTGATCGGTTCATCAAGGACCAGGAGATCCGGCTCCCCGACCAGTGCCAGCCCGATTCCGAGACGCTGCTTCATTCCAAGGGAAAAATGTTTCGTTTTTTTCTTTCCGACACCTTCCAGTCCGACCGTCTCTAAGATATCTTCGATGTATCCCTTTTTCCGAATACCAAACAATTCACATTTTATTTTCAGGTTTGTATATGCATTCATGTTGCCATACAGCCCCGGTGCTTCAATCAGACACCCCACACGAGAACGAATCCTCTCCAGTTCTTTTCCTTTACACCCGAACATCTCAATCTCTCCGGCTGTCGGTCTTGCAAGTCCACTGATCATCTTCAGGCAAGTCGTCTTTCCCGCACCGTTCCGTCCGATAAATCCATAGATAGCACCCTTTTTTATGTGAAGGTTTACTTTATCCACTGCCTTATGATGACCATACTGCTTCGTCAATCCATTTGTACTTAATAACAATTCACTCAATGCTTTCATCTCCTTTTCTTATCTGCTGTTATCATATCGGATAAATCCTAATCAAACGCAAATAAATAGTAAAAAAAGAGTAAAGATTAAGAATGCAGACGGTAGCCGATTCCCCATACGGTATCAATATATTCCTCCTGCGTTACTGCTTTTATCTTTTTCCGGATATTGCTGATATGTACATCCAGTGTCTTTGTCTCTCCCATATAGTGTTCATCCCACGCATATTCAAAAATCTCTTCTTTGCTGAAGACCTGTTTCGGATGCTCCAGTAAAAGCTCCAGAATTGCAAATTCCTGCTTTGTAATTTTGGGAAGCAGCACTCCGGCAATCCGGACTTCAAAGCGCTCACGGTCCAGTTCCAGGTTTTTATATGACACGCTTTTATGTTCCGGCTCCTGCTGCATATGGCGGAGCTGAACCTGAATCCGGGCAAGCACCTCCTGTATCTCAAACGGTTTTGTAATGTAATCATCTGCCCCACTGGTAAGAAGCCCGATTTTTTCATCCAATCCGTCTTTGGCTGTCAGGACAATAACCGGCGTATTGCCCTGTTTCCGAATCTGGGCAAGCACCTCTTCTCCTGAAATTCCCGGAAGCATCAGATCCAATAGAATCAAAGAAAAGCCCGCCTTATCCATCTGGAACAGCATCCTCGCTTCCGTCCCGGAAAAAGCCTGTACCGTCTCATACCCTGCTTTCTGTAATGCCGTATATAAAAGATTATTGATATCCGTATCGTCTTCTACAATCAGAATTCTGTTTTTCTGCTCCATTTTTCTCATCCTTCCATTTTCCGATTTAAACAATATTATATTGCACTTTTATAACTATGTCCAAAATTCTTTTGATATTATCCTTCCACCTCGTCTACATATGCTATATATAGTTCTAATTCTTTTGACATATGCTATATCTTGTGTTAATATAATCTTGTATTTAAGTTTTTGTGCTGTCCCGTCATGGGAGTCTGGACCATTCATCCAGAAGCATATGCAGTTTAAGTTTGGAAAATCGTGTCATTATACTGCCGTTTTATACGGTGCTATAATGGCACTTTTTTTATTTTAATCTATTTTAACGCCCAAAGAGGCAGAAAGGAGAATTTTTATGTCAGCAATTTTAACAATTTTAGGGAGGGCCACAAGAGATCCTGAGATGCAGCAAGGAAAAAATTCCGGTACGGAATATGTTTCTCTGGACATTGCAGTTTCACAGCGAGGCCAGGATGGAAAGGAAGAAACCATTTACTATCAGTGCTATTTTAACAAGTTCCTTGCAGAACGCTTAGCAAAAGCAGGCGTAAAGAAAGGAACCGGGCTGATGATCTATGGTGATCTGGAGCTTCATCCGTTCATTTATCAGAAAGGAAAGAATGCGGGGCAGGCAAATGCCGGTCCGAGGATCAATGTCAAGGACTGGCACTTTGTACCATCCAACCGTTCTGACAGCAATACCGGACATCCGGGTGCAAACCAGAACAGCCAGCCGAATGGTGGTGCGGCAACGCCCGGTGCAGCCGGCAATGGCAGCTACCCAATGCAGGGAAATCCCAATGGCAGCTACCAGAATCAGGCAATGCCTGGCGGCTATCCACAGCAGGGAATGGCTCCTGCTAACGGTGCCTACACGCCTCCTGCAAATGGCGGACAGTATCAGGCTCCGCCAAACGGAACCGGTCAGCCACAGAGCAGCTACCCGCCGCAGGGCAGTTATACCGAAATGCCAAATTACGGAGGTATGCCGGGCAGTCAGCCAACTGACGGCTTTCAAAATGTGCCGGAACAGATGGCATCCCAGTTGCCCTATTAACTCTCAAGGAACCCTATGTTGAGGAATTGCATTTATCATCTTTGTGATGATGCAGTTCCTCTTTTTCATGTCCGGAAGCGGCGATTTCCCATCCAGCTTCCGGGCTTGTCTAAGAATCATGAATCAGAAAGGAATCAGCTCATGAAAAAATCAAATCGAAAAAAATTCTTACAGTTTGTCGTGCTTGTACTGTTTCTTGCAGCACTTTTCGTACCACAGGATGCCAACCGGCTTCTGATTGCAGGCATTGCCCTGATCGGTATCGGAGTCACGCTGTTCAGTTATCTTCTCCCGCTTTTCACGGAACGCCTGAAAAACAGGGAGCATAAGCTACGAAAACGCCCAGAAAGAACTCGTCATCTGGAAGGAACACCTGATCTGGAAACCATTCTCTGGAGACAGATCAAATTCCAGATTACCGGAAAGCTCAAGGAAGCCTTCCCGGATGCCACATGGGATTTTGTGAAAGAACCACCGCTCTCCCAGATACTGGATGGGGAACCATTACGGATTCGCACACGGAATACCGGAAGTTATAATTTTGCGGAAATTCTCATGGATGCCCGTGGCAGTCTGACGCTTCAGATGATGACCATTGAATCCTTACATAAAAAGGAACCGTCAGAAGGAAATCCGGATTCCAGACCAGCCGTTAATCCCAAATCATGGTATTCCCTGATTGGGAAACCGCTACTGATGGAATTGGTCGGTGACTTACAGGCAAGGGGCTATGAAAAGCTGTTTATCAACGAGCAGGGAGATGTCTATATTCTGAACGGCACTGAACCGGAAGTCCGGGGAAAGCTGGAACATTTCCCGCCCAAAGATTACTGGGGCGAATTGACGGAGATTTTTACTGAAGATGAATTGACCACAGAAGAGACCGAGCAGGCACTGGAACTGTCCTGGATCTCATAAGAAGGAGGAACGAATCATGGCAAATAACATCGTAGCAACCTGGGGGTTCAAACGCAAACTCCCGGAACCATTTGAGGATTATACGGACCATGCAATCTTTGATGACATTGCATCCAAATACTGTACTCAGCCACGGAAAAAATCCACGCTTCATGCAGCTACCCTGCGGGCAGTCCTTGCTTATCTGGAGCTGGAAAACCCGGTTGGCAGTACCCCGCCGGAAAAGCTTGGGGCGGTCGGTACCCAATCCAACAATTTTGTTGTGGCGGAATATCCGAGCAAAACCGGTGATCTTCAGGTGGTTGTCTACAACCAGCTAAACGGAAAGTTTTACGGAGGCTGCTATACTCCTCCGCCGGATGTGGAAAGCACACCGGAAAAATACGAATTTAAAGACTCCAAACAGTCCGGTGCGGCTCTGCTGTTCGCACTGATGCCGGTTTTTCTGGCAGATGAAGAGTGTAATGAAAAGTATCAGGAATTAAAAGCGCACCGGGACAACGGTTATCCCGATCTGGACGCCGCTGCGGAAACAGCAGCCGTTCTCTGCGACAACATTTACCGGAGAACCCGCTATGCATCAGGTCTCCCGACCGGTGGTGTTAAGATTGACCTTCCGGCAAACGGCGTATTGTCGCTGATCAAACCGTTAAATATCCAGAAGGGGGTCTATGCACCAACCGAAGTGCTCCATGGAGACTTTCAGGTGTTACGTCCAGGAAGTGGATTTAAGAAAGCACAGGCAGCCATTTCCAGAGATGATTTTGTTGGGAAATTTATCCTGACCGCATCCCGAAGGCTGTCTCCGGAAGAGGAGGTATCTGTTCCGACATTGGCAGAGTGGTACATCATCCCTCCGGAAATCAAACGGATCTGCGAACACGCAAAACTGACAACGGATACCACACAGCCGATGCGGAATTTTCTTTTACGGGGACCGGCAGGTACCGGAAAGACCGAAGGAGCCAAAGCCATTGCTTCCGCACTTCACCTTCCTTACCGCTGCATTACCTGTTCCGCAAATACAGAGGTATTCGACCTTTTAGGTCAGATTCTTCCGGATGTGGACGGAAAACGCACCCGGCTTCAGCGGCAGTACCCGTCTTTTCAGGAAATCCAGTTAGATCCCTCCGGTGCCTATCAGAAGCTGACCGGAAACTATGATGAAGAAATTTCTGCCGAGGACACCTACCAGAAGCTGATCGATACGATTTTTGATGAAATGCACAGCTATTATAAGGAACACACCTCCGGACAGAACTTCCAGTATGTGGATACGCCTCTAGTCGAAGCCATCCGCTATGGGTATATTCTTGAGATACAGGAGCCTACGGTCATTGCTAATCCCGGTGTACTGGTTGGACTTAACTCCCTTTTAGACCGCTGTAACAGCGTATATCTTCCAAACGGAGAAACCATCCACCGTCATCCGGATACGACCATCGTAATCACCACAAACAATGACTATGCAGGCTGTAAACAGATGAACCAGTCTGTCATTTCCCGAATGAACCTTGTGATTGATCTGGATGAACCGGATGAGGATACACAGGTAGAACGTGCCATGGCTGTTACCGGATGCAAGGATGCAAAAACGGTACGTCTGATGACACGCATTGTCAAATCCATGGCTGTCTACTGCCGGGAAAATCTCATTACAGATGGCTGCTGTGGCATGAGGGAGCTGATTTCCTGGGTGCAGTCCTACATGGTCTGCGGGGATATCCGGGAAGCGGCCCGTTACACGGTGCTTGCCTCTGCCTCTGCCGATGCTGAGAACCGTACGGAAGTGGAAGAAAGCTGTCTGGATACTGTGCTTGCTGCGTAGGACACGCCTATGAGAAAAGCAGCACTCACAGAAGCCCAGATCCGAAAGCATCTGGCAGATAATCTGTCTTATCTCCGGCAAGCCAAAACACCGAAGTTATCACAAAAGGCAGTTGCCAGAATCTTAAATCTTCCCCCGAAAACCATTATGAATTATGAAAATGCAAACTCCTCCCCGATGGCTTATGCCGTCCTTCGCCTTGCTGTGTATTACGGCTGCACGATGGAGGAACTGCTGACAAAAAATCTAAGAAAAGAAAGGAAGAATATCACGTGAATCACAGCCAAAGAAATTTAAAGAAACTAATCCGGGCAAAAGAGGATTCCATTGCGGATGAGGAGTTATTCCTCTCCGCTGCCTATCAGAAGTACCAGACCTCCCTTGCCAGAGCCGTTACCGGACGTTACCGGTATGGACTGCAGGTACTGCTGGACTGGGACATTTCCGAACAGGCAGGCGTTGCATATACCGACAATTATAAGGTACATCTCAACGCAGCGAACCCGATCACCCAGTCTTTCCCCACCCGTTTCTTACGTTCCCAGAGCCTGACAGGGCTCACCGGGCATGAAGTGGGGCACTTACTCTATTCTGATTTCACAGCCCACGCTGTTCATCTGAGGAGTCTGGAAAACGGTTCCTTCTATCCGAAGGAGCCGGAGCTATCCCTTCCAGCTTATCAGACAGCACTGGAGGAGATCAAAGAAGTGTTAGAAGAAAAGGACAAAGCCGGATGCCTGACACTGGCACGATGCGCCGCAACTTTTCAAAACATTCTGGAAGACATCCATATTGAAGACCGTATGTGTGAGGAATTCCACGGCACCTTCCGACAGGGGATTGAACTCAATAACCTGCGTATGTCCGAACAGATTCCTTCCATACAGGAACAAATTGACAAAGAATACCAGCCATTTTCCATCATTGCCAACCTGATCCTTTCCTATTGCCGGACCGGAAACATCAACAATCCCACCGGCTATCAGGGGGATTATCTGGATACCATTTCCGATTGTACCGATCTTCTGGATACGGCAATGGAATCGGAAAAAGGCACTGACCGGATGCTGGTTTCCAATGCGCTCTTAGCCCTGACCTGGAACTATATCCAGCCGCTCATCGAAAAAACACGGGAGGAATTGGAAATGCATGGCGAGGATTCCGCTGCCGATGCTCTGGAAGATCTTCTAGGGGATGAAGTCAGCAGCGGCGCTCCTCTTCCGACCGGAAAAAGCGGTGCCATTCCAAAGAATATCAAACCAGCTTCCCCAAAAGGAAGCGGGAATGATGAGGGCAATGCTCCTTCCGGTTCACGTACCAAAGAGGATGCTATAGAGGAAGCCAAACAGGTGCTTTCGGAAGAAGGCGGGCGCATCGCTCTTACAAAGACCAATACCATTCTGGATGAAAACAACCCCGGCGTCACTTATGTCAGTCAGTATCAGGGCAGCGGCTATGAGCATGCTGCAGAGGATCTGTTCCGGATCTTGAACGATGTGGCTGCAGAAAAGGTGCAGGAAGACTGTCAGACGGAACTGACCGAGGAACTGCAGAAAACAGCCAATGATATTCATTACGGCAATGCCCATGCAGGCATCCATGTTACCATCCATCGCCTGACCAGTGTTTCCGATTACCTGAAGAATGAATACCAGACAGTTGCTCCCCCGCTCCTGCGGGCTTCCAAAAAGCTGCAAAGCACCATCCTGCCGCTTTTGAAAGAAGAACAGCAAGGCGGAAAGCAGAAGAATCTCCTGTTTGGAAAACGTCTGGACTCCCATGCTCTCTATAAGACAGACGGAACCATCTTTACCAGAACCAGACTTCCAGGAGAGGAAAAACGTCTGGCTGTTGCCCTCCTGATTGACGAGAGTGGTTCGATGGGTTGGGGTGACCGGATGACACATGCAAGAAAGACTGCCATTGTCCTTTATGATTTCTGTAAAAGCCTCGGTATCCCTATCACCATTTACGGGCATTCCACGGATGCAGGCGGCGTTGCTCTTTACTCCTATGCAGAATTTGATTCTGTGGACAATGAGGACTGTTACCGGCTGATGGATATGTGCGACCGCAACGGGAACCGGGACGGCGCAGCTCTCCGCTTCGTAGCAGAGCATTTGTGCACACGCCCGGAGCTTCAGAAGCTGCTGATCCTGATTTCTGACGGTCAGCCAGCCGATTACGGCTACAGCGGAACGGAAGCAGAGGCAGATCTGCGGGGCATCAAGAAAGAATACGAAAAACGGGATGTCATCCTGTTTGCGGCTGCCATTGGTGACGATAAGGAAAATATCCGCAGGATTTACAAGGACGGATTCCTGGATATCACGAAACTGGAAGAGCTTCCAAAGAATATGGCACAGCTTGTCAAACAGCATCTCAAATAAAGGAAGGTGAATACTCATGAATGAAACTTATCAAAACCGGATTACCGACCAGATCTGCAAGATCCAGAATGACCGGGCACTCATTGCCTTTTATGACCGGCTCCGCTACGCACCACTCGGCAACTATGCACAGCTACATGCCAAAGGGGAATATCAGGAAAACGGGCATAAAGTACATTCTTTAATCTGCATCACCATTCAGGATTATTCCAACGGTACCGGAGACCGGAATATCATCACCCGTTTCAACCTGGCACCGGAACAGATCCAGTTCCTCTTAACCCGGATCACTTCCGGTTTTCAGGAATTTGAATGGAGCCAGAGCAAGATCTACGGCAATCCCGATCAGAACGGTTATTCCACAGCCCAGATGTTTTATATCTCCAGACATCCCTATGATTCCAAAGGGCAGCCTATGAAAAGCCCATGGAAAATCCAGATTGCAAATGGGAAAGGCATCAAAGCACAGAATAAGAACGGTGGTTCCTACATGCAGCCACGCAGCTTCCAGTCCGAAAAGACGACAGCCATCCAGCTTACCGACATGGATCTGTTCACGCTTCTGAAGCGGACGGATTCCTATATTTCCAACTGGGAAACGGTGATTGCTGCATCACTGATCAATAACGGAAAACGGATGCTGGCAGACCAGCAGAACAGTCAAATGCAACAGACAGCACAGGCTCCGCCTTACGCTGCCTAAATTTTCAGAAGAGAAGCGGTACTTTACTGCTTCTCCTCTTTTTAAGAAAGGAGACTTTAGTTATGAATATTGCACTCATCCGGACCATGGACTCTCAGGGGCGTATCGTCATCCCTGCAGAAATCCGGAAACAAATGAAGCTCTCAGACGGAGATGCACTGGAACTGGAAAATGTGGGAATGGAGCTGCTTTTACGCAAATGCCCTACCCACTTAAACGGAAAAGAGGAAATGGCTTCCTATCTTTCCGTCCTCTACAGTGTCATCCACTGTGGTATCGCAATTTGCAGTGAGGCTCACATACTCGTATCTGCGGGCATCTATCTTCCGGAAGGCACTCCCGTTACAGAAGAACTCGCCGAATTGGTTGCGGACGGCCAGGAACTGATCTCTGCTGAGAACTGCCCTGTCTACCCGGTATCCAACACCCGTCAACCGGTTTGTGCTTTTTTCCCGATTTTAAGGGAAGACAGAGAGCCGCTGGCACTTCTTCTCTGTTCCAGAACCGGACAGCATTTATCCGAGATGGAATTGGGATGCGCTAAACTGGTCGCTGCCGTAATTGCAAACAAAATTAAGTAAGGAAAGGAGCGTGAAATCAATGAAGAATACAAATATAACCTTACACACCACCCAAAAGAAAGAATATGTCCTCACCGGAATCCTGTCCCTGCCCCTCCATCTGGGAGAACGGGCGTGGATCTATAGTTATAACCAGACCTTTGCTACCAGTCCGGTGCAGAGTATTCTGGAAGTATCCGAAAACGGTGTGGTATTTGAGACCTGCAACAGTATTTACCGTCTCAGCTACACCCGTGTTCCGATGGAGCTGGAGGCGATGTGTGCTTGACAAGAATGGAAGAACTGGAGAGCTGCCTTTCGGGGCTCCTCTCCACCTTAAAGAAGAACCGGGAACATGTGCCTCTGGAAGTGCTGAAGACACAGTATAAGCAGCCGTATGAAGAACTGGTCAGAAACATCAACCTGACCGCTTCTGCCTATGCAAAATCTGTGCTGCTCCACCGGCTGGTCCTGAATCCGGATGCAGATGTGGAGGAACAATGTACCGTCATCAACCAGATGATACAAACTTCCGGGATGCTGAAGAAAATCAGCTCCTGCATGTCCAAAACCTATGATGTAGGACAGATATATCCTCTGATACTGGAACTACGCCATATGGTCGAACAGGCACTCTGGCCCTATGTGAATCAGGCAACTTGTCTGGTCGCAGATCTGGATGATATAGAAAAAGAACCGACAATTTACAATTTTTTGACACATGAAGTTTATGAAAATGATACCTGGATTCACCGAGAAATCGACCTGCGCTGGAAACTACTGGTACATCTTACTCCCGAACAAAGAGAATCCGTACCACCAGCCAATCATAGTATGAATGGAGGAATTTACCATGAAAGAACAACCATCTAATCCTTGCGAGAAAGTCTCATTTATTTTGACCTATGACCAGCTTGAAGCTGCTTATAACATCTACCGGGAACAATTTATTTCCTGCGACTTCATCCGCCGCTCCATGGAACGTCTGGAGGAAAGAATCGGACTCTGCAACCTTCCATATGAAACGCTGCGTGATGATCCAAGCCTTCTTCATGAAGCATACCTGCAGTTTCTCCGACTGGAAGACTGCAATGTGGCTTATAACGACACGCTGGAGCAGGTAATTGATGCAATCGAACAATGGCTTGCCTCTGGCACCTTATCCCCTGTAAACCTTACGGTTTCCAACCAGAATATGGGTGAAACTTTTGGAACGGAGGTGGATGTGTAATGGCAAATATCTGCTGTGATGATGTGATCTTTTATACAGAAGGAAATCCGGAAGGACTATATGACTTGTGGGAGGACCTGGAAACCTACATCATTCTGAACCAGAATCCTGATTTATGCTGGATTGGCAATTTATTTTCCCACAAGAAAATAGATTCCACCGGAATATCTCTTCGTGGAAATGTCAGCTACATGGAATGGAATGATACGTATATTCTACTTTCTTTAGAGACAGCATGGACTCCACTTTATGAAGCATATCAGGCGATAGCCGCTGCATATCATGTTCCCTTTGTGATGCAAAGCATAGAACCTGGAGAACGAATTTATTATAACACGGATGAAGCACACCTATTTTTCCCTGACCGATATTGTGTCCGCTTATATGAAGAAAGCCTATTGACTCCATGTGGCTTAATAATCGGAGAAAAGCTGGAAGACGGTGAACCATTTGAAACGGAAACAGACGTATTAGAACGATTCAGAGATTGCGGATATCCAGCAGCTACACTAAAAGAGTTGGAGCTCATGTTCGATGCGGATGAACTTATTATTTTTGAATTTACAAATCCATATTTGGATCTGGAGCAGAAAAATGCTTGTGCATGAAACTTCTCCCCTCCACACCAAAGACGATTATCATCAGATTTAAAGGAGGAACACCATGACTGATTTGGAACTGGATGTCTGGGATGCATGGCTCAGGGAACGTCAGGAACATCTGGAAGAAACCCTGTCCAATATCTCACCATCGGAAGAACCCTGCAGATATTACCTGCTAACCGGATATATTCAGGGAATGCTAGAAGCTCTTACCATGCTTACGACTGTTGAGGATGGGAAACGCTTCAAGATCAAACTGGAGCAATTTCGCCAGAATCTGCTCCTCTCTGGAGATTACGATGCTACCGGTAACTATAAACAGGCAGTGAAGAAAACTGCTGTTTAAATACTTCGAGCCGCCCAATCGGACGGCTCTTTTTATGCCCGAAAACGGTAGCCTACACCACGTATCGTTTCTATGTAGTGCGGTTCTTCCGGATTTTCTTCTATTTTCTTTCTCAGATTCTTGACTAACCCATAGACACGGTTATCCACTTCTGACTCCACATCCTCATAAATATGCTGGTAAATCTGTTCTTTTGTAAATACCCGATTGGGGGATAAGGCCAGATAAAAAAGCAGGTCATATTCATGTCTGGTAAGTTCCACAACCTTACCATCTTTGATTACGCTCCGCTGAAGCTGGTCTATTTCCAAACCTTGGAATGTCAACTTTTCAGAATTTGTAATCTCCATAACTTCTAACGTACTTTCGCAGGCTAGAACTGATTTAATTTTATTCAGGATTCCCTCTTCGGAATCAGAAATGGTAAGAATCATCACTTTCCCATAACATCACCTGCTTTTCTTAGCATTTAGCTTTCACTCCTCATTAACAATGTTTATCGATTGGTTACATAGATATATGCATCTTCCAAAGTTACGTCACAAGCTATACATCCACTTTCTGACGGCATATTCTCCCCTAACAGTCTTAATCTAATTCCTTCCTCCGTATACTGCTTACTGGAAATATGATATTTTCTTTCTAATTCTCTTGCAAGGCTTTCGTCCTCTGTACAGCATTCCCATACATGCCCTCTTGCCTTATTCAATAATTCCCTCATTGTTCCTGTATAAAGGAATCTACCTTTTTTCATAACCGCAAGCTGATTACAGGTTGCCATCAGATCCTCCACCACATGCGTTGAAAATAATACGGTGCGTTCTTCTGCAAAATCTACCAGTAAATTACGGATACGGATGCGTTCCTCCGGATCGAGCCCTGTTGTTGGTTCATCCACAATTAAAAAATCCGGCTCATGGAGTAATGCCTGCACTAATCCAACTCTTCGCTTCATTCCACCTGAAAGCTGCCGCATTTTCTTTTTCTGATGGTCTGCAAGACTGGTCTTCTCCAGATAGTAATCAATCCTTTTCTTGCTTTCTCTTTTCTCAATTCCAGCCAGATCTCCCATATACTCCAGACATTCTCGAACAGTCAAAGACGGATACAGATCAATTTCCTGTGGCAGATACCCAATCTTTTTCTGTATCTTTTCGTAATTTGCTTCGCAATATAGCGTACCATCTAACAGAACTTTTCCACTTGTGGGTGCAAGCACCGTTGTAAGCACCCGCATCAACGTTGTTTTTCCTGCACCATTTTCACCTAACAGACCAAATATCCCATGTGGGATTTCCAGATCCACATGATCTACCGCTGTCACTCCATTTTTAAATGTTACTGTTAAATCGTCTATTCTTATACTCATAATCTTACCCTCTCTTCTTTAATATCTTAGGAACAAATGCAAGCATCATCCCCGCAAATACCACGCACAGCACCTTCCCGCCAAGCCATCTCCACTCTGTCAGCTTACCGAAATCACAAGTTCCGTAGGAAAATGGTCCCCAGTTTTTCAAAAACTGAGTTGCCTTTCCGGAAATAGAGAAAAACCAGAAAAGCAGCACGACACCCATACCAATCCATCTGTTTCGAACCAGATTGCTGACAGTTACGGAAAGCACACTCCAAAACAAAACAGTTCCGGGAATCGCAATACAATAAATTCCAAACAAGGCACCGCCATCTAATTCTTCTGTCAGATTCACCGGTTTCTGCCAATAAAAGAGTCCATATGCCAACAAACTGATTCCAATCAGATAAGCTACCTGCACAAATAGTCTTTTATAAACTACCCCTGCCTGCTTTTTTAGATTATAAAGGCAGAATACTTCCGAGCGTTTGCTCTGCACTTCCACCAGATAAGTATCTGCACAGAAAACGACTGCCAGAAGCGAAACAGCTCTTTCCACTGCCCTTCCGATTTCGTTTGCGTATACAACAGGCTGGATTGCACTCAATATCACAACAAAAGCGATTGAATATGCAATTTTATAATATGGCATACATATTTTTACTTCTTTCTTCAATGTACCCTCCTCCTTTTCCACATCCACACCGCTATAAACATGAGCAGTATGGATGCTGCCACAAGAAGCAGTTGATTGAGATATACCCGATATGGCAATCCCGTTTCAAAAAAATTCCCCGGAAATCTAACCATAATAGAGAATGGTCTTGCATGACACTGTCCTTTGCTGTCCCATGTCAGCATATTAGAATAAATGATATAAAGAACCAGCGCCGGAACCGCTGGAAGCGGATTCTTAAACAGCAGCGCTGTAACCGCATACACACAGCAGATCATCAGGATGTTCGGCAGGACATACAGGATCGAATTCTGAACAAAATCCAGTATGTTCATAGCAAATCCTGATTTTACTGCCGTGGCATAACACAAAATGATAAATACGATATTCATAATGACCAGTGCCGTCGTCATGATGAGAAATCCACTGCTTATTTTCCCGGCAATATATTGAAAAGCCGTCATCGGTTTGGTGTGCAGCAATTCATAAGTATTTTTCCTCATATCCTGGAAAAATAAAAACGCCAGCAGAACCGTTGCAAAGAATGCCATATGCAGGCTTGCAAAATCTGTAAATTTTCTTCCGAAATAATAGGAGAATGGATGTTTCTCAAGATTTTCTCTGATATACCGATTGACTTCCTCCGGGCTTCCCTGATACCATGAAACGTCCTCATACACATAATTGGCACCATTAAAGTGGTATTCCGTTTTCAGATACTGACACGCCTCCGTAATCTCCATCTGTTTCATCTCAGATATCACTGCCTCCGCCTCTGCTTCCGACATGCCAAACCCATTCTCTGTGTCTTGAAGTATCTTTACAATCTCTTTCTCCCACAGTTCTCTCTCCTTATCCGGTGTTGCCGGAATACATCCCTCCATAACATCCCCATCGGAAGCCATTTTTACCTTCCTGAAGGTTTCATCCGGCTTCACGTAATGAATGGACAGATAAGGTGCAAGTGTCTGGTACATACTGATTAAAACAACAATCAAACCAGTCCAAAATATCGGATTTTTAAGATAATTTTTCAGATTCCTTTTTATGATCGCTTTCATAAGTCATCCCGCCTTTCTTTTTTCTACAAACAGCATAGCCTACAAATCACAACAAAAAAACAACAGCCATTTATTTCTGCTGTTGTTTTTCTGATACATAATTTTTAAACACTGCCTCAATTTCCGCACCACCATCTGCTGCATTTTTTATCAGCAGTTTCCCGCCATGCCGTTCGCAGTAGATACGGCTGATATACATACCCATTCCAAAATGCTTTAAATCATCCTGCGAATTTTCATGATAAAACGCCTGTGTCACCGTATCGGTATTTTCCTGAAATCCCGTTCCGTCATCACCGATACTCATTTTCAGATCCTGCGCCGTCACTGTCAGCTTCAGCCCGACTTTCTGACTGGCATAGCGGAATGCATTGGACAACAGATTATCCGCTACTTCCATGATGATTTCCGCATCTGCGACCAGAGTTTCCGACTCTCCCACTGCCGTTACCGTGAAGTCCTTTTCTGATTTTTCTTCCATGACTTCTGCCAGCGTTTTTATCTGGCTGATCAACTGCCGGATATCCACCACGGAACAGTTTAATTCCCGTTCTTCCAGTTTCGTCATCTTCCGCATACCATCAATAAAATGGTTCATCCGTTCAATCTGAAGCATACCGCCCCTTAACATCTCCATCATTTTCTCTTGATCAAGCATATCTTCCGGAACAAATTCCAAAAGCATTTCCTGATATCCCCGCATGATTGCAAGCGGCGAGCGGATATCATGGGCAATCGCTGCACGCAGTACCCGCTCATCTTCGATCATCTGCCAAAGTCTACGGTTATTTTCTTCCAACTGCCCACGCATCCTTTCAAATTCCCTGCACAGCATCCCCATCTCGTCCTCGTTCTCATAAGCCATATGAAAATCCAGATCTTCCTCCGCAATCATCTGTGATGCCATCTTCAGTTCCTGAATCGGTCTCTTTAATTTATTTTTGTAAAACAGGCTGACCGCAATTCCACATCCGGCAAAAGAAAAAAGCAATACTCCGTACGTCTGAAGGAAATCACAGGTTTCTGAAATATGCCAGTCCATTCTGCTCATTTTACTCTGATTCGGTCTCGGTACCACTACCTCAAAATTTTCATTGCGGTCATTCATTGCCTGATAATACTCGTCCTGATCCACGTACTTCCACCAGACCTCCTCCTGTATCTGCCCGGCAATCTCAATAATTGACACAGAAAGAAAAAAAGTGACAATCAAGCTGAGTATCGTATATAAAACCATTGTCTTTTTCAAGGATAAATTTCTTATCTTTTCCATCGATACCCCATCCCCCATACTGTCTCAATGTATTCTGTCTGCGTATATTCCGCCAGTTTCTTTCTCACTCTCCGGATCAGTTCCGTAACAACACGGCTGTCACCTTCCGCATCATAACCACACACCTTTTCGTATATCCGCTCCCTGTCAAAAACCTGTCCTGGATTCATGGACAAAAACTCAATGATTGCATATTCCAGCTTCGTAAGCTCCAAATCATTTTCACCGATCTGAACCCTCTTTGCTCCATAATCAATACTGAGGTCTCCGTGGAATCTGTATTCAGACTTCCCTTTATGACGCTCCTCACGCTTCAAATGTGCAATAATACGAGCATCCAGTTCTTTCAGACTAAACGGCTTCAGTATATAGTCATCCCCACCGGATAAAAGCCCGTTTACCCTGTCCTGCTCCTCCACTTTTGCCGTCAGGAAGATAATGGGACAAGTTACTTTGCCCCGGATACGTCTGCATACTTCTAATCCGTCTATTTTAGGCATATTGATGTCCAGCAAGATAATATCCGGTTTCTTATGGATTTTTTCCAAAGCATCTGTGCCATCTTCTGCCATCATTACATCATATCGTTTGATTTCAAAATAGTTCTTTAACATCTTTAATAATTCGATGTCATCATCCACGATCAAAATTCTATATGCCACTTTTATCACCTCGTTTTATCAGTATACAACGAAAAAAACAATAAATAAACAACAAGAGAAACACTTCGAGCCGCCCATTGCCGGACGGCTCCTTTTATGCCCGAAAGCGATAACCAACACCACGTATCGTTTCTATGTAGTGCGGTTCTTCCGGATTTTCTTCTATTTTCTTTCTCAAGTTCTTAATCAGACCGTAAATTCGGTTATTCACTTCTGACTCCGCTTCCTCATAGATATGCTGATAGATCTGTTCTTTCGTGAATACCCGATTAGGAGATAACGCAAGATATAGAAGCAGATCATATTCATGTCGGGTAAGCCCCACTGTCTTATCTTCTCTGATTACACAACGCTGAAGCTGGTCTATTTCCAGACTTGGGAATCTCAACTTTTGAATGTTTACATTATCCATAAACTCTACTGTGTTTTCACAGACTAGAACCGATTTAATCTTATTCAGAATTTCTTCCTCGGAATCAGAAAACGTAAGAATCATTACTTTCCCATGGTATCACCTGCTTTTCAACCCTTCCTGATCTTTTTCAAATATCCGGAAATAGTTTATAAACATATCCCGAACGAGTTCACGTGATGTCATTTAATTTCTCTTTTATATAAAGAGGCACAATTACGCAATTTATCAGTAGCCCTCTTTTTTATCCGGATCATAAAATTTCTGCAGTAACAGCCGAAAGTTTCAATAGCTTTATCAGACGTTCGTAATACTATTTCTTCTTTAACCCATATCGACTATAACCTATATATATTAAAGGCAACAGTACAATAAATAATAAGATGTACAGAAACATCAATAACGAAATCTGACGAAATACAAACGAACCAATCTGAAAAAGAATCGGCGTCCTCACTGCATTAAAAATATTAGTCAATACAGTTGGCAGCAAATTGAAAAAAGCATCAAATGCCGGTAATACTCTTGCGATAAACGGCATCATACAAAGCAGGAAAAACGGGATACAAATCGCCAGATTCGGTGTATGCATCTTAACTGTCACCAGCATAGTCAACGCAGCACAAAACATTGTCACGATATACCCGCCCACAAGTATCAGCAAATAATATTCTCCATATGTCATAACATAAATACTGTATGGATCATCAATCTGATACGGCGTGAAAAATCCGCTTGTTCCCATTACTGCAAATGAGATAAGAGACAATACCCCCACTCCGATCCAATAGGTAACCGTTGACACAAGTATTCCCGCAAAAATCTTGTTTTTTATTGCCTTCGTTCTTCCATATTTAGTGGCAAAAAAAACATCCTCTGTTCCCGGGCGGAACTCTCCGGAAAATATACCAGCTACCAAAAAACCTATGATCACTGCCATTAACAGTACATAAGTTTGTGCGTACATTGTCATCGTAGTCCAGGAATCTTTTGCTTCGAACATAAAAGGTATTTCTATCTTTTTATAAACGCTTTCCAGATAACTTCTCTTTTCAGGTGTAGTACCATACTCTTCCACTATTTTCTTCATATTGTCCTGATAGATTGTATAGATATTCTGTAGCTGTTCATCTGAAAGCTGATATACTACACTTTCATTCCATTCTGAATCTGGAGTCATTATGCCAATTACAAAACTATAAATATCATAATATGACTGTACTGTTTTTCCATATTCTGTATTTGGTATTTCATCCGGATATTTGGCAGATATCGTCTTGTAATCATTTATTACTTCGGAAATTTTCTCCGCTGTAAGTTCCCCTTTCCATTGATTGATATTTTCAGCCAGAAGCCGTCCCGATTCAATCCCAGTGTGATTTTGCCCCTCTTCATCCACATAGCGCATACTTCCGACTGCCATACCGGAATAAATAATCGTCACCACAAGCACTGCCGCAAGCAAAACCTGATTAACCCGCTTAGAAAAGATCTTTTTCAACTCATATTTGAACATCATCTTTATCACCTGCCTTTTCTCCAAAATACAGAAGAAATGCATCCTCCAGTGTTGTCTCCACCTGTACTGCATTCCTTGCCGGCGGCGTCTTTGAAAGGACTCTTAGTTCCACTCCGTCGGCAACTGTCCTTACATTTCCAGTCAGATATTTCTTCATATAATTATTCAGTTCCCTTTTAGGAACAGTACAATTCCATACTGACATATCCATAGACAAAATAATCTCATCCGATGTTCCTGTATAGAAAAATTTTCCTTCTTTCATCAATATGATTTCATTTGCCACGTATTCGACATCTGACACAATGTGGGTAGACAGCAGGACAAGGCGGTCTTCCGACAATTCACTGACCAGATTTCGGAACCGGATTCTCTCATTCGGATCAAGACCGGCGGTTGGCTCATCCAATACTAATATCCGCGGATCATTCAACATCGCCTGAGCAATTCCGACTCTCCGGATCATTCCCCCTGATAAAGTGCGCATCTTTTTTTTTCGCTTTTCAGCCATCCCGACCTGCTCTAGCAGTTTTAAAGCCCTTTTCTTTGCCACGATGGGACGGAGTCCTTTGATGGATGCAATATACATCATGTAGTCATACACTGAAAGATCCGGATAAAACCCGTAATTCTGCGGCAGATAACCGAGTATCCCTCTATAAGATGCTCCCAAACTGAAGATATCCTTTCCATTCCACAAGATTTCTCCGCTTGTCGGATTTATCGCTGTACACAGCATCCGCATCAAAGTGGTTTTCCCCGCTCCGTTTACTCCCAATAACCCATATACACCTTTCTCCATAGAATGTGTTACGTGATCTACTGCATGTACATCTCCATAAGCTTTTGTTACATTTTTAAATTGCAGTTCCACTCGACTTCACCTCCCAGTTTATTTCGCAGTTACATTGCGATTTGTGAACACAAAAGATCAGATAACCAAACGATATGATCAGCAAGCCAACCCAGATCGGTACCGAAATTTTCTGATAAATAGAATCTGTGGACACAATCAGCGTCCAAATCAGTATGCAGGATATACTTAGAAAAACAGCAATATGCTCCATATCATTCCATTTGCTATACAATAGTCGGAAACAGATACAACAGGAAACATTAAGCGGCACTAGAAAATCTATGATGATCCGGTATGCCGAAATCTGTAGTGTATAAACTGAAATACTGAAAAAAGCTGTAATCATAACCAGATCCACTGCTGCAAATAGCAATGTCCTTGCAGCACAGATCTGGCGCAGTGAATAGAATGCCGTTTTTTCGATCTCGACTGCAGAAAATCTCCGGTTCTTCCAGATTTCAGGTACGATCATCACAGAAAACATCACCGACATAGCCCCCAGTGTCCGCTCTGTATTTGCTCCTCCATCTGAGTCCGCCAGCAGAATCCAAAGCAGAAACAGGATTCCTCCCTGCAGGGCCCACCATCTTTTCTTGATAAATTTGAACTGCTCAAATAAAAATTCGAAATATGACGCCCGTCTGTTATCCTGACGGCTCACAATGTCTGAACACCGTTCCATTACTGTGCAAACTGCCGTTTCCTGTATATATTCCTTCTGTATCAAGGATTTATACTCCTTGATTTTTCTCTGATACTGCTTCAATCTCTTCCCTCCTCCAACTGTTTTGACAGTAATTCTTTTGCTTTCGAAACACGATATTTTACAAGTGATAATTTTATATGTAATAAATCAGAAATTTCTTTTTGTTTTAACCCCTGAAAGAAAAACAAGATTGCCGTCTCTTTTATTTCTTCCGGAAGCAGATCCAACGCCCGTTCTACATCAAGCCGGATTTCTATTTCTGTCAGATTATCCTTTTCTATATCCGGCAACTGATCCAATAATATTTCCTTCTTTTTTTTATAGTAGTTTTTAATGATATTTCCCGCTATGCTGTATAGATAGCTCTTCGCCTTTCCTATTTCAGCTCCGCTCATCAGCGCTCCGAAAAACCTCACAAAAGTTTCTTGTACCATATCTTCTGCACATTCTTGATTGTGGATGTGCAGAAAGCAATATTGATAGATAAAAGAATAATATTTTTCAACAAACTGATTACCTGCATGGTTGTTGCCGTTTCTGATTTTCTGTAGTAATAAGAAGTCAGAAGTCATCTCATTCCTCCTTCCTCATTTGCCCCCTATATTTTACCCTCCTATATACTAAGACACCTAACAAGCATAAAAAGTTAGTTAAAGATAAATTATTTTTTAATTTTTATTTTAGAGTCTCGATATACTCCTCCAGACACAATCCTTTTTTCTGCATTTCCAGGGCAGCATCCACCCCTACATACCTATAATGCCAGGGTTCATTGTTCACTCCTGTAATTTCTATCTTATTATCAGGATACCTTTTAATAAAACCATATTTATATGCATTATTGGCAAGCCATGTATAAACAGCATCCGAAGAACACTTGGACGTATCCGCATTGATATCAACGGCTATCCCAAGTTCATGCTCACTTGTTCCAGGTTCGGCAACATATTCTTTCGCAAGTTTTTTTGCCTCCCCACGTGAATAGCCTTCATCCTGATACTGCTGAATTCTCTCATTCATAATATCTTTCTGATCCTGAGTTGTCCTGTACCCTTCCCTTACAAATAATTCAAGTCCCTCAGCTCTGGCATCATCAAACATCTGCTGAAGCTGAGGATAGATTCTCGAATCCACTTTTTCTCCGTTTGATAATTCTGTGAGTTCTACCTCATAATTACGGGGAACACAATAATCGTCATTTACAAGAATCAAGTTCCATCCAAAAGAAGTATCAGCTTCCCTTCTAAATAGATTGAAACTGTTAATCATCGGAATTTCACCCTGAATCGCCATATACGAAACAGCCCGCAAAAGCACAAATCCCAATATAAACACTAAAGCAACCACAGCGATTTGCTTCAAAAGTCTCTTTCGCCTGGTATACCGTTTATAACTTCTCATGTTTATCACCTTCAATCTGCTTTCAAATTTAATAATCTATATTTTATGACAATTCAGCATATAGAAAAGTTAGTTATTCGTGAAAATTATTTTTAAATTTAGAACTTGCATAACCACTACGATGTAAAAACAGTTTAGAGGCATTTATGACAGAGATTGATTTTATCTGGTTTTCGACTTTCTCCACGAAAGTGGCAAAAAATACCTGGCTACGAATTCCTTCGCTTAGGGCAAATCTGAAATCCTGAACGCTTTTATTCCTGTAGCCGACAAATTTGTCATCAACATAAGGCAAAAGCTTCATTGAGGAATCTATTTCATTTGACATATACTACATCTAGTGTTATACTGTTCTTATATCAATTATTTGTGTCAATCCGGAAAGGATTTATCACACGCAGTTTAGGTTTGAAACGTAGTCAGGAGTTTTCCTATGCCCAACAAGCAGCAGGGACTTCTGGCTTTTTTTATTTTGCAGGAAACTGCATCTATTTTGAGAATGAACATAAGCGTCATTCTCTTTTTTTATGCCTGAACGCAGGGAAAGGAGGATTACGGAAACAAATGATTCCGGAACTGGCACGCCACAAAAGAAAGGAGACTCTATGTCAGTCAAAAGAATTAAGAATCTTGTAAAACAACTCAATGAATACCGTCATGCCTACTACAATCAGGATGCCCCTCTGGTATCTGATGCCGAGTATGACCGACTCTTTGACGAACTGAAGGAACTGGAGGAACAGACTGGTTTCATCCTGTCAAATTCTCCGACACAGACGGTTGGATATTATCCGGTCAGTGAACTTGCCAAAGTCACCCATCCGATTCCACTGCTCTCGCTTGAGAAAACAAAACTGATTTCAGAGCTTTTAGATTTCATGAAAGGACAGGAAGTTCTCTTTATGCTGAAACTGGACGGTTTGACTACCAAACTCATTTACGAAGATGGCAGACTGATTCAGGCTTCTACCCGTGGAGATGGTGAAGTGGGGGAAGATATTACACACAATATCCCGGCATTTTTAAATGTACCGCTTACCATTCCACACAAAGAACGTCTGGTCATTACCGGTGAGTCTTTTATACCAACCAATGATTTTGAACGTCTGAAAGATACTCTGCGTGATGGAAATGGAAAACCTTATAAAAACGGACGTAATTTTGCTTCCGGATCAGTACGAAGTCTTGATCCGAAGAACTGTATCGGACGTTGTGTTCGCTTTCTTCCGTTCAATGTATTAGAAGGAATGGAGGATGTTCCCTTCCCGGACAGCAGAGCCTGCAAATTAGAAGGTTTAACACACCTGGGCTTTGGTTACTGCCCGTTTTTCTCAATTTCAGGAACCGGACTTTCAAAAGAATATGCGGAGAAATTCATTCAGGAATTGGTATCCACAGCAGCAAATTTACATCTTCCTATCGATGGCATTGTCATGATTTTTGACAGTCTCAGCTACTCCAAAAGCTGCGGAAAAACCGGACACCACTATAAGGACGGCCTCGCCTATAAGTTTGAGGATGATACCTACGAAACTTTCTTGCGTGAAATTGAATGGACACCGACCAGATTCGGAGAGATTGCTCCGGTCGGCATCTTCGATACCGTGGAGATTGACGGCTGTGATGTTTCCAGAGCTTCCCTTCATAATCTGACCTTTATCAAAAATCTGGAGCTTGTACCCGGATGCCGGATTCTTGTTTCCAAACGAAACATGATCATCCCACATATAGAGGATAATCTGGATCGTGGAAGGTATACCGACATCACGCCTCCGGTCTGCCCTTGCTGTGGTTCCAAAACCAGAACCTACAGCCGTAAGACCAGCGACGGTCGCACCGTAGAAACTCTGCATTGTGATAATCCGCAGTGCGACAGCCAGATCACAAGAAGGTTTGTCCATTTTGCCAGCAAGAAGGCAATGAACATCGAAGGACTGTCAGAAGCCACTTTAGAAAAATTCCTGAATCTGGGCTATCTGCACTCTTTTCAGGACATCTATCATCTGGAGGAACACCGGGAAGATATTGTGGCACTGGACGGATATGGTGAGAAATCTTTCGACCGCTTGTGGGAATCCATCAACGCCAGCCGGAGGACCAGCTTTGTCCGCTATCTGGTTTCCATGGATATTCCTATGATCGGCAGAACCAAAAGCCGGATTCTGGACACCGTATTTTCCGGAAATTTAACTGCATTTGAACAGGCGGCTGTCGGAGATTACGACTTCACTCAGTTAGAGGATTTTGGCGAAATCTTAAATCACAACATCCATTCCTGGTTTGCAGATGAAGCAAATCTTGATTTATGGAAAAACTTACAGAACGAATTCACATTTGAACAAAGAAAGGAAGAGACCATTATGACAAAAGAAAACAAATTTACAGGATGTACCATCGTAGCAACAGGGAAACTGGAGCATTTTACCAGAGACGGTATCAACGATAAGATTCTGGAGCTTGGTGCCAAACCTGGCAGCTCTGTAACAAAGAAAACCGATTACCTGATCTGCGGGGAAAAAGCCGGCAGCAAACTGGCAAAAGCCCAGAGCCTTGGTATTCCAATTCTTACAGAAGCTGAATTTTTGGAGATGATTGCATAACCATCTCTGCAATAGATGAGAATTATTTTGAGGTGTGGCTGAAAGGCCGCACCTCTTTTACAAAGGAGGAATTTATAATGAATCAAACAAATACAAGCAAGCGCATACCTACACAGATCAATGAATTTCGGGGAGATTATGCTTTTCTAAGCAATTTCTATCCGGCACCGGTCTCTTACATGGGACAAACCTATGCAAATAATGAAGCTGCTTTTCAAGCGCAGAAAACACTCTCTGCGAGAGAGCAACGCAAATTCTGTATTTTTCGGATGCATAATCCTTCTGATGCAAAGAAACTCGGCAGAGATCTTACATTACGCCCGGACTGGGAAAAAGTGAAAGTCCGGCTCATGTATGAAATCTGCATGTGCAAATTCATGCAGAACCCGGAACTCCGGGATAAACTTCTTGCAACCGGAGAGTCCACACTTATTGAAGGAAACAACTGGGGTGACTATTTCTGGGGCAAAGTCAATAACTGCGGAGAAAACCAGTTAGGAATCATCCTGATGGATGTACGTGCGAAGCTGCAGTGGAATGCAGAAACAGCGCCCAATAATATACCTCAATGTCTGCAATAAAGGAAAGGATGGTCTAATAGAATGAATGAAAATGCAAAAACAAAATTAGTGCTTGAGTATACTGGCATGGATGATTTTTCCTGTCCGGTATATAAGGACCAATTCGGAAAGTTGTGGAAGGATATTGACCTTGGCAAAGAGCCTGAACCGAATCTTTATTCTTTATCTTTTAACCATATTGATGGAGAACCTTCCCATCCCATACAGCAGGAGTACACATTTCATCCGGCTCCGTATCAAAGAAGTTCCTATGAATTCGAGTACCGGATGTTAAGTAAATTACAGTCTGACTGTGAATACTATCTGGGCTACGGAAATCGCAGTCCGTCTATCCTATGCAATCATAGCGTTCAAAACCATATTGCCCGTATGAAAGAATTATGGAATGGTTTTCCCACAGATCAGAAACCGGAATGGCTGACCTGGGAACAGCTTCTTCAGTACGAAAAAGTAATGACAGAAACCGGAATACCCGTGAAGAACTGCTCAGACTAGACAATTCATCATTTATCAGAAATTACCCTCTATATTATCCATTCATATTTTGATATAATAGGAACAGTTGAAAGAAAGGAGCATTTCCCATGTATCTGAAAAGAAAAGTTTACGATCAGCTTCTGGATTGGAAAAACGATACCGTCCACAGCACCTTGGAAGTGAATGGTGCCAGACAGGTCGGAAAAACATATATTATCAATAAATTTGCGGATGAGAACTTCAGGCACAAGATCTACATTAACCTGTTTGATTTGTCCGGCAAACAATTTATGGAATGTTACAAAAAAGCCACAGACTGGACTCCCGGTACAAAACGACCGGAGCAGCCGCTTCACGATGCTTTTAAACTCTTCGATCCGGATTTTGAAGATACCAACGATACAGTCATCATTATTGATGAAATTCAGGAATCCTCAGAGATATTCAACCGTATCCGAGAATTTACCCGCTATTTTCAAGCGCATTTCATTGTAACTGGAAGTTATCTGGGACGTGTACTGGAACCGGAATTCAAATTCTCCAGTGGAGATATTAC
Source organism: Coprococcus sp. AF102-57 (assembly GCF_027686195.1). Classification (NCBI taxonomy): domain Bacteria; kingdom Bacillati; phylum Bacillota; class Clostridia; order Lachnospirales; family Lachnospiraceae; genus Coprococcus; species Coprococcus sp. AF102-57. The sequence continues at coordinate 128,831 of NZ_JAQCSY010000006.1, read as the reverse complement.
CAGTATCCGTATTTATACCCTTTCCTTTAAAGAGTTTTTGGAAGCATTGGATGACCAGCTTTTTCAGAAATATCTATCACTTCCACTGGATCATGCAGATGACACCGTACCGGAACTATATGACGAATTAAAGAATGTTTACGACATCTATAGACAGATTGGCGGCTATCCAAAGGTTGTGGAAACATACCTTAACACAAAAGACGTGGAAGCAGCTCAAAAAGAGCTTGTTAGAATCATCCGCATTTTCTTAAACGAATCTATGCGGTACTTTGATGACATCACAGATATTAGTGTTTTTACCAACATCTTTTTAAGCATCTGCCGTATTCTGCTTCGTGAAAAGAAAGGATTAGATGAGGACAGTATAAGTGAAGAACTGCAAAAGCTCGTTACAAAGAATTACTCCAGTAATCTTTCTAAAGCAACCTGCTATCGTGCTATCAACTGGCTTTATCATTCTGGAATCATCGGTTTCTGTGGCAAAATCACAGAACTGGACATCCTGAATTTCAAACCGGGAAGCCGCTGCTTCTTCATGGATCTTGGAGTTGCATATTATTATCTCTCCAGAACTGGTGCTACTGTATCAACTATGGATGGCTCATTGAACGAAAACTATGTTTACATTAACTTGTCCAAACGCCAGGAATTCCCGGAAGAAATTATCTTTGAGACACCGGCTTTTGCTACTTATAAAGGTGGTGAAATTGATTTTGTAGCTCAGACATTGAAAACTCACATCCGCTATCTGATTGAAGTTAAAGCCGGTAAGGGAACTGCATCTACTGCCTTGAAGGCATTGGAACAGGGGAAGGCCCACAAACTATTGTATTTAAAAGGTGATACCAAAGGCGGAACCGCTGGGAATGTACAAACACTTCCCCTATACCTGCTGGAGCAATATCATTTTTAATCTATAAAAGACTTCGAGCCGCCCATCCGGACGGCTCTTTTCATCTATATTCTTGTATATTTATTTTACTAACAGCGCATCATTCTTTGAAAGAAGATATATACAGTATTGATTCATACTGATGCCTTCTTTTTTTGAGTGTTCCGCCAGATCCCGGTGTAAGCTGCGTGGCATCCTTATTTTAAACTGTCCCGAATACTCTTCCAGGCTTCCCGGTTCGTGAATCTCAATCCCTTCTTCCAGTGCAGCTTCTAACCATGCTTTTTTTGCATCCGCTGCATTTTCAACTGCCCTTTCTATCGTCTCTCCACAGGTGATGCATCCCGGCAGTTCCGGATAAGAAACCACAAATCCACCTTCATCCTTATCTTCCACAATTTCCATGCGATAGGACATTGCCAAATAATCATTCAGTGTCTTCATCGTTTTTCGCCTCACTTTCTACAATCTGCTTTACCATTTCAACATAAATTTTCTTGATTGGTTCGTGTTTCGGTATTGTTATCGGCTGGCATCCCGCTTTACGGAATGTATAATGGCTGCTCCCACTTCTCGGAGCATTTATCTCATATCCATAACTTTCTAATACTTTTCTTAATTCATCAAAACGAAGGTCTTTCGATAATGAGCAAATTCTTGTCAATAGTTTATCCCATTTCGACATCTTTAATGCCTCCTATCTATAGTATATGTGGTGTCATATATGGTGTCAATCTGTTTTTCATCTTTCTTGGTCAAATAAGGCTGCAGCTCTTTCTTAGCATCCGCTACAAATGCTTCTTTCCTCGCACTTACCATATATATCTTCCAGAGCATCAAATGCAGGATTTCCGCATCCACCACACTGCATTTCTTTTGAACCATGCGGATAAACGGGCAGATTACTGTATCTGACAGCTTTTCTCCTTTAAGCAGCAGCTCCCCATCCGTTCCATATACTTCATACAGACATTCCAGAATACTCCTCAGATCTGTCACAAATCGGAAGGCGGGCTTTACATATTTCTTTTTGGCTTCCATCATCTATCTCCTCTACATCCGAACAGTCAGCCCGCCGAGGCGTGTCTTCGGAAGTCCCACAAGATACCAGTCCTCGTCCATTTCAATCCGAACCGGAATCCATACATCCCTTACCTCCACATCAAAGCATTCTCCACAATGCAGTCCCCCATAATAGGATTCAATACCAAACCGGATATCATATCTTCCCATAGACGGATCATAAATCAAAGTACCTATTCTTTTTTCACTCATATTGCTTTCCTCCTGAAATTCTTTGTTCTATATAAGTAATATGGCTTTCATTCTAGGTATTGGAAAGTTCCGGATATTTTTCATAAAAAGTTTTACGATACCGGTAAAAGGTAGATTGTGTCATTCCCAGACTCTTCCGAAGCTGTGTCGGTGTCATTTTTCCGGAAATAACGCTCTGGAAGTTCTCGTCAAAGGTTTCCTGCTTCATCACGCATGGTCTTCCATAATCATCCCATTCGCCCCGCAATTTCTTCGCTTCTATACCTTCCCGCTGTCGCTTCTCCTTTTTCTCCAGCTCTGCCTGCGCCATAGAAGCATAAAGCTCCAGCATCATGTTATTGATTGTTTCCAGCATCATCCTTGCCATCGCATTATCCATCACAGATAAGTCCATAAGCGTAGTCGGCAGTTCCAAAACCATAAGCCGCACTCCCATGTCCTTGATCCGCTGGATCTGCTGCATGGTGTCATGCTTGTTTCTCCCCAGTCTGTCCAATTCTGTAACAATCAAAATATCTCCCAGCCGCAGGACATCCTCCACTAAAACGGTATATCTCGGACGATTAAAATTCTTCCCTGTCTCCTGATCCGTAAAAATATTCGTAAGTGCCATCTCATGCTCGTTACAGTACCGCTCAATTTCCTGTATGCCACGATCAAGATGCTGCTCCTTTGTACTGGTGCGGTGATATCCATATATCTGCATCCACATTTCTCCTTTCCCTGTCCCAAAATATCCACACTTTTGTTGGCATATCTCAAAACTGTGTGTGTAACCTTTTTAAGATATAATCCCCCTTTCCGGAACGTACTTCTAAAATGTATACATTTTGGGATATGTTTCTTTTCTATTTCTGTACGTACCAGAGCCGAAAAGTGCAACAAATATGACAAAAAACTCCCAGAGGATGTTACTCCCCTGAGAGTGGTTGAAACTTATAGCCCACACCTCGGACGGTGCGGATGTAATTCCAGTTCCGAGAATCTACTTTTAACTTTTTACGAAGCTGGCTAATGCAGCACATAACCGCATTAGCACAGTCAATCGGTTCTTCCTTCCAGACATTACGATAAATCTCCTCGTGAGAGAATACCCAGCCAGGATGTTCTGTTAGATATTTTAGTACCGTAAATTCTTTCAGACTCAATTCAATCTTTTGATCATTCATAAAAACAGTATGACAGCGAATATCTATCTGTAGGTTTTTGTCTTTGTAATGCAATTTACTTTCCTCCTAATCTGTTTCACCTTATCACAGCTAATCTAAAATGCTATTATTAGACTGCCAAAACTCAAATTCAAAACCAGAGCAATGCTTTACCTGCAAATAGTCTGGTAATAGACCAGTAGAATCGCAATAGCTGCAAGAGCCAGAAACGGCAAACACATAATTACCGGGGCAGAGTGAAGTGATAAATAAGAACCACTGATTTTTTAGCATTTCAGCCGGATATACAAGCCATCCCCATAGATTGGTGACCGTTACTGTTAAAATTACAGCACTGCCTATATATGTGGCAGCTCCTTTCCGGGTAAAGTTAAAGTCGCAGACCTTTACGACCTACGGCTTAATAGTACGAAAAGACATTAACTTTTCTGTAAAAGAATTTGATGTACTTTATATGCTATATTCAAATCCAGGGATGGCTTTTACTAAACAACAGATTTATGAAGCAGTTTGGCATGAAAAAGCAAATGGTTATTTCCACGCCGTGGAAAACACTATTTTTCAAATACGCAAGAAGATAAAAAAGTATTCCAGCGACAAGAATTACATAAAAACAGTAGTTGGATATGGGTATAAATTTGAAGTTTAATCTGCAGGATATAAGGAGCACCGGGTTTGAGGGAGATTCCCCACTAAGAAAATTTCTATGTTCTGGCTACAAAGCCGGAACATAGGTCGGCATCCATCCCTGTTTCTTCCCAATCCTGCAGACCTAATAAGAAATCAGCTAGTGACTTCTTCATCAAAAGTCTTTTTTTAGAGAAATAATCCATTTTTCAATAGCATCCGCCAAAACTATCTGCTGTTGCAATACTGCCATACCAGTCTTAGGGATTTCCGGATCATTCTCTTTCTCTCGAAGATTTTCCTCCAGATAAGTTTTTAATATTTCAATATTTTCCTCAATACTGGCAATACATGATTGTTGACTTTCAGGCGGTAACTTATCCAAATTTACAATTACTGCATTAAAATCTAAAAAAAAGTGAATGGGTTTAGAGGCTGTTTCCATCATAAGCTTTACAAATTCTTTTTCGCCTTCATCTGTTAATGAATAAACTGCTTTTTCAGGCATCTTACCTTCTTTCACAATTTCTCCTTTAATGAAGCCTTTTTCCTCCAACTGAATTGCTTTTTTGTAAATGGATGGTGTACTGATTTTTACCCATTTTGATATATTACGATATTCCACTAATTTTTGAATATCATAGGCTCCCATCGGTTCCTTTTTCAATATTCCTAACACAATTAAATCTATTGTAGCCATAGTTCACCCACTTTCTATATCCACGAAAGCTATAAAATACTTACGGTTATATATACTGTAATTTATAGTATTTGATTTTATACCTCTTGTCAAGGAAATTGCAGGATACACGCTTGACAACTACTATAAATTATAGTAGTATTCTCTCACGTAGTATACTATAATTTATACTACTATAATTTATATTCTTAATTGAAAGGAGTATTTGAAATGAACAAGAATAACAACAAAATGGATTTATTAGGAAATGCACCTGTTCCCCAAGCACTAATGGCTCTTGGTATACCGATAATGATTGGTATGCTTATTAACGCTCTCTACAATTTGGTGGATGCTTATTTCATAGGAGGACTTGGCGAGAGTCAAATGGGTGCAATTTCCATTGCGTTTCCTTTAGGACAAGTAGTTGTTGGTTTAGGTCTGATGTTTGGCAATGGTGCCGCCTCCTACTTATCAAGACTTTTAGGGCGAGGAGATAGGGAAGCTGCAAGTAAAGTCGCCAGTACTGCATTATACAGCAGTGTTTGTATTGGCGCAGTTATTATTATCGGAACTGCAATTTTTTTGAAACCTATTTTAACCATGTTAGGTGCAACAGACACGATTATGCCATACGCCCTTTCTTATGGAAGAATCTATGTTATTTCATGTATTTTCAATGTATTTAATGTAACGATGAACAATATCGTTGCAAGTGAAGGCGCCGCAAAAACAACTATGTGTGCATTATTATTAGGAGCTGTATTGAATATTGGTTTAGATCCTATTTTCATCTATACTCTCGACATGGGGGTTGCTGGTGCGGCAATCGCTACAGCAATTTCTCAAATGGCTTCTACTCTTGTATATTTAATTTATGCATTACAGAAAAAAAGCGCTTTTACATTTTCCATTAAGGAATTTTGTCCTTCTAAGCAGATCATAACTGAAATTCTGAAAATCGGTATACCCACATTGACTTTCCAGCTTCTTACAAGCCTTTCTATCGCATTCATAAACCGGGAAGCTAATATCTATGGAGATGCTGTTATCGCCGGAATGGGCGCTGTTACAAGAATCACTTCAATGGGAACTCTGGTTGTGTTCGGCTTCTTAAAAGGTTTCCAACCAATTGCCGGCTTTAGCTATGGTGCCAAAAAGTTTGATCGGCTCAGGGAAGCAATTAAAACTTCTATCTTATGGTCAACAATATTTTGTGTAGTTGTGGGATTGACAATAGCCCTATTTTCCACACAGATTATTTCGCAATTTACAGAAGGCAATACAGAGATGATTTCTGTAGGTCAAAAATCGCTAATGGCAAATGGATTTTCCTTCTTCGTATTTGGATTTTACACAGTGTATTCTTCTCTGTTTCTTGCACTTGGAAAAGGCACCGCCGGATTCGTTCTTGGGGCTTGCCGACAAGGTATTTGCTTTGTTCCGATCATTCTGTTGCTCCCATCATTCTGGGGCATAAATGGAATACTATATGCACAACCGATTGCCGATGTAATTTCTGCTATTGTTACTGTGTTTATGGCTCTACATCTTCATAAAGAACTGGCAACAACAAAAGAGCATTAAAGCATCAGGCAACATAATAGATCAACACCGTCTGCCGCTTCGAACTGAGGCAATATCACCCTTCAAAAAACAATCACTCCCAGAGGATGTTACTCCCCTGAGAGTGATTGCAGCCTTTGTTTAAGATAACTTACTCAATTATCTGGAATCTCTGGATACACTGAAGCAATGTACTTACCAGTTCCTGATACAGATCTTCATCAAATCTGCCATTCACAATCGCATTCTTAATTAAAAGCGGCTTATATATCTCTAAAATCTTCAGTACCGCATCTGCATTTCCTTCTTTTGCCTTTAAAAGTAATCGTTCAAAATTCATTAGTTTTCACCTCCCATCACCTTGCGGATCTTCCGGATTGCATAATAATAAATACCCTTGCATCGCTCCTCTGATAACCCGTTTAGCCTGCTCATTTCCTCAAAAGTACGTTCTTCAAACACATGCTGGTAAATCAGCTTCCGTTCTTCATCCCGCAGCGTATGAAGCGCTTTCATCAGTCTTTCATCTGACATCTTATTCCATTCTGGATATTTCCCCTGTGCCTCCTGCAATAAAAGCTGCTCCCTCGTTTGGTTCTCCAGCAATTCTTCGATTACAATTCTTGCCTCCATCTGTCCAATATCCTCCAACAGTTCTTCTGCATCAGCCATCTGGATTTTCTTCTCCAGATAATCATGTCGTTTTCCACGGACAAACTGTATCAGATATGCTGTAAAGTGATTTTGTATCTTTGATCCTGTATATGTTTTTTTGTTCATTTGTTTTATCCTCCGAAATTTTTTATCACGTTCCAAAAAATTCCGAGGATGGCGGTGAGCGGCAACAAAACGTGACACTGCCTTCATTTTTTCGAAAAAAAGAAAGGCTGGACCACTCTATTCGTAGTCCAGCCGATACTTCTCTTTCTATGTAATTGTGTAGGATATGCGATGATAGTATCTCATATACTGCATATTCTAACTTCTCTCCGACACATTGTATGGATAAGATTTTTTTAACAGATTCAGTTCCTCTTTGGCTTTTATCTTATGCTGTCCATTCATGTCTGTCGTACTTACTTCCATGTTTCTCTATTTGTGCATGTGTTATCCTGCTTATCATAACGCACTTTAACGCATTTCGTATAGTGTTAATCTACGATAAAATATATGCATTAAGTGAGGTGATATAGATGGTGAAAAAATTATTGGGAGATGCAGTCAGGGAAGAACGTCTCCGCCGCAATCTTTCGCAAAACAGCCTTGCGGAACAGGCAAAGATTTCTTTACGGACTGTCTCTGATATTGAAAACTATATTGGCAATCCACAGTTGGAAACACTTTATGCCTTGGCAACTTACTTACATATTTCCATAGATGCTATATTTTCTAACCAGAAAACGAACCCGGATTCTACCATGCAGCAAATCATGGCAGAACTAAATTCCTGCCCGGAGGAGCAGAAACAGCTTGCCCTTTCTACACTGCGTGGACTTCTGGATGGATTCAAGAACCTAAGTTAAGGCTCTCCCGTATCCTTCATCATCTACACATTATACAAAGACAATCTGTGAGTAATCTGTGAATAGTCTGTGAGTTTTCTGTCTATTCCCATTCTGATACAAAGAACAGGAGAGTACACTGCCATAAGCATGTGTATCTCTCCTGCTTTTTTATGCCCTGCGAAATGCACTGATAGCATCCACTACATTCTGTCTCATAGTCTGATCCATCCGCAGCGGTTCTTCTTCCATCAAATCAACTTCTGTGGGCATTTCTCTATTTATCTTAGAAACGTCCTGCCCTTCCAATACCTTTCTTACTTCTTCCCGGATGATTTGCTGCATCATTGGCCGGAGCATATCCGGTTCCATGCTTATACTGCCATTACCTGTCTCATCCGTTCTTCCCGTATATGCCAGAATTGCCGCAACGATCAGTTTTGCTTTTTTCTCTGTCGTATTCAGAAGTTCTGTCACATACACGTGATCTGGATCCGACTTATCAAAACCAATAGTGAATACAAACGGATTTTTCTTTCCCATAAAATCACACTCCAGCCTGTGTCATGCGATACAAAAGATCATATCCATCGGCATTTGCTTTCATATCCCGGATAAAGGTATGTTTTCCCAACCGGTCTGCCTGCTCCAGAAATCGTTCCAGAAGCACTGCTCCGCCGCCGATAAACACCGTATAAGTAGATTTTGTATCAATGCCCCGCTCTCGGATGCTGTTCAGAAGATCGGTAACAAAATTCTGAACCATGGTTTCTACTGCCTGTACAACAGCTTCCTCATAATACTGCGTTTTTCCCTTGATGATACTGTCGATATCTGCCTCCTCCAGAAGCATGTCATATTCACTGTTAATACTGGAAATGATATCGTTATACATGGTAATCACACCTTTTTCCAGAGAATCACAATAATCCATATCCGGTCTGCCACTTCTCATCAGAAGATAATCAGAAGTAAATCCGCCAATATCAATCCCTACGACTTTCGGAATCTCACGGATTTCCATCATCCTCGTCATCATGGCTGCATAATCCTGCGGAAACGCCATTACATTCTGTATACAGAGGTGATAGACTTTATCGTTGAAGCACAGTTCCTGCACCTTCCCGTCCCCTTTGAAATAGCGTTCATATCTCTCACAAAGCTCTGCAAAATGCTTCGGCGGAAGCCCAATCGGAAGTTCCACCTGAATGACATCCTCCGGCTGGATCTGGCTTTTCTGCTCCAGCTCCATTGCAATGGCAAATAAGGTCAGAATCCAGAATCGGTTCCGGCTGTCCTGCGTCTTGTCCCTCTGGTACGGAATCCGCTTCTCACTAAGGGTATAATACTTTCCCTGATATTTCAGATACTTCTCTCCCCTGGCAGGCTTTTTATCCTGTTCCGTCAGTCCTGTGGTAAAGATAAAATGACAGGTTTTCATGTTCCGGTTCCCGTGATCCACGGCTACTCTTAATTTTTTAATCATAATGATTTCACTCCTTTGTATTTGATACTTATTCTGTACGTAGGAGGTACCTAGAGTGCAACTCTTTATAATCCATTTTCTTATTTTACCAATCAAAAAATTCAAAAAACAAAAATTAAAAATTATCTTTTTTAATTTTTTAAATAAATGCAACCGTTACAATATTTACTGTGTATCTTATTACAAAGGGAACCTTGGAAAGGAGTCGTGTACATATATGAAGGCTTATAAAAAATAATCAGTTTTATCCTAACACTCGTTATGATGCTGTCGCTAAGTGTTAATGTTTTTGCAGCAGAGCCGCTTACAGATGACCCTAATATGATTGAATGGAAGTACACTGTGTTTGCTGACGAAAGCCTGCAGAAAGTTGTTGAAGAAGGTGTTATTCCAAATGCATATGCCCGATATACTTGGCGCGGAATCACATTGAAAAATGGCGAAGTCGCCATATTAACACCATCAAATAACAGTATGGGACTTTATTGTAATAGCGGCAGATACATAACTATAAATTACACTTTGAGCCGTTCTGCTTTTCATCGTTCAAGAGTACGCGCATACGTAGCTGGACCTTCATCAGAATTTGTGCGTGAGATTACAGCAAGTGGTTTGCGTTCAGGATTTACGACACAGGCAACAGATTACTATTACGGCATGGTAACTAATCTGTCCTCTGATGCCTTTACAATCAAATCATTTTCTATTACATTTTAATAGTGGAAAATATTTCAAGTGCTGGTGAGTACTTATCCTGATTTTAATTGAAGCTTTTTAACTTGGTTTCTCGGTTCCCTTTTTTGAAAATACACATTCCCATTATTAAACCACTGCTATAGTATTCACTGAATTTATGAGGTAGAAGCATGTTATTTAACATAGATGAGAAACAACTGATGCTCGAACTAAAAAATAAAGATGAGCGCGCTTTAAAAATATGTATGAACAAATACTACAGATATGTTGTATACATAGTCGAGAATATTATTGGAAGTGCTTTGCCATATGAAGACAAGGAGGAGGTCGTGTCTAATGTTTTTGTAGCTCTATGGAATTACAGTGCAGATTTAGATACAGATAACTACAGCACATTCAAACCCTATTTAGGAACAATCGCAAGAAACATGGCAAAAAACGCATTACGAAAAACCTCTAAGATGCATTTTGAAAATTACGAAGATGCGTTTCAGGTTGGAACGAACGAACATATTGAATACGGGCCGTTAAAAGAAGAAGTAATCAAATGCTTAAAAGAAAGCATATATGAACTATCAGTTGACGAAAGAAAATGTTTTATCTCGTACTACTATTACACTAAGACAATCGCTGTAATAGCAGAAGAAACCGGATTAAAAGAATCTACAGTAAAATCCAAACTGTTACGCGGACGTAAAAAATTAAAACTAAAAATGGAAAAGAAGGGATTTAGATATGAAGACTGTAAAATTTTCTTTGAATGAGTTAATGAGTGAAATTGATGAATCTTTTATTGAGGAAGTGTATTTTCATGATTGCAATAAAATACTGAAAAAATATTCCAAACAAAAGATACGTCAAAATGTATTTTGTAAAACAGCTTCAAAACATAAGCCTTTAAAGTTCACTTATAGAACTGCAATTATTGTAACTGTGGTTTCAGTGTTTTTGTGTATGCCTGTATATGCTGCAATCAGTCATCTGTTAACATCGGCTTTAATTGATGACAGCAATCGACATTTAATCGGGACAGAAACCAATGATAGAAGCTACATCATATTAAAAGACGGTGTATATACCAATGAAAAGGGGAAAGTTGTTGATATTGAGGAATTAGCCAAATCTTCATCAGAATTTCCTGAAAGCAGAATTGTTAAAAGCAGTCTGATGCCTAATTTCATACCATCATCAATAGTAGAGATTCCTACTGATAAATCAGATGAAATGTATATCATTCCAGAAATAATTCTAATCAACAATTCACTTTGTGTACTTACACAAGACAATGGAAAGGGATGGGAACTAACTGATAAAGATAATATAGTCATTTCGTTTGATAAATATAAATCAGACATTACAGTATCCCAAGATTTGATTATCGGTTATGTAAAAGACGGGATAATGTATGAAGGAGAAGTGTTCGATGAACTGAGTGGAAAATATAGTTTCTCACCAGATGAAAAAGGGGAATATTTTTTCTATCTGCTTAGCGGAAGTTCCGATTATCTATCTCTTAAAAGCGGTAATCTGGAGGTAAATTAAATGTTGCTTTTGCGGGACTTCAGCATACCAATTAACTTTAGTATAAGGACAGGAAGACCTCTTCCGTACAGGAATAGGTCTTCTTGCTGTCTCCGTGCATGCTTTAAAGTATAAATAGGCTTTAATCTGGATACAATTTCAACTGCATCGTTGATACACGCTGTGTTTATCTCGTTTACTGTATCATTCATAAGAATTTAATTGGTTATGTTTATTGTGATGATAGAGTAGCCTTTGTTTTGAACATCTTCCTTGAAAGATTTGTAAACGATACTGTAGATTATCATATTCATTATGTCGGCGTAGATTCTTTAGATGAAGAATGTATTGAATGCAGAAAATACTCTGATTATTGTGAACATATTTTACCTGCTTTCTGGATAGATGACGATTTTTGTGAATAATGAAACACTGGTGTTTGGTTATTCAAAATTTAAGCTGATAGATACTGGTGTTAAGTATATTAATCCGAAGCATTTTTCCGTAAAAAACTTTGTAAAGTATTGCAGATTCAATAAAGAGTGAAATTACAGTAAAATAAAAGATAGTTTTTTCGTTCCTTTGTTATGCCATTGTTCTACGCCGGAATCTTTTCTGCCATCTCCGGCAGGCACTTCTCAAATAATTCCCGATATCTTCGATACCCTTCATCCCGGAGTGGACCTTGCAGTGATGTCAGAGACCAAAGGAGAAGCTCTTCCTCTTCCACAGCATACGGAGAGGTATAGACAAATTTTTTCCCGTCAAAATGCGGTTTTGATAACTTCAGTATTTCCGTAATCTCTCCTTTTGTTTCCGCCTGCATAATCATTTCCACTTTCTTCCGATGGAACTCGCAGACGATGCTCTCCAGAAATCCCTGCTTCAGATAAAATTCCGCCCTTCTATAAAGTTTTACAAGAGCCTCCACTCTTTCATCAAATAACTTGTCCTTTTCACTGACTATCATCTGTGCCAGTGCGTTTGCATGTTCCATAACCAATGCTGTTCCCATTACATTTCCTCCCATAATAAAAGCTGGCATAAGAAATTTCTTCTCACACCAGCACGATTCTTTTATTCCTCTGTGATGATCTCACTGCTTAATTTTCCATGTACCAGATAGCGATAATTCCGTCTGGAATTGACACAGGTAGACAGCGTAACTATCCGATCCGTTGCCGACAGCTCGGTGCCGGTATCATAATCCCTATAAGAAGACACCGTATCCAGAAACGTCTGAAAATCTTCCGCTTCCGGGAAATGATACCTATATCCCTCACTTCCGGTTCTTCCCGCATAGCAGGAAAAGATACGATACTTGAGGATCTTGTCCGGCAAATAGAGATAAAACTCCGGATGTTGTTCAAATAGCTCTTTGTCTTGGTACTTATCCAGAGTTCCGAACATGCTCCCGTTTTTCATATTATGCCCGTACACGATCGTATTCTGATCCGTAAAGTCCGGCTGATTATGGCAGTCCACAAAGATGCTCCCGTTGATATTGGATTCTCCCGAAAAAAGGTGATGAAGATAATATGCATTATCTTTCCCCTGTACCACCGGATAACTAATATCCAGTGCCGGAATCTGAATCCACGCTATGACATCCGGATTAACCGCTTTTAAACCTGCAAAATCAATTTCTAGATACCTATTCTTAGGTTCCTCCTTTTCTTTCTCAGACTCCGGTGATTCTTCTTCCTCTGGTTCCTGAACATATTCCTGCAGTTTCTCGTAACTTACGTCCCCTTTCTGATACTTCAGATAAGCACCAAAGAGTTTTCCTGCCGCTGCGAGAAAAACAAGCAACAGGCAGATAATGAGTCCTGCAAGAACCGTATTTCCTTTTTTTCTCATGATTGTTCTCCTTTCGGAAGAGCCGAAGTCTGTGCCCCGGTTCCTTCCTTCTGTTTGATGGCGGCTAAATAGTCATCAATCCCCTTGTGTTTCCCGTTCCACTCCCCGCTCTCGTCCATATCCCAGACCATCCGGTTCATCGGCAGGGAAAGCTCCCGGCAGATTTCATAGACCTTATTGCAGCCGTTCTGGATAATCCTCCGTTTCTCCGCCTTATGCTGGCAGATAACAGGGGAACGCTCAAAACAGACCGCACACTTACTGTCATGCTTATTGCAGGCTACTTTCATCTTCTTATCCATGTCATACGCCTCCAAAAGCTGTTTCATCCCATATCCTTTCATCCGCTCCAGCACCGGTTTCAGATTCCGGTACTGGTTCACTCCGGCAACGCACACAAAGGTAGCGCCGGACAGATAATGGGCTATGGTCCCTTTTAAGGCTCCTTCGGTCAGATAGACACGTTCTGCGGCAAGATCACCGATCACATGTACCGGACTTCCGGAGGAAACTCCCTGGTCATAATTGACACTGGACAGCCAGATATATTTTTTCGTGTCAGTCACATGATCTACCCGGATCTGAAAACCCTGGATGAACCCGTCCAAAGAAACTATGGGAATCAGGATTCCTGAGTTTTCTGCTTTGAAGTTAATCGTCCAGTTTCCGTCTGTATCCCGGTAGAATCCCGGCACGCCTTTCACCATATATCCTTCTTCTGCCAGCCTTTTGACCAGCTTCTTCATTCCAAACAGCGGGACACTCCGGTAACGCTGTGCTTCGATCTGTTCCGGTTTTAATCCTCGTCTTTGCAGATCCTCCTGATGCTTCCTGTTAAGCGTGAGCATGGACAGCATTCTCTGATACGTCCGGTGGATTTCCTCTATGGGTGCAAGCTCTGCCGTTGCCTTTTCTTCCTGTACCGGCGTTGCTTTGATATAATCCGTCCGGTATTCTCCTTTTCCTAATGCTTCCCGGATCTGCTGATTTGCTTCGGAGAGTGTAACATTGTGCAAATCCGCATAAAGCTTCAGCATCCCCCCGGACGCATCACAGCGGTTGCACCGGAATACATTCTTTTCCACATTGATATTCAGTTTTCCATGCGTCTCTCCACAAAACGGGCAGTCATAATAGTTTCCCCGCCGCTTTCTGAGATGCAGCACCTGCACCACATCCAGTATTCCATAATCAAACCCAGACATATCATAATACATCCCGGTCTCTTCCTCCTTTCCCCCGCAGAAAAAAGCTCTCTGCGGGGTTCTTCCTTAACCAGCCATCGGCATTGCTTTTTGTAAAATTACCTTTGCTGCCGCCGGAACCAGATTGTTCGGTCCGGAATATTGCTCGGCAAACCACTGGATCGTTGACGGGCTTTCAACTGCCACCTGTCCCATGGTCTTTCCGCCGTATTTTCCCTTTCCCGGAATCACAGTCCCGACTGCCATTTCATAGTTCATGTGTTTCATCAGTTCTTCTACCGGAAGGGACGTATCCAGATTCTGTAATGCTCCCTGCAGCATCTGTCCGGTCTTTGGCGGCGTAGAGGCAGCCGGAGCGGAACCGTAGCCAGGCATTTGTCCACTGCCATGGTAAATGGTGCTTCCCGCCGCCTGTGCCTGCTGATAGAACTGATTCATCATCTGCTGGCCTGCATATTCCGGCTGACCTGGCATCTCTCCATAAGTTGGCATAGGGGCATTTGGCATGACACCCGAATCCGGCATGGCTGCATTTTCCATGGCACCTGAATCCGGCATCTGTGGATTCTGATATGGAATTCCGGCATCTACCTGTGCAGGATCATTTTCCTCTCCCACATCCGCAAACTGCACACCATATCCGGCATCCGATAATGCCCTTCCTACGGCTGCTGTTTCTGCCATTTCCAGAAATTTGTCTCCAAACTTCGGGTCATCGCTCCGGAATTTCTGCGAAAAGGAATTGGCTACATAATTGTCTTCCTGATCACATTTATCCAGATAGATACGTGCTTCCACAACTGCCATGTTCTCTGTGAAAGTGATAATCCGGCTGATGATCTTTCCTGCCGGATTGACCAGACGAAACCATAGCTTCCGGTATTTCACATCCAGATAAAGCTGCTCCTCCTGCCCTTCTTCTCCAATCTTTCTTGCCAGTTCCATCGGATGGAAGCCATCCACACGGTTCAAAGCGGCAACTGCCTCTGATTTCTTATACAATAATTCTTTCATTCTCTGCTCCTTTCATTTAGAAAAGCAGACGTTCCCCTATATAAGAGTAATAGTCCGCTTATTTCAAAAATTGAAAAATATTTTTAAACAACAAGTTTTAACTGCTCCATTTCCGGTTTCTGTTCACTCTGATACTGATCGTAATACTGTACGATCCGCTCACTCAGAATGGTGTTCCTTGTCCCGCTGTCATCCGTATGGATTGCCTGACAGACTGCAGCCCATTCCCCTACCAGATAAACCTTGCTTTTCGCTCTGGTCACTCCGGTATAGAGAATATTGCGCTTCAGCATCATATAAAAGGCTTTTACCCAAGGGATGATGACAACCGGACATTCGGAACCCTGTGCCTTATGGATGGTTGTTGCGTTAGCATGTTCGATCATTTCCATCTGGTCAGCTTCATATTGCACCTGCCACCCATCCGGGAATCCGATCACTGCCCTGGCATTTCCATCCTCATCCGTGATACAGTCCAGTATCCTGCCCAGATCGCCGTTACTCGCCATCTCGGTATTTTTATTCTGTAAAATCTTATCGCCAACCCGGAACACCTGACTGCCGATATGCAGTTCCTTCTTCCCTGCGATTGGCGGATTTACAAAATCCTCCAGAGATTTGTTCAATTCATCCACTCCGGCAGCACTGCGTTTCCGATACGGAGTCAGGATCTGTACCTGATCCATGCCGTTTTTTGCAATCTCGTCCAGATAAATCCTCCGGACAATCTCTGCCGCTTCATCTGCTCCTTTACAGGCAATGAACTGAAAATCCTCCCCAAAGCTCAGATTAGTCTTATTCTCCTGCATCAGTTTTGCATTATAAGGTATGCTGCTCAAAGCGCCCTGCCGGTAAACCAGATCCAGTACCGTGACCGGAATCAGCCCGCAGGCAATCAGTTGCCGGAACACATCCCCGGCTCCTACGGATGGAAGCTGGTTCTTATCCCCGACTAAAAGGACTCTGGCATGTCTGCTAACCCGCCGGAAAAATTCATAGGCAAGATGCATGTCCACCATGGACACCTCATCTACATTTAGAAATCCGGCAGACAGGTACTCAAAATCCGGTTCAAAATCCGTATCATCTCCCAAAAGCCCCAGGGCCAGATGCATCGTGGATGCATTTTCACAGCCGGTACTCTCCACCATACGTCTTGCCGCACGTCCGGTCGGAGCCATAAGCTGTACCTCTGACCTGCATAACGCCTGATGGATATAGAGAATCACCTTGAGAACCGTTGTCTTTCCGGTTCCGGGACCTCCGGTAATAATACTGATGGGATGTGCAAACACCATCCGCACTGCCTGTTTCTGTGTTTCTGACAGCGTGATCCCCAGTGTCTTCTGTGCCTTTTCCAGCTCCGGTTCAATGGACAGCAAAACCGGCTTCTCCAAAAGCCGTCTGGCTATCATGGAAGCGGTCTGTGTTTCTTCTTCATACTGCCGGATAGAATAGATCCGTTCTTCCTCCACAACAATGCTTTTTTGCAGCACCAGCCGGTAAAGCACCTGACTGACATCCTGCTCCGATACTGCCATGACCTGCAGATCCCGGTTCAGCATTTCCAGTGCTTCCCTGATAACCTCCTGACGCTGCTTAAACAGATGTCCTTCTTTCATTGCCTGATTCATGATATGTCCGATGCACCCGGATATCCGCATGGGATCATTGAGTGCACAGCAGCACTGTCTTCCGATCGCATCCACAGTCAGAAACCCGAAGCCTTTGACTGCACTCAGCATGTAAGGGCGGTGCCGGATAATATCCACCGATTCATTTCCGAATTTCTTCAGAATCATATTCACTTTTTTGGGTGTTACCTTAAAAGGCGCCAGAAACGTCATCAGTTCCCGGAACACCTGGTTTTTTCCATAGGACTCCACAATAGCAGCCAGCTTCTTCTCGGAAATTCCACGGATCTTCAAGAGTTCCTGCGGGTTGTTTTCCATGATTTCCAGTGTCTGAAGCCCAAACTTCCGGAAAATAGTATCTGCCATCTTGGGACCGATACCTTTGATTGCACCGGAAGAAAGGTATCCTAAGATACCCTCCTTTGTCCGTGGTACAACCTCCATGAAATTTTCCACCTGATACTGAGTTCCATGCTCTCCGCTCTCCCATCTGCCTTCCATCTCAAGCTCAATCTCGTCTGTAAGCGGAAGACCGAATCCAATCGCTGAGAAGCCGATGATATTCCGGGATGCCAGATATTTGTCTCTGGCTGACAGGGGGACAGACGTATCCTGTGTGGTGAATATGGCAATCGTATACCCATTCTCCTCATTCTGGAAAATCTTATGTTTAAATCTGCACCTCATTGTTTATATCCCTCCAGCTTTTTATCCGCATCCGTTCATTTGGTTTTCTCATTACGCCGCCTCCTTCTTAATTCGGAAAGTACGGCTCTCCGTTGTTTTTGTATATTCCTCATAGATATCCGGATGCTGGTTTTTCAGCTTCTCCATCTGGTCTTTCCCAACCGAAGTACGTCTGGTCGGATTATAGGTAATACGGTAACGGTTCGTACCGTCCTCCAGCACTGCCTTGCAGCCCTGCCCCAGCTGTTCCACAAAAGGAACACTGATTGCCCGCTGTTCTGCTTCGATTTCCTTTTTCCGTTTTTCCAACTGTGACTTTTCCTCCGAAAGGGTAAGATACTTCTCAAGATTTTTTGATTCCAGACCGGAAAGCACAATTTCCGGAATAGATTTGTCTGCAAAACCACCATAATTACGGATATTTGCCAGAACCAGATCGGAATTCCCGTTATGCGGCGGTACTACATTTTTCAATACATGTTCCTGCCAGAAATACGTTTCCTGATCAATGATGTCTTCTTCCTCAATCAGATCACGCTCAATGGTGCGATACACAAACTCATTCTCGTTATTTCCATACAGGCATGCGATAAAGGCTTTCTGCATATTCATCACAGACAGATAATGCCTTACCTGCAGCACATAATGAGCTGGAATACCCTCATCAGCCCACTTATCTTTCGCATTATAATTGCAGGTTTTACATTCCAGAATCGCAAATGTCCCATCCGGCATACGAACAAAAAAATCCACATCTGCAAGCATGAACGGATATAATGGATGCCGGAACATGACACGTACCGGAAATACTTCCAGTCCGGTCTTTTTGGAAAAGATTTCTGCCACCAGATCTTCCAGCCGGTGTCCGACTTCCTTGGCAACCCAGTTGCTTTCCTCTTCCTCCTGAATGACCGGCTGCACACCTGTTTTGTTGTAAAACAGATCCCGGATAGTGGCAAATGGAGAGATCCCCATGATTGCCGCTACATCACTGCCGCCGATTCCTTTTTTGCGGTATTCCAACCAGTCTTCTCTTGACAGGTTACTGATATCCACAACCTTTTCCGGTGTATACTCTGCTTTGTTATTCATTCCAATTCCTCCTAACATTTGACTGCTCCATAAACGTCATATTTTTTCCAGTCTTTTATAAGCGCCTTCGTAATATCCTCCTCCAGCTTCAGGATGCCCTGTCCGGACATTCCTTCACAGGCTGCAAAAAAGGAGGCTTCATTCATGGCATAATAAAGATCATGTGCCGTACAGGCACCTTCCCCGTTCTGGGATACAAATAGCTCCACCACCTCATTCCGGATCTTCTGTTTAATGCCAAGTTCCTTCATCAGCAGCTTCAGGCAGTTCACCGGATTACGGATCTCAATGTCCATAAGCTGAGTAAGATTCTTCATCGCATCCACATAGCGGGCGCATACCTGCTCCAGATTTTTCCGGAAGTCCAGAATCGTTGCCCCTTTATCGTGAGCCAGCTTGATTGGACTTCCCAGACTGATAACGCCGTTTGGTCCGTCTGTCAAAAGCATCGGATACAGATTTGCACCGCTCGCTGCCACGTCAGATGTGGTAAAACGAAGTGCCGGTGACAGGATCTTCTCATCCATTCCGTGTGCATCCAGTGCTTTTCGGTAAGTATCCAGAAGTTCCTGACTTCCTCCGAGCTTCCACATGGCAGATACAATGGAATGGTCATAGATACCAGAGCCCTCCATGTAAACACTGCCTTTGAAATTCAGATTCAGATATTCGCAGGTTGTCTCAAACATGGCTTTCATATCAAGGATGCAATAATCATGTTTATCCCCGCCATGTACTGCGGAAACCTTTCCGTCCGCAATCTTAATCAGGGCATCCCCTTTTGCAACCCGCAGGCAGTAATTGACTACCTTCGCATATGTTGCCTTATCCAGCTTGCGAAGCCCGTCTCCATTGACACCTGCGCGGCTTAAAATGGTGCGGATGGCACAGTCACGTACCGGATAGGATTCTCCTCTCATTTTCAGTACAAGCTGCGTATTCTTCTCTGTATCCTCCAAAATTTCTTCCATGGATGCATCTGCCGCATCCAGATTTTGAGCCTCCTTTTCCAGTGGTGCCAGCCGTAACGTATTCGTTGGCTTTCTGATCCATTTGGCATTTCTTCCTCTCTCTGCCAGAAACTCCAGCAGATCTTTTACTTCTGCAAAGGATCTCTCAAATCCATCTGCATACACTCTTGCTTCATTCATGTTCTTATTCCACCTTTCTTAAAATAATATTTATCCATCAACAGCCGAAGCTGGTTGTGGCATGCAACTATGCCGAAACCTAAATGTAAGCACAAAAAAAGAATGAAAAGAGAGTCTTTTCTCTGTTCATTCTTAAAAGTCTGGTTTCTTCCTGAAAAAACAAAAGTGCCACGCAGCCAAAAAAGGCATACCGTGACACTCACTACAAACATAAACTACTTATGCCAGGAATCAGCTCCTGCTGTTTCCTGTAAGTTTGGAGATTCTTATGAATCCCGAAACTCCCCAAAAAGGGTGTGCATAAAATAAACTATATCAGTATACTAGCACAAGATATTCCTCATGTCAATTCAGGCTTATACTATATATGGTGTTTATATTTGTTCAAAATACTACATCTATTTTTCTACTACGAATTCAATCTTCTCTTTCAGATACTCCCGGCAGCCAAACCGAACCGTTCCACACTGCTTTGACTCCTCTTTCGCCTTTTCATTACAGCAGTCCAAGTAGGGACAATCGTTACATTGATTCCGCAGTGCTTCCTTCGCCCATTCAATTTCCTGCTCATTTCCTATAATCCGCACAGACATCCACTTCCTTTGCTATCATCATACCCCAAAATCCATTTTCTATCATCCATAATTTCTTTTTTTGTATCATTTTAGTAAATTACGGTTATATTACGGAATAATCACTATATTTCAAATATATCTCTATTTTATTCCGTAATTTGCTGTAAGTAAATAGTTTAAAATGTGGAAGAGAGGTGTAAATGTATGGATAAAAACTTTATTGGAGAACGCATCAGCGAACTGCGTTTAAAGAAAAATGTATCTGAATATCAGATGAGTCTGGATCTTGGCAAAAATAAAAGCTACATCCAGTCCCTCACTTCCGGACGTTCTCTGCCTACCATGCAGAGCTTTCTGGATATCTGTGACTATCTGGAAGTCACTCCTCAACAGTTCTTCGATTCAGAGCTGCACAATCTTCCTCTGATTGACAAAGCAACTGATCTGATGAAACAACTCGATGACGAGGATATGCTTGCGCTCATTTCCATGCTGAATCGTCTGGCTCTAAAACGCAAATAGATTTCCGTGGCTGCCAAATCAAGGCAGCTTTTATTTTTATCATTTTTTCTTAAAATTTTTCAATCTTAAAGAAAAGCCCCCTATTCCTTAATTGAATGGGTAATATATCCATTCGCCGTACCTTGAAAACAAAAGAAATCTTTCGGGAGATTGATATAGGTGACTGCAGATAGTTTGCATCTTCGCACGACTGCAGCTTAATAGTTACAAAGTAACACCGTTTTACGTGGCCGGAACGGGCATAGGAACTGGCTTCTGAAAGAATAACATAGACTTTTGGGATTTTAGCTTATAGCGCTTTTATTAGAGAACTTTTACTCAAAATTTGATATAATAATAGACAGGTATCAAGTTGATTCCCTGTCTGTGGAAAGGAGATTCATGATAACTGTAACAAAAAGGGATTTGATTGAATTAGGCTACGGTCCTTCCTTTGCTGCTGATATTATCAAAAAAGCAAAGGAACTTATGGTAGAAAAGGGGCATACCTATTATCAATCCAGAAAATTAGACAGGGTTCCAAAAGAAGCCGTTGAAGAATTATTAGGGATTACTTTGCCCGATAAGCAAGAATGATCGTGCTTTTTGCATTTTAGTAAGGAGTGAAATCATGGCAAAAGATCCAATTAAAAAAGCAGAAAACGGCACTTATTATTTTCGAGCCAACCTCGGATATCATCCTGTAACCGGAAAACAGATTCAAAAATACCGCAGCGGATTCTCAACAAAAAAAGAAGCCCGTGCCGAGTATTCCAAATTGATTCTTGCATCAACGGAAGAATTAGCTGATAAGAAGGAAGACATTACCTTCAAAAAGTTTATTGAAGAAATCTATCTTCCGTGGTACAAAACTCAGGTGAAAGAAAGTACCTACAAGAATCGTTACTCGACCATTCAAAAACACTTTGCCTATTTCTACAAGAAGAAAGTGTCCGAAATAGAAGCGATAAATGTACAGACCTGGCAGCTCAAGTTGGCAAAACAATTCAGTCCAAACTATGTACGCATTGTTCAGGGAATGTTATGTTTAGCTTTTGACCGGGCGATTATCCTCGGACTTGCAAAGAAGAATCCTGCCCGCATGATCGGCAATATCAAATCTAAAAAAGTAAAGATCGACTTCTGGACTTTGGAGGAGTTTCAGAAGGTAATATCCCTGCTGTACAAAGGTGACTACTACGAGCACTATCTCTTCATCTCGTTCTGGCTTTTATTTATGACTGGAATGCGTATTGGAGAGGCTGCCGCCTTACAGTGGGATGATATTGATTTTGAAACAGGTATGCTGATTATTAGTAAAACACTGTACTATAAAACAATGAATGACTACAAATTCGTTGAACCTAAGACGCAGGCAAGCAACCGTACCATTTATATTGATGCTGATACCATCAAGGAATTACAAGAATGGAAGGCGGTCCAGGCAAAGGTTTTACCAAATTGTGGATTCGTACTGAGTTATAACAGTACACCCACCAGCAAAACAACGCTTCCAAGAGCATTAGAGAAATTGGCAAATTTAGCTGGTGTCCACAGAATCAAAATTCATGCCCTGAGACATTCGCATGCTTCCCTGCTTATCAGCATGGGCGAAAATCCACTGCTGATTAAAGAGCGTCTTGGACATGAAAAAATACAGACGACACTAGGAACTTATGGTCATCTGTATCCAAACACCAATATTGAGATTGCAAAGAAGCTGACCGGGGTTCTCAGCTACCAGTCAGCTTCTCAAAGTATTGCTAATTATACCAGTAATCAGCATACTGCAATGTATCACAAAGAAATATAAAAATGCAATGATAATGCAATTTCAAACACCCAAAGCCGCAAAGCCCCGTGGTTACGGGCTTTGTAGCCCAGCGTCAACTATTCAAACTCAATCGTTCCCGGCGGTTTACTCGTCAGATCATAGAATACTCTGTTAACCCCACGAACTTCATTGATAATTCTGCTCATTACTTTATCAAGTACTTCATACGGAATCTTCGCTGCCTCAGCAGTCATAAAATCTACCGTATTCACTGCACGAAGTGCAACTGCATAATCGTAAGTTCTCTCGTCACCCATAACACCAACGCTTCTCATGTTGGTCAGGGCTGCAAAATATTGTCCGATGCTGCGGTCAAGTCCCGCGTTTGCAATCTCTTCTCTGTAAATTGCATCTGCATCCTGTACGATCCGTACTTTTTCAGCCGTTACTTCTCCGATGATACGGATTCCAAGTCCCGGTCCCGGGAATGGCTGACGGAATACAAGCTTCTCCGGAAGTCCAAGTTCAAGACCCGCCTTGCGGACTTCATCTTTGAAGAGATCACGAAGTGGTTCAATGATTTCTTTGAAATCAACATACTCCGGAAGTCCTCCTACGTTGTGATGAGACTTGATCACTGCTGATTCTCCACCAAGTCCGCTTTCTACAACGTCCGGGTAAATCGTTCCCTGTGCAAGGAATTCCACTGCACCGATCTTCTTTGCTTCTTCTTCAAAAATACGGATAAATTCTTCTCCGATAATTTTACGCTTTGCTTCCGGTTCTGTAACTCCGGCAAGCTTGTTGTAGTATCTTTCCTGTGCATTGACACGGATAAAGTTCAGGTCAAACTGACCCTTCGGTCCAAATACTGCCTCAACTTCATCGCCTTCATTCTTACGAAGAAGACCGTGATCTACAAATACGCAGGTAAGCTGTTTGCCGATTGCTCTGGAAAGCAGTCCTGCTGCCACAGAGGAATCAACTCCGCCTGAAAGCGCAAGAAGTACTCTTCCGTCCCCAACTTTTTCACGGATTTCCTGGATGGTATTTTCAACAAATGCATCCATCTTCCATTCGCCGACACATCCACAGACATTCTTTACAAAGTTGTTGATCATCTTGGTTCCTTCCGGTGTATGAAGCACTTCAGGATGGAACTGGATTGCATAAAGCTTTTCTGCTGCATTTTCTGCTGCTGCTACCGGACAGTCTGCTGTGTGTGCAGTAATCTCAAATCCCGGTGCCACCTGCGAAATATAATCGAAATGGCTCATCCAGCAGGTTGTTGTTGCAGATACATTTTCAAATACTTTGGAATCTTTCTTGTCGATGATGACTTCTGTCTTACCATATTCTCTGACGTCAGCTTTTTCAACTTTTCCGCCAAGTACGTGAGACATAAGCTGTGCACCATAACAAAGACCAAGTACCGGAATGCCAAGCTTAAAGAGTTCTTCAGAATAAGTCGGTGAATCCGGTTCGTAACAGCTATTCGGTCCTCCTGTCAGGATAATTCCCTTCGGGTTCATTGCTTTAATCTTTTCGATATCAATCTTATAAGAATAAATTTCGCAATATACATTACATTCCCTGACACGTCTTGCGACAAGCTGGTTATACTGTCCACCAAAGTCAAGTACAATCACTAATTCGTTCTTCAAGGTTTTCCTCCTGTAAAATACGATCCTTTCAGACCGCTTTTTCTATTTATTGCTTTTATATTTTATTATAGTAGAGCTCTGGATGTTTTACAAGCATTTTCTATCGCCCGAACCAAAGTTTGAACTCTGGTCTGCAATTAAAACTCATATTCAGGCATCATCTTTCTAACCATCTTACAAATGACAACTTTCTTCTGTATTTACACAATTGCCCCATGTTTCCACTTTCCATTAAAGTACCGGATAACAAAACAGATTGCACGTACTACCCAGTCGATCACCATTGCAACCCACACGCCAAATACTCCCAGTCCCATATATTTTCCTACCAGATAACTGAATCCGATCCGGAAAATCCACATCGACACAATCGATGTATACATACAGGCTTTTGCATCTCCTGCCGCACGATACGCTGCTGGAAGAGCAAATGAAAGTGGCCAGATAATCATTGCACTGATTCCATGGAAATGAATAATATTTGTTGCTGCCGCAGCTGTCTGATCTGACAAATTGTATGCTTTCAAAATCAATGGAAGTGTAAGGAAAATAAGTGCTACCGTTCCCACCATTGCCACATAAATGATCGCAAGCAGTTTTTTCAGATAGTAATGTACCTGTTCATAGTCATTTGCGCCGACGCACTGGGAAATAACTGTCGTAATTGCCAGCGAGATCGCCATTCCAGGAAGAATCTGGAACAGCGCAATCGCATTGGAAACTGCATTTGCCGCAATTGCATAAGTACCGAAGGTTGAAACCAGACTCAGCACTAAAATTTTGCCCAGCTGAAACATACTGTTTTCCAGACCATTGGGAACCCCAATTGCAAGTATTTTCCGTATCATTCTTCCATCAAACCGAATTTTCAGTGTCCGCTCAATATGCAAGATACGTGTCTGATTGCAGAGCAACACTGTTATCACTATCGCGGCAACCATTCTGGAAATCAGTGTCGGTATTGCAACACCCGCCGTTCCGATCCGTAATCCGAACACAAGAATTGCATTTCCGGTTACATTGATTGCATTCATCAAAAGCGATACCCGCATGGATACCTGCGAATTCCCCATCGCACGGAAAATTGCTGCCCCACCATTATATAACGCGATAAATGGAATCGAAGCTGTTACAATTAGCAGATAAATATCTGCATGTCCTTTTACTTCCGCTGTAATGTGACCAAATACCTGATTCAGAATTATATCTTTTCCGAAGTAAACCAATATCATGATCGCAACCGCACTAAGACTCACAAACCATACCAGCTGTGTAGCCGCTTTACATGCTGATTTTTCATCTTTCCTGCCAATATACTGTCCGGCAACAACTGCTCCACCAGTCGCCAGTGCTGCAAAAATATTGATGATCAGAATCATAATATTGTCAACCAGCGACACGCCCGACACAGCTGCTTCTCCAACATTTGCAACCATAATAGAATCTGCCATCCCAACAAAAACTGCCAATAACTGCTCGATTACCAAAGGTCCGATCAGATTTGCCAGTTCCCGATTGGAAAACAGATAATGACTTCGATCCTGTTTTTGTTTCGTTTTCCCCATTCTTCTCTTTTCCTGTCCCTTCTCTTTTGTATATCCCCGTTTTCTCTATTATATACTGTAAAAATGTAATACACCATCTTTTTGCAAAGAAAAGGATTTTTTATGCGTGCTGATGCAGGTACTTTTCTCTGGTAGCAAGTCCGCCCCGGATGTGCCGTTCCGATTTGTTCAGATCCAGAACCTTTCGCGCCTCACCTGCAAGAGATGGGTTGATCTGGAGAAGACGTTCTGTTACATCTTTATGTATCGTACTCTTACTTACCCCAAACGCCACCGCCGTCTGCCTCACCGTCGCCTTATTTTCAATAATATAATAAGCAATCTCAACCGCTCTCTCCTCAATATAATCTTTCATAAAAACCCCTGCATAGTTTGTTTTTTTACAATCTATGCAAAGGCGAAGGGATGTATGTCTGATTGAACTTCCTTCAAAAATATCTCATTCAATTTCTCCCAACTTACCTTTTTTTCTTTCCTTAATTTTCCCGCTTTCTCTCTCAATCCTGCTATTTCACTCTCCAGAATCCACTGACCTGCCAGTAATATTTTACCATGCTCTTTTTCTTCTATTTCATGAAGTTTTTGTACTATTATTTTTTCCATCAGCTTCCCCTGCTTTCCTGTTTTTCTTCTTCCAAGGTCCATCATCTCCGGATGCCTTAAAGTTATACACTGGTTTCATAACCTCAAGAATATCCACGCTTTCCCGGATCACATCAATAATATCCTCCTTTCCCTTTCTAGCCTATAGCTGCACGCGGCGTGCAATCAAAGGCTTTTATTTTGGAATTCTGGTTATCTTCTCCATCCTTCCTTGAAAGGGCATGCTTATTTCGCGAATTCTCCAGATTGACTTTCCCCTCCTCATAAGTTATCCTTATCATAGTACGCCATGCTGACATATTTGCAGCATTGGTGAATTTTATTATTTTTACAGGTAAGGATTTGAGAAAATGAGTAAAACAAAAACAATCGACCTGACTTCCGGACCGATTCTAAAGACGCTGGCAGAGCTGGCACTTCCGATCATGGCTTCCTCGCTGCTGGGGACAGCCTACAATATTACGGACATGGCATGGATCGGCATGCTGGGTTCCAAAGCCGTTGCCGGGGTGGGCGTTGGGGGAATGTACGTCTGGCTCTCACAAGGGCTCGTGGCACTTCCGCGAATGGGCGGACAGGTCAATGTCGCACAGGCCTGTGGACGCGGAGACTATGAACAGGCAAGGGGATATGCCGCTTCCGCTCTGCGACTTACATTTTTACTGGGAATTTTATTTGCTGCAGTATGTATCGTGTTTATTCATCCGCTGCTCGGCTTTTTTAACCTCGGAGATGCAGAAACTTATACCGCTGCGAAATTATATACACTGATCACCTGCGGACTGATTCTGTTTTCATTTTTAAATCTAACTCTGACCGGACTTTCTACTGCGCAGGGAGATTCCAAGACACCGCTTATGGCAAATCTTCTTGGACTGGTTGGTAATATGATCCTGGATCCGATTCTGATCCTCGGATTTGGACCATTTCCAAGGCTTGAGGTTGTTGGCGCTGCAGTTGCTACCGTGACCTCGCAGATACTGGTTCTGATCGTCATGCTGATTCGAATTATGCACTCTGATCTGGAACCAAATATTCTGCAAAACATGCATGTACTGTCGCGTTTCCCTGCAAAATACTACATCAGTATTTTTAAAATTGGATTTCCGACAGCAGTACAGAGCAGTATTTACTGCATGATTTCCATGATTCTCACACGAATGGTTTCTGCATTCGGGGCAGGTGCCATTGCCACACAGCGAGTCGGCGGACAGATTGAATCTGTTTCATGGAACACTGCTGACGGCTTTGCTGCTGCGTTAAATGCTTTCGTTGGTCAGAACTACGGTGCAAAGAAACCAGACCGTATTCGGAAAGGATATAATATTTCATTTAAAATCCTCGCTGTCTGGGGACTCATTGTAACCGGTGCTTTCGTATTCCTGCCAGGACCGATTGCTTCCCTTTTCTTCCACGAAAAAGATGTTCTGGCGATTGCGATCAACTATCTGATCATCATCGGATTCAGCGAAACCTTTATGACCATTGAGCTTATGACCATCGGCGCACTTTCCGGTCTTGGTATGACAAAGCTTTGCAGTATCATCAGCATTGTCCTCACCAGTGCCAGAATCCCACTTGCCATGATCCTCACTCAAACCAGCCTCGGTCTGAATGGTGTATGGTGGGCACTTACAATTACCTCTATCACCAAAGGAATTGTTTTCTACTTCACCTTCCACCACACCAGCAGACACCTACCTGACGCTAATGACAATTAATTTAACTACCCACCTTTTTTATTTTTTCCTGTTTTGTTTATTTCTTCTTCATATTTTTTTGATTTTTTTTAGAGTTTGAACATATTTCTGTCACAAATTATCTGTATACTAATAATCAGATAGTTGATAAAGCAACTATCTCCCCCTCATAAAGTAGAAGCAGTCAGAATTCTGATTGCTGCACTTTACTCTCATTCCTTTAGATAACTATAAAACAACGAAGCCCGTTAGCCCTTGTGGTTAGCGGGTTTTCGCTGTTCTGTACTTGTTGCAAAATCCGCTTCGGTCAAATCTCGGTCAAATAATTTTCTAAAGAAATGTTGCACCTTTTCTATTCTCTTTCTTATTCTTGTTCTGATTATATGATTTCCTTATACAAATTCTGTAATTTATCCATTTCCGATTTTGCTTTATCATCTGTGACGTGCGTATACAAATCCAGTGTGATTGCTATGGAATAATGTCCGAGGAATCCTTGTACTACCTTTGCGTCAATCCCGGCTTCAAAACAACGCGTTGCAAAAGTATGACGAAGTGCATGTGGATAAAAATGCGGAATCGGTATAAACACTGTCTTGTTTTTCTCTGCCTGCTTTTTTCGTTCCTTATTGATAGATTTTTCTATCCAGTCTAACGTCACTTGAAAGGTGTGTTCTGTAATCGGTTTTCCGTTCTTTCCAACAAACACAAGATTTTCAAATCCCTCTAATGGTTGCCATTCACTAGCTGACAACTGCATTTCTTTCAACTGAATCCACTGACGTTTTAAAGCCTTATACACACTGTCCTGCATGGGAATCGTCCGTATACTGTTCTTTGTCTTTGGTGTCTGGTACTTGAATACATACTTCTTTGTTTCCTTATCTTTGATATACACCAACGTTTTATTTACAGAAATTTCCCGTTTCCGAAAATCTACATCATCCCATGTAAGCCCAAGCAGTTCTCCGCCACGCATTCCCGTTCCGAGTGCTACCTGTATGAGATTCTCGTGTATTCTCTCCTTTGCGTGTTCCAATACTTCCCGTTGTTCTTTCACAGTCAGTACCCGTATCTGTTTTGTCTTTGTTTTGGGAACTTCCACTCCTGCACATGGGTTGAATGTAAGAATCCTGTTATGCACTGCATATTTGAACATAGCATTGAGAATATTATACACATCCCGTATAGTCTTTGTGCTGTAATCATCATCTGCCATATTCTGAAGCAGACGTTCCAAAATAATCGGATTAAAATCTGCCACACGTTGTTTTCCTATCTGCTTCTTTATGTAACGTCTGTAAAAATCATCATAACGTACTTGTGTACTCTCCTTGATAGTCCGCTTCTTATGGGTATTCAGCCAGATATCAAACCATGCATCCAGAGTGATATTATCGCCCTTTCCTTTCAACCCATGCTTGACTTCATAGCGTAAATCTTCCATTTCTTGAACTAACTTTTTTAAGTCCGCATTATCTTTTGTATACGTTTCTCCTTTGTAATAAAACCGCCCTCTGTAAATTCCGCTTTTTCTCTGCATAATTCCCGGCGGTAATGGATTTCCTTTTAAGTCCTTGCCCAATCTGCACGCTCCTTTCCGTGCAAGGACTATCAGAACTGGTCTGACAGTATTATATGCTTATTTGTGTTTATACTGCAATTACTTCATATTTATTTTTCAGATTATGCCCTTCGTTTTTCTTCAAAAACTGGTCTAAAACCTCAGAGCGTATAAGAATCTTATTTCCAATCCTTATGACCGGAATCTTCTGCCATGTAATCAGCTTTCGCAGATTATTTCTTCCAATTCCCGTATACTCTGACGCTTCATTCACTGTAAGGGCTTTCTTTGTCTGTATCGTTTTCTGTGTATGTTCTGTCAAAGATTCTCCTTTCTTCTTCCCTCAAAAGGAAAGATTTTTTATAGTCCTCATATATGCGTTGTTGTTCTTCGTTCATCTGCCCCCGTTCTATTAGCTGGCGGATATAATCTCTGTTATCCAGTTTTCCGATTTTATCCATTAGCTTTAAAGAGGGCGAAACTGCTACGTTCAGCCACTGCCATGTTCGTTCCAGTGTCTTTTTCTCTGGATTCATGGTCAACTTTATCTTCCCTACATCCTGCATGAGTTCTTCCCACGGGGGATAAGTAGGATAAAGCCGTTTTCTTGTAACCGTGCTGTTTTCCGGCTTCTGTAAAAACCGCACTTTCTCGTTTAATACAGACAACGCAATCCGTGCCACATCCCTGTCTTTCAGAAGTTCTTCTACTAATCTGACCGCTTTTTTGTGCCGGAATCGAAGTTCATATCTGTTCCAGTCCGGGTTGAGTTCTTTTCCGAACTTTTCTGCCTGTTCATATCCCTTTTCATAGAATGTAATCCGAAAATCACTGTGTTTACTGCCGAGATATAGTGTTTTTCCCTGCGCTTCTATTTCATCCTCTTTCAGTCTATCAGAACGATTCTCTGCTGTATCACGCAACTGACTAGATATCAGCCCCTCGTTTTTCAGACGAATCAATTCCGGGATAGACAGATAAGGCTTTGTATCGTCGATTGCCAAGTCTATCCTCGGAAAATTCACCGGGTATCTGCAAACTCTTTCCAGAAAATCAAACCATGTTTCCTTATTCATCATAAGGAAATTTTCATAATTCCTGCACCCCGAACCACTCATAAGAATCTGAAATCCCTCATACTGTGCATTTCCTGTCGGTTTCAGAATCTTGATATTGTCAAATCTTGCTATCAGTTCGTGTCCAGCAATTCCTTTTTCCTTACCATGCAGTTCCATAAAACTCAGTGGAATCCGCAAGATATCTTCTATGATTATGAACACGTCTACACCTTTGACAGTAATCTGACACCAGTCAATCAGTGCTGTCAAATCTTCTTTCTGACGAGTTACCCCCCTGTTAGTATAGGGGGGTTCTGAAATTTTCATTACCTCTGTTATCATCATCCCTGCCTTTCGTAGTATGCCGTGGCTTTCGCCACGTTCCCGGAACTTCCTCTACTCCCTTTGCTCCTTTCACGCTGTACGGAGCAGTCCGCAGAGAATTTCCGGGAACAGTCTCTACACGTTTCCTTTTCCGGTAACAACACGGATACCCTTGCAGGAGATTCTGTCAACCAATACCGGGAAGTTTCCTCTCTGCACATAAGGGGCATATACCGCTTCTTCTAGTTCTACCACTGTGTAAGGCTCTACCTTTGGAAGTTCTGTTGCTTCCAGACGGATATCTACGCTGTTTCCAAGTTTCATGCTTCCGAGGTGAAGTTTCAATGCTTCCACTTCCTCGGTTTTCTTCCGGGTTTCCTTATCATACTTGTAGCAGTAGTCTGCTCCCATGTAACGGAGTTCCCCGAACGCTTCTCTGACCTGTTCTTTTGTCAATGTAATCTGCATGCTACATTTCTCCTTTTTTGAAATCATGGTGAATGAGTGTCTGGTAAGTGTGACAAGTCCTTTTCATATCCACGTCTATATTTATTTCATTACTTTTCTCCTTACCTCTTAACCTCATCATAGACCTGTTTTTTCTTCTTGTCAACAATTATTTTACTTTTTCCCTTACTTTTTATTTTTGTATTTCAAACGCTTAACTATATCTTTTTATAACTTATTATAATTTTACCCTTACATTTATCCTTATCTTGTGTTATGATGAAAACAGAAACGAGGTGTGCATATGTTTGTGAATAAAGAAGCAGTAGGAAAACGAATTTTACAGATACGCAAGAAATACGGTTACAGTATGCAGAAGTTTGGGGAAATCATAGATAATGCCCCGAAAGGCTCTGTAAACAGTTGGGAAAAGGGTGTGAATCTTCCCAATGAGAAACGCTTGAAGCAGATTGCCACGTTGGGCAATATGACACTGAATGAACTTCTGTATGGTTCATTTAAAGAATATGTAGATATGCTTATCACAGAAAAACTGGGGATTGAACTGCCGGAAGAATTTACCAGAACTTTCTATTCTCTTTTAGAGCAGAACGGATTTACCTACGGGGATGATATCGAGATTGTCCGGCTTGTAAACGGCTTTCTGACTTATCATAACCTTACAACAAAAGAAACCGCCATTTTCTATCAGCCAACTGCATACTCCGGCGATTATTTTGACGGTATCATACAAAAAGCGGATTCTTCCGTTCTGGTCTGCCGGGCATATGCAGATAAGGCAAACAACACCTTACATATCATTCCGGCTTTTGAGAATGGACAGACTGAGGAAGTAGCAGACTTCTTTCATGCACTGAAAAGCATAACCGCTCCACACAACAACAATTATTTCACTTCCGGCTTTCTGACACTCGGACTGGCATTGAGAGATTCCAAAGTAATTATCTATGGAATTGATGAAAAACAGGGAACAGCACAGGTAATCCCTTACGAATATGATTGCGAATCAGACGCTTATATCCAGAATGAACATCTGTCATATACCAGACAGGATAGCTTTTTCCGAGAAGCCACGAAAGAAGCGGTCTATCGGAAAATGCAATCCGACAGAAGTAACCCATAAGATAAACAAGAGGACTTGCAAGGTTTGTGACCTTTCAAGTCCTCTTATGTATCATGATGGTATTGGCTGTGTCCGTTCCGTAAAGGACTGCCCTACGGCGTCTCGGCTTCGCCTTGTTCCTTTACCTCACTAATAATAATGTTCTGATAGCAGAACTCTTACTTATACTTTTATCTTACTATTCTTTCAATTTTTACCGTTTCACCATCAATATTATACTTAAAAAAATAAAATTTAATAACATTTCCTTCTGATACTTGTTCTAGATCACCTTTACACTTAGTACAATCTAAACTAACTTTTGTCGTATCAAAAAATAGACTACTTTCTTCCTTCTCATTTAGTTCTATTAAAAGTGTATCAAAAGTTTTCTCTACAACAACCCCACTCAAATGAAACCAATGAGAATTATCATCTCCACTAGAACGCAACTCCATATTTTGACGATTCTCCTTAAAAACATTTCCTTTTACGCCAAGCACAATTAATACTATTGCAAGCAAAAGTATGATTAACAAAATCAATCGTTTCTTATCCATTAAATGTAGTCCCCGATATGTCTGTCCAACTATCAAAATCAAAATTCAAATAACGTACTGTATCCCCCCATCCATCAAATACCATCAATGTATGTACTGTATTTCCAGAATTATATGCTCGCAAAGTTGCATATCCCTCTGCTGCCATTGAATGCCCCGCACGTTCTCCAGTATCACTGCTAATTATACCACAATGGACAACTGCTATATCTCCTCTATCAATGCAATTAGTGAAAAAATTATAATTGGGACTATAGTCAGTATTTTGTGTTACAGAAACATTCTTTCCAGCACAAAAGTCCACAAATCCAGGTCCAATATTGCCAATAGTTGTTGAACCATATGTTATTCCTCCACTCTCCGATGAAACTGTCGTTCCTGTTGAATCCCAAATATCCATATAATCACCTGCAATATCTGTATAATCAACAGCATTATAATATGCACCACATGCTAATAATGCACTAACTGCACATGCATAATGTCCTGTTACACTTTCTATATACGGCTCATTAAAGGAAATAAATTCTTGAAGATGATTTGTTGAAACAAGCGTGTAGTTTTCATAAACTTCATCAA
This sequence comes from Coprococcus sp. AF102-57, assembly GCF_027686195.1. Lineage (NCBI taxonomy): Bacteria > Bacillati > Bacillota > Clostridia > Lachnospirales > Lachnospiraceae > Coprococcus > Coprococcus sp. AF102-57. Next base: position 94,735 of record NZ_JAQCSY010000006.1, on the reverse strand, counting down.
TATCTAGCAAAACCTCATCCCAAGTAGCTGGGTCTTTTCCCCTACTCTCATTCAAGGACAGTACTGTTTTTTCTAATGTTTCACCATAATTCGTTCTAATCTTTCCCAAATTATCAACAATACCATATTCAAACGGAGCTATTTTATATATTTCAGAGGTATTTGCTTTTTCACTAAATACATTTGCTTCACTTTGATAAATCACCTCATATGGATTTGCTGAATTATTACCAAATGAGTATTCTGATATCAAAGATTCACACGTAGTATCAAAAACTACATATCCATATGGTTTGTTTTCTAAATTGTAATTTACAATATATCCAATAGCTTGACCTGTTGTATCATAAAATTTTCTCGGATTATTAGCAACAATATTGCTATTTTCTCCTATTCCCTTTGCAAAACGTTCTGCCATCTGTATCGCCAAATCATCCGTAACATTTACAACAGAAGTATTCTCCGATGCATGGACAGGAACTATTGACATAATAGTCAATATAAAGATTGTCAAAAGTGAAGCAAATCGTTTAAAAATTTTTCTCATAAATATCCTTCCTCCTTAGATTATATATTTACTTTAATATTATATCTTATTCCCTATTTTGTCTATATTTTTTATGTTTATTTCAAATATTTCATTCTATTTTATTTTTATCAAACTATTTTCAAACAAATCCAAACAAAGAATCTCGGGGCAAATTTCGGTCAAATCAGGATAAATAAATATAACACTTTATATGTAAGTCAATTTTAAAAAAGCCTGTAATTCCGGGCTTTACAACACTTTGTAACACAATATAAACCAGTTCGATAATCCCTCATTCCTTTTAGATAACAATAAAAACACCAAGAACCTCTCCATTATGGAGAGGTTCTTGCGTTGTGGATTTTTTTAATATTCTATAAACCTATCATTTTTATATTTTTAATCAGATTTTATAATTTCTTAACACTTTTGACACATTTTCATCGTATAGTAATAAATGGATAGTTGGGAAACAACTATCTCCCCCCTCATAAAGTGAGCGCAATCGGGCATGCCCGATTGCCGCACTTTGATTTTTACAGAATATTATTCTGGGACGAAGGTTATCCTCCGTCCCATATTTTATTTGTAAATGCAGTACCGTGTGCCCGGATATCTACCTGCACAGAACGTTAGTCACGGCCATTCATCATCAAATGAACTCAAACCTTTTACGACCTTGCACGAATGTCTCTCTGGTACATCATACTTTTTATCCTCAATTACCGGAAAGGATTTATTATGAAACGCCCTACTTTACATAAACTGATTTTTTCAATTCTTTTATTTGCCATAAGTTTCCTTGCTCTTTTCATCAGCCACAAAAGCTCTGCATTCGCGGATTGGTATTCTTCCACCATTTACCCGCTTTTCGTTTCGTCCATCGGACGCTTTTTCGGAATCTTCCCATTTTCTGTTTCTGAAATTGGATTGTATATTTTTGTCATTCTTCTGTTTCTTTCCTTGATCCGGATGCTGGTCAGCTCCATTTACAAAATGTATGCCCCAAAAAAGAACCCTGCCTGGCTCGGCTACGGTTCCTCACTCCTGCTTCTCTGCGGATGTCTGTTTACCATTTATACTTTTTTCTGCGGAATCAACTACGGACATACTTCATTTGCAGAAAAATATCACCTGGAATCCGGTCAGTATACTCTGGCTGAACTGACCTCTTTATGCAACGAACTGACTGATCAGTTAAATGCACTTTCTGATTCTTTAGACCGGGATTCTGACGGTCTTGCTGATATGGGTAAGGATCTGCAGGATCGTGCACGAGCTGCTATGTTCTCCCTCGGTACTACCTACCCTGAACTTTCCGGATACTATCCACAGCCAAAAGGTCTTTTATTTCCGGCTTTTCTCTCGGTACAGAATCTTTCCGGGATCTATTCACCATTTACCATTGAGGCAAACTATAACTCCGCAATGGTTTCCTACAATCTTCCATTTACCATCTGTCACGAACTTTCGCATCTGCGTGGATTTATGCAGGAGGAAGAAGCAAATTTTATCGGTTTTCTCGCCTGTGTAAATGCCGACGATACCGCCTTCAACTACAGCGGCTATCTTCTTGGCTGGATCTACGCAACCAATGAACTTTACGAAGTCGATTACGACACCTTTGAGGAAATCTACAACAGGCTTTCTGACAATGTAAAGGCAGATCTTTCGGCTAACAGCAGCTTCTGGAAGCGATATGACAACAAGGTCGCCGAAGTATCTGGTCAGATCAATGACCACTATCTGAAAGCAAATGGCCAAAGTGACGGGATAAAAAGTTATGACCGGATGGTTGATCTGATGATCACCTGGTTCCGGTCAAAATAATTCTTTCTTATAAAGTTTACTCTTTCTCTCCAGCCTGAAACAGCATCTCTTTCAATACGTTTGCCGCCATGCTGTGAGGGCTGCTCTTATCTTCCACAAAACAGATTTCTCTTACCGGTGGTTCTTCCAATAGTGGAACCTGAATGACAATGCCCTGCTCGATCACTTCCTGTGCAAGCGGTTCCGGAATAAACCCGATTCCCAGATTCTGTCTTACCATCGGCAGAATCTGATCGATGGTTGCTGCTTCGGTATCTGCCGTCATTGCAATTCCATGCTCCAGAAAAAATCTGGTATAAAAATCATAAGTTGACGTGTTTTTCCCAAGGCAGATAAATGGATACTCCACCAGCTTTTTCAAACTTACCGGTTCTTTAAACATATCTTTGTACGCCGCATTCGCAACCAGAATTTCTTTAAATGAAAGAAGCGGAATTGCCTTTAAAGGCTTTTTCACCTCTGCCGGTGTAGATGCTACCGCAAAATCTGAAAGTCCGTTTCGAACCGTCTGTATCGCCTGTGGTGCTGTATAACTCGAAATGCGAAGTCTGATTTTAGGATACTTTCTTCTAAACTCTCCCAGCACCGGAAGCAGAAGCAAATGCAATGCAATCTCACTTACCCCAATCGTTACGGTTCCCTGTTCCAGCTTCTTTTCATTTTCAAGCTCTAGCTCTGCTGCATGCAGATGATCGTATGCAATTGCAACATGTGAATAAAGCCGTTCTCCCTCCGGTGTAAGCTCTGCTCCCCGGTTAGACCGGATAAATAATCTGCATCCAAGCTGACTTTCCAGATTGTGGATTGCCCTCGTTACATTCGGCTGATTACTCATCAGGATTGTCGCCGCCTGTGAGAAACTTTTATACTTTGCCGCATAATAAAAAATACGGTAATAATCATAGGTAACTTCCATCTTCCTGCTCCTTGTTCCGTATATCTCCGGCATATCCAGTGCCGCCTTTAACTGAACGGAATCGTAACCGGTGTACAGTCAAATTTTTCAAAATAACTGTCGGCCAGATATTCCTCTTCGCCTTCGATCAGAAGATGCATCTTCTCTCCCATTCTTATCGTCATCAGTCCCACGATCGATTTGGCATCGATCTCGAAACGTCCTGTCACATCCTTTACCGTAATATCTGCATTCATCTTCTGGCAGACATTACAAAAAGTCATCAATTGTCCTGTAGTCATAAAACGTATATTCTTCTGTACCATAATAGGTCAACCCTCCACAAGTCTTTTTTCCTGATGTCTAGTTTACACAATATCGTACAATTTGAGAAATGTCTCTTTGAAATGTCTGATATGTCATTCGAATATATCAGCTGTTTCTTTATTTTACATACTACATAGCAGTTTGTCAACACTATCGGTCATTTAAATTTTTATATTCTCGATACTCTGCCAGTGGCATATATGCCGGACGAATAATCTTATCCACATTGATCAGTTCTTCCAGACGATGTGCACTCCATCCAACGATTCGCGCTGCGGCAAAGATCGGCGTATAAAGCTGCTCCGGAATTCCAAGCATATGGTAAACCAGTCCGCTGTAAAAATCGACATTTGCATTTACCCCTTTATACATCTTTCTTTTTTCGGCAATGATTTCCGGTGCCATATGTTCCACTTTCTCATAAAGTGCGTATTCTTTATCGTATCCTTTTTCATGTGCAAGCTGAGCCACAAATTTCTTGAAAATCTCAGCACGTGGATCAGATACTGAATAAATCGCATGACCCATTCCATAGATCAGACCTTTTTTATCAAACCTCTCCCTTGCAAGCAGACCTTCCAGATATGCTCTTACCTCATCGTCATCTTCCCAGTCTTTGACCTCTTCTTTCATATCAGCAAACATCTGCGTCACTTTGATGTTCGCACCGCCGTGCTTCGGACCTTTTAACGATGCCATTGCAGCAGAAATTGTAGAATAGGTGTCTGTTCCGGACGAAGTGACAACGTGGGTAGTAAATGTAGAGTTATTTCCACCACCATGATCCATATGCAGCACAAGTGCCATATCCAGGATCCTTGCTTCCAGCTCCGTATACTGTCGGTCTTCACGAAGCATCATCAGAATATTTTCCGCGGTGGACTTCTGCGGATCCGGTGCATAGATGTACATATCCTGACCCTGACGATAATTGTATGCATGATATCCGTAGACCATCAGCATCGGAAATTCACTGATCAGGTTCAGACACTGTCTGAGAACATTCGGGATTGAAGTATCATCAGCTTTTTCATCGTAAGAATACAGATTCAGAATCGCCCTTGAAATATTGTTCATCATATCATGGCTCGGTGCCTTCATAATAACATCGCGCACAAAATTCGGCGGAAGTGTCCTTCTCTCCGTCAGTGTCTCATGAAACCCATCCAACTGTACAACCGTCGGAAGTTCACCAAAAAGAAGCAGATATGCAATTTCTTCATATCCAAAATGATCCGCATCCAAGAATCCACGAACCAGATCCTTGATGTTATAGCCTCGATAATACAAATTACCGGCACACGGAACTTCTTCGCCATTTACAATCTTTTTGGCACATACATCGGAAATGTTGGTAAGTCCCGCAAGGACTCCTTTTCCGTTTACATCACGGAGACCTCTTTTTACATCATGCTTTACAAAAAGTTCTTTGTCGATCCCGGTATTCGCTTCACATAATCCGGCAAGTTCCTTGATTTTCGGCGAAATATCAAACAGAATGCTATCCAGATCTTTCGCACTGTTCACTGAATTTGTCATACATCTACTCCTTTCTGTTAAAGACTCTGCAAATACTGCAGAAAGTATGAATGAAGGACGGAAACACGCACTTTTAGCATCGTCCCCCGTCCCTTCTTCTTATTTGTAAACTACTTACTACTTGTTGGAAAATATGGTCTCAATGAATCTGCCACACTGCTGATCGGCATTGTCTGAAGCCATACATGTCCCGGTCCTGTAATAACCGTATTAAATAATCCTTCTCCGCCAAAGACAATATTCTTAAGTCCCGGCACAGTCTGGATATCCATCTGGCATGTTACACTCATCGCTGCCAGATAACCGGAATCAATCACGATCTGCTGACCCGGTTGTAATTCGTATTCTACCACATGTCCATCGAATTCTGCAAATACAATTCCATTTCCGGATACCTTCTGCAAGATAAATCCTTCTCCTCCAAATAGTCCTGAAGCCACTTTCTTGTGAAAATGAACAGATATATTTACTCCAGGTTCGCCAGCAAGGAATGCTTTTTTCTGAAAAATATATTCTTGCCCCGGTCCGATTTCAAATGCCTTGATCGAACCCGGAAAGCTGGATGCAAATGCGATCAGTCCATTCCCGCCCTGTGCGGTATAGATATTCTGGAACATCGCTTCTCCAGAGAACATTCTTCCAAATGCTTTTCCAAATCCTCCATTTGTCGAAGTCTCCATCTTCATATTCGGAGACATCCATGCCATGGATCCCCGCTCTGTGATCATACGCTCGCCAGCTTCCAGATGGCAGATCACTACCGGAAGGGTATCACCCTTGATTTCATACCTCATGCTCCATTTCCTCCTTTATAATATTAGTCAGTCTGGCAAATTCTTCCAGATCCAGTGCTTCTCCCCGGACACTGCTTCCTTTTCCGAGTTTCTCTATCGCAGCAGTAATGACTTCCTTCGAAAGATTCAGCTCTCCTGAATTCTTAAGGCCATTTGCCAAAGTCTTCCTCCTCTGATTAAAGGATGCCCGTATAAGGCGGAACATCAGCTTTTCATCCATAACCTCTACCGGAGGCTTCTGATGTCTTGTCAGGCGGATTACTGCTGAGCCGACTGCCGGACGCGGCATGAAACAGTTCGGGGGTACATTTGCAACAATATACGGCTCTGCATAATACTGTACAGCAAGTGAAAGTGCACCATAATCCTTTGTTCCCGGCCCTACCTGCATACGGTCAGCCACTTCTTTCTGTACCATAACCGTAATACTCTCAAGCGGCACATGGCTTTCAAATAAGCCCATGATGATCGGTGTCGTTATATAATATGGAAGATTCGCAACCACCTTGATCGGCCGTCCTCCGTTCTTCTCCTTTGCAAGTGCTGCAATATCCACCTTCAGGATATCTTCATTGATGATCGATACGTTGTCATATTCTTTCAGCGTGTCTTCAAGAATTGGAATCAGCGCACGGTCTATCTCAACTGCAGTTACTTCTCTTGCCGCACAGGCAAGGTACTGTGTCATCGTCCCGATTCCAGGGCCGATCTCCAACACGTAATCATCCTTTGTGATCTCGGCTGCACGAATGATCTTATCCAGCACATGCTCATCGATCAGAAAGTTCTGTCCAAATTTTTTCTGAAAATTAAAATTATATTTTTGCAGAACCTCAATGGTATTCTGCGGATTTCCAAGTGTAGGTGTTTTCATCTGTTATTCTCCTGATTATTCATTGCCTGCGTCTTAGATGCCGTACAGATCTCTCGCATTTTTCTCTGTCACAGCGATCACTTCTTCCGGACTCATCTCTTTTAACTCTGCAATTTTCTCAGCCACATACCGGATATAAGAAGACTGATTCCGTTTGCCACGGTACGGCTCCGGTGCCATATACGGGCAGTCTGTCTCCAGCACGATCTTCTCGATCGGGATCGCAGTTGCGACATCTTTTAATTTCTTTGCATTCTTAAATGTGACGACTCCGCCGATTCCAATATAGAATCCCATCTTCACATATTCTTCAGCCATTTCACGCGAATAGGAATAGCAGTGAATAACTCCGCCAAGCCCCTGTGCATAATTTTTCATGATATACATGGTATCTGCGGCAGCTTCCCTGCTGTGGATGATTACTGGTTTCTTTACTTCTCCCGCAAACTCCAGCTGGCGGATAAACCACTTCTGCTGTATCTCATGTGATTCATTATCCCAATAATAATCCAGACCGATCTCTCCGACTGCAACCACTTTTTTGTTACGGCAGAGTTCTTTCATGTGCTGGATCTTATCTTCGTTAAGTTCTCCAACCTCATCCGGATGCACACCGATTGCAGCATAAACATATGGATACTTTCCGGCAAGTGCCAGAACCTTCTCACAGGATTCATAAGTCGCACTTACATCCACGATCGTTCCAACTCCAAGATCCGGCATAGATTTTAAAAGCTCATCCCGATCCCCGTCAAACTGTTCATCATCATAATGTGCATGTGTATCAAATATCATTTTCCTCGTCTCGCTTTCTTTTTACTGACTGCTCTCAGATGTTCTAAGTATACCACACATTCTTAGCCGCTGAATAGTCACTTTTTTTACTTGCTTATCCGGTTTCTTCTATGTATACTATAGATAGTGCAAATAGATCACATCTGCAAATGTATGGGGAATATATTTCTGAAGATTCTGATCAGATATTATAGGAGGATTTTAAAATGAAAGTATTTGACACTGTAAACAATGTCGAGCTGGAAGCCGACACAAAGAAACTTGTAGACATTATGGTAGACGGACGTCAGGTTGATGTATACCTGAAAGAAAAGAAGTCTGATGAAGACGGATACATGAGCTGGGATGTAGAGCACTGGTCAGCAATCGACAAAAAGCGTTTCATCCGCTGCTACTCTCTGGAAGGCCGTGTCCTCAGCGAATCTACTGGTCACAACATCTATGATCTTTACAATGAATTCAAACCGGAAGATGCTTTAAAAGTAGAGCTCAGCTAATCTCTGCTGTATTCTACATAAGACGGTAATGAAATTCCGGACGGGCAGAACTTTCTGTCCGTCTTTTATTGTACAAAAATGTACTCTGATTCTGCACAATGTTACTGTTCACACGATGTGCGACCAGCAACCCATCTCGCCATTTTAAATCGCCTTTGGCGATGGGGCGAGATGCATTCAAGCCAAAACATGCATCCTCCGTGTCAATCAGCGGAGTGATTGACACGGGAGTGAACAGTAACTGCACAATGTCTTTTCTGAGATACTTTTTCATTTCCTCTTGTCAAATCCGGCTTGCCGCGCTATAATTCTACTTGTACAAGTTCATATGTACCAGGGAGCTGGAGATAACTGGCTGAGAGGGGATTTTATCTGTCCCGACCTGTAACCTGATTTGGATAATGCCAACGGAGGGAATGTATACCATGTATTTGATAGAGATGCCTCCGCATCTCTTATTTTTTTACATGACAGATCAGAACACGCTGACAACGTGTTCCGTGATTACGGACAGCAGGAACTCCACTCAGGTGTGGAGTTCCTTTTTTATTTAAAAGGAAGGAGAACTCTACTATGAAACAAAATAATACAACAAAGAAACTCGCACTTGCCGGTGTTCTCACCGCGCTTGCAATCGTCGGAAGCTTTATCAGTGTACCGGTTGCCGGAAGCAAATGCGCTCCGGTACAGCATATGGTCAACATTCTTGCCGCCGTAACACTTGGTCCTGCATGGGGCGTCGGCATTGCATTCTGTGCAAGTTTACTCCGCAATCTGCTCGGTCTCGGAAGCCTTATGGCTTTCCCTGGAAGCATGGTCGGTGCTTTATGCTGTGGTCTTGTTTACAAAAAATGCCACATCTTAAGTCTTACCTGCCTTGCCGAAGCGATCGGAACCGGATTCCTTGGCGCACTTGCCGCTTATCCGGTTGCTTTGTATCTGATGGGAATTGCGCCGGCAGGACTTTTCGTTTATGTCGTTCCATTCCTTATTTCCACTGTCGCAGGAAGCATCCTTGCGTTCATCCTGATCACAGTTCTGGAAAAAGGCGGCGTTATGTCACAGATCAAAGAAGCATAATCATCATTCATTCTTACAGCACTCTGCTGTAAATGAAACCGCGTTACACCGGGGACACCACCTTGTATCGCGTAATAAAAGGCAGAGATTTTCAAATAAAATCCTGTTCATTGCCGGAAATTTTCCGACAAAGGCGTTAGCAATTCTATCATTCCGAACTGGAAGTGTACCCATCAGGCTGTGTCTGGTTTTTTTCGCGTACGCTGTCCGTGTTTTGCTGACGCCAGATTTTTGTGATACTCACAAACCAATAAGAAACGGAGGCAAAACAACATGAGAAATTACACAACCCAGATGGACGCTGCCAGAAAAGGAATTCTGACTCCGGAAATCGAAACCGTAGCAAAAAAGGAACATATGTCTGTTGAAAAGCTGATGAAGCTTGTCGCAGAAGGCAAGGTTGCCATCTGTGCCAACAAGAACCATACCTGCCTTGATCCGGAAGGTGTCGGAAGCATGCTTCGTACCAAGATCAATGTTAACTTAGGCGTTTCCCGCGACTGCAAAGACTACGATATCGAAATGCAGAAAGTTATGAGTGCCGTTAATCTCGGTGCAGAAGCAATTATGGATCTTTCCAGCCACGGTAATACCCAGCCATTCCGCCAGAAGCTGACACACGAGTGCCCTGCTATGATCGGAACTGTACCGGTCTATGACAGTGTCATTCATTATCAGAGAGACCTGGCAACTCTTACTGCACAGGATTTTATTGATGTTGTCCGTCTTCATGCTGAGGATGGCGTGGACTTCGTCACACTTCACTGTGGAATCACAAGAAAAACCATCGAACAGATCAAAAAACATAAACGTAAAATGAACATCGTAAGCCGTGGAGGAAGTCTTGTCTTTGCATGGATGTGCATGACCGGAGAAGAAAACCCATTCTATGAGCATTACGATGAAATCCTCGACATCTGCGAAGAATACGACGTAACTATTTCTCTTGGTGATGCCTGCCGTCCGGGATGTCTTGCTGATGCAACAGATGTATGCCAGATTGAAGAACTTGTCCGCCTCGGAGAACTGACCAAACGTGCATGGGATCATAATGTACAGGTTATGGTAGAAGGACCTGGACATGTGCCGCTGGATCAGGTTGCTGCCAACATGAAAGTACAGCAGAGTATCTGCATGGGCGCACCGTTCTATGTACTTGGACCTCTTGTTACTGATATCGCTCCTGGATATGACCATATCACAGCTGCCATCGGTGGAGCTGTTGCCGCTATGAGCGGAGCTGCTTTCCTTTGCTACGTTACGCCGGCAGAACACCTTGCTCTTCCAAACGTAGAAGATACCAAACAGGGAATCATTGCTTCTAAGATTGCAGCCCATGCCGCTGATATTGCAAAAGGTATCCCGCATGCACGTGATATCGATGACAAGATGGCAGATGCACGCCGTGTTCTCGACTGGGATGCACAGTACGCCTGCGCTCTCGATCCTGAAACAGCAAAGGCAATCCGTGACAGTCGTAAACCAGAAGACGACCACAGCGATACCTGCAGTATGTGCGGAAAATTCTGTGCTGTAAGAAGTATGAACAAAGCACTTGCCGGAGAATATATTGATATTCTGTAAACTTAAAGATTGCTTGCAAAAGAAGAGAATCGGAAATTATCCGGTTCTTTTCTTTTTCACTAATTTTCGCTCTATTTGTTCTACAAAATATAGCACTTTGCCAGTGGTAAATTTTCGGGTTTGATGTATAATGATTACACAGCAAAAAGGATACAACGGGAGGGAAAGGTTTATGAAAAATAAAATAATGTGGAAAGATGTTACTCTTATTGTACTTGCTATTCTCCTTATTTTTTCGATGTGCAGAATACATACACTCAAACAGTCGAACAAAAAACTGTACTCACAAAATCTGGAGCTGAATCACCAGCTTGCCACACTGAAAGAAAAGAATACAGGTTTAGAATCAAAGCTGAACAGCGAAGAAAGTATCACAGATGAAAAAAAATCAGACAATTCTCAACATTAAAAATTGAGGAGAAGTTTCCAGATCCTGGATTCTTCTCCTCGTTTTTATTTATCCAATCATTTAATTAACAGATCTCTGCTCCTGCCGGCATCTTCTTCTCCGGTGCCATCAGCGCAAGATTACCATCTGCATCTTCTGCGCAGAGCAACATACCTTCTGAAAGCACTCCGGCGAGTTTTGCAGGTTTCAGGTTCACAAGAACCATAACCTTCTTACCTACCATTTCTTCCGGTGTATAGTGTGCTTTGATTCCGGAAACGATCTGTTTTACCTGACTTCCGATCTTAACCTGTGAGCAGAGCAGTTTCTTGGATTTCTTGACTGCTTCGCAGGAAATGATCTCGCCTACCTGGAACTGCATCTTTTCAAAATCTTCAAAAGTGATCTCCGGTTTTGCTTCGATGTCGATTCCTTCTTCTTCCTCTTTCTTTTCTTCTTCAACCTTTGGATGAAGCTCTTCTACTTTTTTCATGACTTCTTCCAGGTCGAGTCTCTGGAACAGGATTTCCGGTTTTTCTACCACATGTCCGCCACCAAGCTGTGCCAGGATCTTTTCAGCTGTTTCCGGCATGAAAGATTCAAGCAGTTTTGCACCTTCGGAAATGCTTTGGATCAGATTCCACAGAACTGTTTCCAGACGATCCTTCTTGTCTTCTTCTTTTGCCAGTGCCCACGGCATGGTCTCATCGATATATTTGTTGCAGCGTTTGAACAGATTGAAGATTTCTGTGATTGCATCTGCCACACGCAGCTCCTTCATTTTTGCTTCTACTGCCTTTGGTGTATTTTCTGTCACAGCTTTCAGATCTGCATCTACTTCTTCTGTCACACCTTTATCAGTAACTGTACCGCCAAAATATTTGTTTGTCATAGAAATGGTACGATTTACAAGGTTTCCAAGTGTATTGGCAAGATCGGAATTCAGTCTTTCTACCATCAGCTCCCAGGAGATTACGCCATCATTTTCAAACGGCATTTCATGCAGCACGAAGTAACGGACCGCATCTACTCCAAAGAAATCTACGAGTTCATCTGCATAGAGTACATTTCCTTTTGATTTACTCATCTTTCCATCGCCCTGAAGAAGCCACGGATGTCCAAATACCTGCTTCGGAAGCGGAAGTCCAAGTGCCATCAGGAAGATCGGCCAGTAAATCGTATGGAAACGGATGATATCTTTTCCGATCAGATGAAGGTCTGCCGGCCAGTTCTTATTGAACATTTCATCGCTTTCACCATCACAGTGATATCCGATACCAGTGATATAGTTGGTAAGTGCATCAAGCCATACATAAACAACATGCTTCGGATCAAAGTCTACCGGAATTCCCCATTTAAAAGAAGTTCTGGATACACAAAGATCCTGAAGTCCCGGAAGAAGGAAGTTGTTCATCATCTCATTCTTACGTGCTACCGGCTGGATAAATTCCGGATGTGTATTGATATATTCAATCAGTCTGTCTGCATATTTGCTCATCTTGAAGAAGTATGCTTCTTCTTTTGCAGGCTGTACCGGGCGTCCGCAGTCCGGACATTTTCCATCTACAAGCTGGGATTCTGTGAAGAAGGATTCACATGGAGTACAGTACATTCCTTCGTAGTGTCCTTTGTAAATATCTCCCTGGTCATACAGTTTCTTGAATATCTTCTGTACTTCTTTCTCATGATAATCATCCGTTGTACGGATAAATTTATCATAAGAAGTGTTCATCAGATCCCAGATTCTCTTAATCTCCCCGGATACGTTATCTACAAATTCCTTTGGTGTAACGCCCGCTTCTTCTGCTTTTAATTCAATTTTCTGTCCATGTTCGTCAGTTCCTGTCTGGAAAAAAACATCATATCCCTGACTTCTCTTATAACGTGCAATTGCATCTGCCAGCACGATCTCGTATGTGTTACCGATATGTGGCTTGCCTGATGTATAGGCAATTGCAGTTGTAATATAATATTTTGGTTTGTCTGCCATGATTCTTTATCTCCTTTTTCTTTAAATTAAAAAAGTGCACATCTCCGGCACGTAGTGCCTTTTATTTAACAGAAACTTCCTGTTAAATAAAAAACCGCCTTCTATAAAATATAGAAGACGGGATTATTACCGTGTTACCACTTCTCTTCATCCTTCCCTCACAGGAAGAATCTCACCGGGTACAGTCTGCTGCTTTTTGCAGTCTATATCTGCACTCGCCGCTGTAACGGGCGGAACCCATCGCATGCTTGCACAAGAAACTGATTCGTTGCTTCCTTATGTTCACCTGCGCTGCTCAGAAGCCATCTTCAGTCCTTCTCCAGCCATCCCTCTCAGCCTCTGCGGGACTTCTCTGTAAACATTCAAAAGACCTACTCTCTTCATCATCGCTTTTCCTATATCAAAAAAATCGTATCACAGATATCAGAAACTTGTCAAGGCGTATTTGACACCAGATAGCCTTTTTCCTTCAATACCTGCTCGATCAGATCCAGTGTCTCTTCTGAATCCGCTTCAACTGTGTGGTAGTGATAGTTGGAAGTGATATTCTTAAGCGGACTGGACTTTCCACTATGGATCCCTTCCATGAATTCTTTGACATTTCTCCGCGATGCCACATCAAGAGGTGCTTCCATATGTCCATAAATCCGGTGATTGATCATTACATTTACCACCTTGCCTCCCAGATCCACGATTGAACAAAGCTCATCCTCCATCTGTTCATCCGTATGACTGACTTTGAACACTCTCGTTACCGTATGCGGTGCATTCAGAATATATCCCCGGTTGGTTGAAATGATATCATATCCGGCTGCACGGATCAGCGCAATATCCTGTACAATGACCTGACGGCTTACATCATATACCTTCGCCAGTTCTTTCCCGGGTACCGGAACCTCACTGCTCTTTATTTTGCTGACAATCTCTTCTCTTCGTCTGGAACCTGTCATCCCGATATAACTCTCCTTTTTCTGCAATTCTGCTCTGTGCCTGACGTATTACAGACTTTCCTCTTCTGTCTGCCAAATCCTGTCTTCACTCTTACTGAATCCAGACCGGCTTAAATAGCATGCAGATTCTTCAGCGAAATGTCAAGGACAGGAGCAGAATGGGTAAGTGCCCCACTTGATATATAGTCTACTCCAAGAGACGTCAGACGGTCAATATTTTCTTTTGTTACATTTCCGGAACATTCTGTCTCTGCACGTCCGTCAATAATCCTGATTGCCTCCTTCATATCCTCCGGCGACATATTATCCAGCATAATAATATCTGCTCCCGCATCAACAGCCTCACGCACCATATCCAGATTCTCAACTTCTACCTCAATTTTGCGGACAAACGGTGCATATTCCTTTGCCATTTCCACCGCCTTTGCCACACTTCCTGCCGCTCCGATATGATTGTCTTTTAAAAGCACTCCGTCGGAAAGATTATATCTATGATTGTATCCTCCACCGACACGGACCGCATATTTTTCAAAAATACGCATATTCGGCGTTGTCTTTCTGGTGTCCAGAAGCTTCGTCTTCGTTCCTTCCAGAAGCATTGCAACCGAATGTGTATAAGTCGCAATTCCACTCATTCTCTGCAGATAATTCAGTGCCACCCGTTCCCCTGAGAGCAGCGCACGGATATCGCCTGTAATAATCCCCATCAATTCTCCTTTTTTCACTTCGTCACCGTCTTTACAATAGAAATCTGTCTTCACATTTTCATCCAGAATTTCAAATACTCTGTGAAATACATCCAGCCCGGCAACTACTCCATCCTGTTTGCAGATCAGCTGCACCTCTCCGGTCACCGCTTCTTTCATCACCGCATTGGTGGTCACGTCCTCACTGGAAATGTCCTCCTGCAGTGCTTCTTTTATCAGATGGTCTACATTCAATGTCATCGTAATCTTATTCATTTCTTTTTTCCTCATTCTAAACAGATCTTTTTCTTTTATATTGCCTCTTTACAGAACAGTACAGGATTTACTGCATTTTCCACTCCGGAAATCTTATGTGCCGCACGTTTTGCAAACACCAGGCTCTCAAGCAGAGAATTACTTGCCAGACGGTTCGCCCCATGGACGCCATTGCAGCTGGTCTCTCCAACCGCATACAGATGCTCCATCGAAGTTCTGCTGTCGCTGTCTACCCAGATGCCTCCCATGAAATAGTGTTGTGCAGGAACAACCGGGATCCACTCTTTTGTCACGTCATAGCCTTCTTCCCGGCACCGCTCACAGATATTTGGGAAATGCTCCAGGATCGTATTCTTATCAATATTTTCCATGGAAAGCCATACATGATCCGTTCCGTCTTTTTCCATTTGTTCCCGGATTGCTTTTGTCACCACATCTCTCGGAAGAAGCTCATTTACAAAACGTTCTCCGTCTTTATTATAAAGAACTGCGCCTTCTCCACGGACAGATTCTGAAATCAGAAATCTTCGCCCTGGTTTTGAAGAATACAAAGTTGTCGGGTGGATCTGGACATAATCCAGATGCTCCAGACGGATTCCATGCTTCCTGGAAATATCAAGCGCATCTCCTGTCAGATGTGGAAAGTTTGTAGAATGCTGGTATCTTCCTCCGATTCCACCGCTTGCAAAAATCGTATCCTGTGCATAGATCTTCATCTCTTCACCGTCTTCCGTCTTCGCTAAAATACCTGCGCATTTTCCATTTTTAACAATTATGTCTGTCATAGTTGTATATTCGTGTATTTGTACATTTTTTCGTTTCTTTACATGCATGAGCAGTTTACTCGTAATCTCTTTCCCTGTAATATCTTCATGGAAAAGAATCCTTGGTCTGGAATGCGCACCTTCTCTTGTAAATGCAAGATTTCCGTCTTTTTTGGCAAAATCCACGCCATATCCAATCAGATCATGAATAATTTCCTGCGAGCTGCGGATCATAATATCCACCGATTCTTTCCTGTTCTCGTAATGACCTGCGCGCATTGTATCTTCAAAATATCCCTCATAATCCTCATCATCACGAAGTACACAGATTCCACCCTGTGCCAGAAATGAATCACTGCTTTCCAGATCTGACTTGGTAATCATAAGGATCTGTTTATCCTCCGGAAGATTCAGTGCTGAAAACGCTCCACCAACTCCCGTTCCAACGATCACTACATCTGTCTTAATCTCCAACTTTATCCCTCCAATTCCGGTTCTCTTAGCCGGTCACCTGTTGTTTCTTATTTTTGATTTTCCAGTTCTTTTATTTTGCAGCAAGCTCAAGCATTTTCTCTAACGGTTTTTTGGAATTTTCCCGAAGTTTTGCATCTACGTGAACCTCATTTTCACCAGTCTGCAAAACATGCAATATCTTCTCCAGCGTATTCTTTTTCATATTCGGACATACCGGTAGCTTGTCCGGATAATAGAATGTCTTCTCCGGGTTCTGTTCCTTCAGCTTGTAACCCACACCCTCTTCTGTACAGACAATAAATTCCTGACAATCACTTGCCGTTACATACTGGATGATTCCTGATGTGCTTCCCACGTAATCTGCCATCGCAAGAAGTTCTGCACGGCATTCTCCGTGTGCGACGATCTGTGCCCCCGGATGTCTCCTTTTCACTTCGGCTACATCCTCTGGTTCCATCCGTTCATGAGTCGGACAGAATCCATTGTTGTAAACAAAATTTTTTTCCGGTACATGATCGGCTACAAAATGTGCCAGATTCCGATCCGGAATAAAGAAAATATTCTTGTTCGGAAGTTCTTTTACGATCTTCACTGCATTTGCAGATGTCACACAGACATCCGAGTATTCTTTCAGTGCTGCCGTTGAATTGATATAGCAGACAACAGCAAGATCATCATACTCTTTCCGCATCTTCCGGATCGTCTCCACATCTGCCATATGTGCCATCGGACAGTCTGCTGTCATATCCGGCATCAGAACCGTTTTCTCCGGATTCAGGATCTTCGCACTCTCCCCCATAAAAGAAACGCCACAAAATACGATTGTCTTTTCTTTGAGCTTCGTCGCTACCTTGCTCAGGTAAAAAGAATCCCCTATATAATCTGCTATTTCCTGCACCTCCGGCCGCACATAATAATGTGCCAGAATGACAGCATTCTTCTCTTTTTTAAGCTTCTGTATCTCTTCCACCGTTGTCATAACGTGATCCTCCCTTACTGACTCTTTTCTCATCTCTGATCTTTTTTCAGCATAGTGCCCATTATAGCACCGTACTTTACATCTGACAAGACACTTGTTTTATTTCTGTAAAGTTTCGTTTGAGATACATATTTCCAGAATCAAAATCATATACATAGAAACAACATCATTTCTTCTGGAGTTTTATGTTTCATTTAATTCTTAAACACCGGAAAAAAATTTTTCTGATCCTTCCCTGTTGTCTGCTGGTCATTCTGATTTCTTTTCTGTCTGGCAATGCATTTTGGAACTCTCTGCATGCAGAATCTTCCGACCGGCAATTCCGTACCTTCACACGCAGCCTTTTCCAGACGGAAGTATCCGCAAATACCATCAGTCTTCACTATACCTTGCGTTCTCCTTCTGACTATGGAATCGCGGACATCCCGGCTACATATGGCAGTCTTTCTTCTGATCCCGTTGCAGCGAAAGCTTCTGTCAGAAATGTTCTCTCTTCTCTGCAGGAATTTGATCCCGGCACTCTTTCTTCAGAAAATGCACTAACCTTTAAAATCCTGGATACCTATCTTAAAAATGCATCCACAGGAACAGATTATCTGCTTTATCAGGAGCCTCTCGGCCCCGTATCCGGCATTCATACCCAGCTGCCTGTTCTGCTCTCGGAATACAGCTTTTACGACACACAGGATGTAGAAACCTATCTGGCTCTCTTAAAAGAAACGCCTGCCTATTTTGATTCTGTCATCCGGTTTGAGCAGAAAAAAGCTGCTTCCGGTCTTTTTATGCCGGATTACCAGGCTGACTCTGTTCTGGACACCTGCCAGTCTTTTATCGATATGGGTAAAGAGAATTATCTGATCAGTACATTTAGCGAACGGATCGCGTCACTGGATCTTTTACCTGAAAACAAAAAAGATTCTTTTCGGAAAGAAAATATAAAACTTGTAACAGAAGAGATTTATCCAGCTTATCAAAATCTGATCACCGCTATCAAATCGCTGAAAGGAAAAGGAACAAATGAACAGGGACTTAGCCATTTCCTCTATGGAAAAAAATACTATGAATATCTGGTGCGTCAGACTACCGGCTGTAATGAATCCATTTCCCGTCTGCGACTGATGACCAGGGCACAGATACTGGAAGATCTAAATGCCATGCAGAAGGTTCTCTTCCCTGCCGACGCAGCACTTACCCAGGCATCCGTTTTGGAGCAGACACCTCCTGATTCCATGCTGGATGATCTCAGGTCTAAAATCACAGATACATTCCCGGAAATTCCTGATGTTGATTTCCAGGTCAAATATGTTCCGGAATCCATGCAGGATTATCTAAGTCCCGCTTTCTATATGATCCCTGCCATTGACAATCTGACGGAAAATGTCATCTATATTAACAACGGACAGACCGCCTCAGGGCTGAATCTCTACACGACCCTTGCTCACGAAGGCTATCCCGGACATCTGTACCAGACTGTCTATTTTTCTGCTTCTGAGCCGGATCCTATTCGGAGCATTCTTGATTTTGGCGGATACGTTGAGGGCTGGGCCACCTATGCGGAAATGATGTCCTACTACCTTGCACCTCTCTCTAAGACGGAAGCATCGCTTCTCCAGAAAAACAGTTCTGTCATTCTTGGACTTTATGCACTTGCAGATATGGGAATTCATTATGACGGCTGGTCTGTAACTGATACAGTCCGCTTTTTCAGCGATTACGGAATCAATGATGCAAATGCAGTACAGAGTGTCTACGAACTGATTATTGGAAGTCCTGCCAATTATCTGAAATACTATATTGGATACCTGAAATTTTATGAATTGAAAAAGGAGATGGCAGATACTCTGGGAAATCAATTCTCCCAAAAAGAATTTCACAGGGCGGTACTGGATGTGGGGCCGGCGCCATTTGAGATCGTATATGATGAGGTGGAAAAAAATTTATTAGATTGATCCTATTTCACACAAAATAAAACTATCCTGTGAGAATCCGAAACATTCCCACAGGATAGCCCATCAAACACATTTTATATAATTTACACTTGAATCTACAGATCCAGTTTCAGATCATTTTCCTTGATCCAACCACATTTTCTCATCGGAATCGCAATCGTCCAGGAAAGCACTGCCGGAAGAATAAAACAGATCAGCACCAGACCTGCCCAGTCCATTCCGGTGATCGCAGCTTTGGTTCCTTCTGCAATATCATTTACCCAGCCAGTGTACACACCAATCTGTCCGACCAGTCCGCAGGTTCCCATTCCGGATGCCACTGCCGCACCGTTCATCTTCAAATGGAAGATACAGGTTGCGACCGGACCGGTAATTGCGGATGCCAGTGTCGGCGGAAGCCAGATTCTCGGATTTCTCACAATGTTTCCCATCTGGAGCATCGAGGTTCCTATTCCCTGTGCAAAAAGACCACCCCATTTATTTTCCTTAAAACTCATAACCGCAAAACCAACCATCTGTGCACAGCAGCCGGCTACAGCAGCACCTCCTGCAAGCCCGGTAAGTGAAAGTGCCGCACAGATCGCTGCACTGCTGATTGGAAGTGTCAGTGCAATACCAACAATCACAGATACGATAATTCCCATGAAAAATGGCTGTAATTCAGTCGCCCACATGATCGCAGTTCCTACGGTACTTGCCGCTGCTCCGATCGCCGGTGCACATCCCAGTGAAAGCAGAACCCCCACACAGATCGTCACAAATGGTGTCACAATAATATCTATTTTTGTTTCTTTTGAAACCAGTTTTCCAAATTCTGCTGCAAAAATCGTAACGACCAAAACCGCAAGAGGTCCTCCGGCACCCCCAAGTTCATTTGCTGCCATTCCGACTGCCGCCAGTGAAAACAATACAAGTGGCGGACACTGAAGTGCTACTCCGATCGAGATTGCCATCGCAGCTCCGGTTGCTCCTTTCGCATAACCGCCTACTGTTACAAGGATTCCTATACCAAGCTGTTCTCCGAGTGTACTGATGATCGTACCGATCAGAAGCGATGCAAACAGTCCCTGCGCCATTGCACCAAGCGCATCGATTCCGTATCGCTTCGCTGAAAAGATAATATTTTTCTTTCTTAGAAACTCTTTCATAACTTTCTCCTGCTCCTGTCATTCTTTTAGTGTATAATCTACTGTCTTGTCACATGTGATTACTGTGCAATATTATCCACTGTTTTGCAGAATCCGTCAAGAAGATTTTATTTAAATCTCTTATCTTCGCAAAAGTATGATATAACTGATATGACAAAAAAGTAGGAGTGTACATTTTTTAACTGCACACTCCTGCTTTTTATTTCTTATTTTTATTCTTTATGAAAATATACATGATAAGCTTCCATATCTACTTCCGGAAGAGGGATCATCTTCATTCCATTCGCTTCAAACTGTAATTTTCCATCAACCATATGAATTTCTTCTACTGCCGGTGCTGTAAGGAATTCTTTTTCCTCTGAAAGTGCCGCAAGAATATATGGCCCATATGCAAGATTGACAAATGCCGCATCAGACTTGTTATCCAACACACGGAATTCCATCGGAAGTTCCAGTCGGATCACATCTCCGGCTTTCGGATCTGCATCAATTACCAGATATCCATCATGAAGTGCTGTATCTGCAAGAACTTTTCCATTTACAGACACGTTAAAATCCTTCTGCCCCCATGCCGGAATATGGATTTTAAGAACTTTTTTCTGATCCTTTTGGCAACGGATTTCCATTACACCTTCTTCATCCACACTCTGAAGTTCAATCATCGTTTTTCCATTTTCGTCCGTCAGCACGGAATCTACAAGAAGGTTAATGTAAAGCGCATCTTCATCCTGCGCATAAATATTTTCCATATAACGGAATCTGCTCTCCATACCGGTTCCATGACAGCAGGAATTCTCTGAAAGGAAGAATTCTTTTCTGCCACCCGGACCAAGTGGAAGAAAATAAGTCGTTCCACCATCACATTTATGACTACTTGATGTCAGGATATGATTTCTCAGCGTATTATCATAATAATCCATCAGATCGCCGCTTCGAGTATATTCAAATAACTGACTGGTCAGGCGCAGCATATTATAACTTGCACAGCTTTCAGCAGCCTTATCCGTAAGATAAGAGCACGTTGTATTTGCACGATGGAACATCTCAGTCTCACCAACCCCACCGATACAATATGTATGTCCACCAGTCACGATATTCCAGAAATTCTTTCCGATTTCCCAATAAATCTCATCACCAGTTGCCCGATACAGATCCATTGCACCGATAATCTGCGGAATATGCTGGTTTGCATGCATATCCTCCAATGTATCGCATTCTTCTTCCATCGGATAGAATAACTTTTCATTTTCAAAAAGTTTTGCAGCCTTCAGATGATTTTCTTTTCCGG
Organism: Coprococcus sp. AF102-57; assembly: GCF_027686195.1. Classification (NCBI taxonomy): domain Bacteria; kingdom Bacillati; phylum Bacillota; class Clostridia; order Lachnospirales; family Lachnospiraceae; genus Coprococcus; species Coprococcus sp. AF102-57. The sequence continues at coordinate 73,099 of NZ_JAQCSY010000006.1, read as the reverse complement.
TCAGCTCATAGACTTTTACCATTGTTCCAAGCATACCACCAAACTCGCCCGCAATATACATTGCCCACATTTTATCCAGTGTTTCTTTTGGCAGACGGGAAAGTCTGTCATATACCCAGTCTCCCATCAAGTCCAGGATCTCTTTTGCCGTCTCATTTCCGGCAAGTACATGACAATCATATAATCCGGACATAATCTTATCCAAAGTATAATACGGAGCCCAGATTTCCGGGTATTTAGTATATACTTCCAGAAGATCGAACTGTTCCTCTGAGTATGCGCTCAAAAATCCTCTGTGATATTTGCCGGTTGCCGCAAATGCATCCTGGCACTTTTTCAGCTCTGCTACCATGTAATTGACTTTATCTAAAAATTTTGGATTGCCGGTTGCTGCAAATGCAAGTGCAATACCTGACAGATAATGTCCGGTCGTGTGCCCTTTCAGTTTACAGCTTTCCTCATCCCAACCGGTCATCGGAGGTGCTCCTTTGGTATCCAGTCCGGTCGCTTTGCGGAAATTATAAAGCATCTGGTCATCGTCAATTCCAAGAAGATATTCTTCCATCAGCTTCTGGTATTTATAATAAAGAGTTCCTTCTTTCAACCGAACCTGTCCAAGTGGAACATAATCCACCTTTTTCTCCGGTCCTTTTACTGGTACTATTTCCTTTTTATAATGGATCTCTGCAGATGCTTCCTTTTCTGTTCCATCGATCACACCTGCAACTGCAACCACTGTCTCTTCTTTTGCCGGTTCATATGTATTCCATTTCACCGGCATTGTCATGCGGCGTCCATCTTCTGTATATACGATCACAACAGACGGAAGATGTGCTTCTTCACCGACCAGTGCATTAAGGACGACTTTACGTACTTCTTTTACGATATTTTCTTTTGCTTCCTGCAATACGGTCGCCACATATTCTCTTGACTCACTACATCCTTCATATGTTGCAGTAACCGTCAGTGTAACCTTACGGTTTCCCATGCCATGCAGCGGACGATGTACCTTTCCTGTATTGTCAATAAATCTTTCTTCCCCTGTCTCCCAGGTAAATTGAGCACCATATTTTCCGTTCTCCGGAAGTGTAAGATCGTCATCTACTGTGCTCAGATTCCCAATATAAATTGCATCCAAATCTTTTTTAATAATTTCTGCTGCGTTCATGTTTTGCTCCTTTTCGTATAAAAATTGGATTCGAACCATCTATAGACTATATTCTATGTTTCTCTCCATTCTTTGTCAAGATTTTGCACATTTTTTGTTAATTGTAGTCATTTTTATTGTGCGATATATACATTTTTCAAAAAGATCTGAATACAACATTCGATAATTTTTATATACAACTTTTATTTATACAAGTGCTGCCAGCCACACACTTGCTGCAAGCCCTGCAAATGTTGCAATAAGTGCTCCGGCAAGAGTATACCTGGTTTTTTTCACCTTTGCTGACATAAAATACACAGACATCGTATAGAAAATCGTTTCCGTACACGCCATCGAAATTGAAGCGATCATTCCGTTTCTCGAATCCGTTCCAAATTCCTTATAGATATCAAGCAATAATCCCGTTGCGGCAGAGGACGAAAACATTTTCACAATCGTAAGCGGAACCAATGCCCCCGGAAATCCAATCTGCTCCGTCACATTTCCAATTATTTCCGATATAAATTCCAGAAAACCCGATGCTCGCAAAATCCCCACTGCTGCCATCAATCCGATCAACGTCGGCATCAGCCGCACGACCGTCCAAAATCCACGCTTTGCTCCCTGAATAAAAGTATCATATACATTCACTCCTGCAAAAATTCCATATATAAGAATGGACAAAATCATAAAAGGGACTATAAAGTCAGATATGTATAAAAAAAGGCGCATAAAAACAGCTCCTGGCGAACCACTTTACTAAAAAGTATATTCGCCGGAGCTGTTATTCATTCCGTTTGCTTTATAAAGAAAACTTTTCTATTCCTCATCCGCATACTTCGCAAACCGCTTCTCATTCTGATGGATCACATAATAATACATCACGATCAGCAATGCACTTGCCAGGATCCATGCCGCCGGACTTGCCATGCATACTCCAAAGTAACTCTTCTGCCCTGCCGCGATCATGGCAACAACACCCCTGCCAACCAACTCAGCCACACCAGCCATCATCGGAAGCAGTCCATATCCCATTCCCTGGATTCCATTCCGGTAAACATTTACAACGGTAAGCGGAATAAAGAAAGTACCGACACACTTCAGGTAAATATCCACGGAATGCATAATTTCTGTCAGATCCCCAGACAGGAACAGATACGTCATATATTTTCCAACTGTCATAATGATCGCCGCAACTACGACTGAATAGATACTTCCCATGATCGTAATTGACTTAAATCCCTGACGGATCCTTTTGATCTTACCAGCTCCAATATTCTGTGCGCAATAGGTTGCCATCGTGGTTCCCATCGCAACATATGCCTGCGTCACGATCTGCTCGATCTTATTCGCTGCGGTAAATGCTGCTACCTGTGTGGAGCCAAGCAGATTCAGGGCAGTCTGTACCATCATGGTTCCGATTGCTGTGATCGAATATTGAAGAGCCATCGGAATTCCGACTGCAAGCTGGATCTTCAGCAGATGTCCGCTCGGACGCCAGTCCTCCTTATGTAAATGCAGGATCGGAACCGCCTTCACAATATATACCAGACACAGGATTCCCGAAATCCCCTGTGAAATCACGGTCGCCCATGCCGCACCGGCTGCGCCCATGTGAAATGCAATGATAAATACCATATCCAGCACAATGTTGAGCAGCGCCGCAAGAATCAGGAAATACAGCGGAACCTTGCTGTTACCAAGTGCCCGCAAGACACTGGATAAAAAGTTATATAGCATCTGCGCCGCAATTCCACCACAGATTACCATAATATACGCATAGGCATCCTTGAAAATATCATCCGGTGTCTTCATAATCCCAAGAAGCGGTTTCATTGCCATCATTCCGAGCACAGTCATAATAAGAGACATAATAATCGCCAGAATCGCGGCATTTCCTACAGTCTTGCGCATTGCTTTCATATCACCTGCGCCAAATTTCTGTGCCGTAAGTACGGTAAATCCTGCCGTCATTCCCAGAATAAATCCATTGATCAGAAACATGATCGTTCCCGTACTTCCAACAGCCGCAAGTGCTTTGGTTCCCACGAACTTTCCTACGATAATCGTATCCGCCATACTATAGAACTGCTGAAATACATTTCCAATGAAGATCGGCAGTGTGAAATTAAAAATAATTTTTCCCGGATTCCCGGTCGTCAAATCTTTCTGTAATGTTTTCATATAATCCCTCTGTTTATCTCATTAACATTTTACCTCCCGTCATTATAGAAAAATGTATCTTAAATAGCAATTGTCGTTTTCACGAAATTTCCCCTGTTTCACAAAGTATTTTCCGTTTATTTGACGGAATCTTTGACACCCCAGATTCTATCCTCTATAATAGTTAATATAGAAAAAATTTATCATTTTCAGGAGGCATTGATATGAAACCACTGCCCTTTATCATGCAATATGTCAGACGATACAAATATCGCTATATTGCTGGAATCCTTACTCTTTTTGCTGTAGATGCAGCAAGTGTATTTATTCCAAAACTTACCGGTATCATTACCGATGGTCTTACCGCGCGCAGCATTACGTGGAATTCCATTCGTACCTGTCTTCTTGGGATCTTTCTGATTGGTCTTCTGCTTGCAGTCGGCCGTTTTTTGTGGCGTTATTTTCTTTTTGGAACCGCACGCATTATCGAGCGTAAACTGCGTAATGAAATGTTTTCCCATCTGGAAACTATGGATGTGGAATACTACAACAACCACAAAACAGGTGATCTGATGACCCGGTTTACCAGTGACTTAAATGCGGTCCGCATGGCACTTGGCCCTGCTGTCATCTGCATCTTTGATTCCGTAGTCATGACGCTCCTGGTCGTCTGCCAGATGATGTATTATGTCAATATAAAACTGACCCTTCTGGCACTGATCCCGATGGTCATCATCTGCCTCGGCTATATGCATTACGGAAAGGTACTGGATGACCTCTACACCGAACGTCAGGACAGTGTTTCCAATCTTGCCGACTTTGTACAGGAAAGCTTCTCCGGGATCCGTGTGATCAAGGCCTTTGTTCGCAAGCAGGCAGAAATCCTTTCTTTTTCCAAAAAGAACCAGGACACCATGGATAAAAGTATGCGCATCGCAAAGCTGGAAGCCATCCTGATCCCGCTTCTGGATGTGATCATCGGATTTTCCAGTCTTGCCTCACTCCTTTATGGGGGATACCTCGCCCTGATCGGACAGATTACACTCGGACGCTTCGTAGCTTTCAATCAGTATGTCAATATGCTGGTATGGCCGATGCTCGCCTGTTCGGAAGCTGCCGTCATGTTTTCCCAGGGAACTGCATCCATCCGCCGTGTACAGGAAATCCTGGAAGCACAGACAAATGTAAAAGATACTGCTTCTGTCACAACTTTAGATACCCTGCACGGGGATATCCGTTTTGATCACCTGACCTTTACGCACCTTGGAAATACTTCTCCGGTACTGCATGATATCAATCTGGACATCCCATCCGGGACAACCCTTGCCATCATCGGGCGCACCGGCAACGGAAAGTCCACTCTGGTCAATCTCCTGCTCCGGCTTTACAACACCGAGCCAGGCATGATTTATCTGGATGACCATGATATCAACACAATTCCGCTGAAAACTCTGCGTGAAAATATTGCTTATGTACCACAGGATAATTTTCTTTTTTCCGATACTCTGAAAGCAAATATTGCATTCGGTACAAAATCACAGGATATGAGCCGTATTATCGCCGCAGCAAAATCAGCCTGCATTCACGATAATATTGCAAATTTTCCGGACAACTATGATACGATCGTCGGCGAACGTGGCGTTACGCTTTCCGGCGGTCAGAAACAGCGCAGCTCCATCGCCCGCGCACTGATAAAAAATGCACCGATCCTGATCCTTGATGACTCCCTTTCCGCTGTCGACACCGATACAGAAGAACATATCCTACATAATCTCAGGGACGATCGTAAAGGAAAAACAACAATCCTGATCGCACACCGAATTTCCACGGTACAGCATGCCGATCTGATCATGGTACTTGAAAACGGGGAAATGAAAGAGCTTGGAACACACACCGAACTGATTCAGAAAAATGGTATTTATAAAGATATGTTTGAAAAGCAACAGTTGGAAGCTTCCATTGGAGAACAGGAGGTAGCCATAATAAGATGAAACGACTTTTAAGTTATCTAAAACCGCATAAATGGGTAATGACCCTGGCAACTGTCCTGGTTCTCTTCATCATTGCTGTGGAACTTTACCGCCCGATCATCATCGGAAATGCAATCGACCAGTATATCAACGGTTATTATCATCCGTATGTAGAAGCCGACGTTTCCGCTTCGGACGCTATAAACTGGAACGGTCTTGTACTGTCGCGCGACCAGGCAGTATCTAAGGCGGATTCTGCTTCCTTTTATCAGATTTTTCTCTGGAAGGATCACTATTACATGGCAGAAAATCTCACCCGCTCTGAATGTACTGCACTGCAAAATGCCGATACATCTGTTTTAAAAAATTATGTCAGAGAAGGTGCACAGAAGCTTACTTCCAATGATCTGAAGATTTTAAGACAAAATGATTTTAAGGGGATCTTAAAAGCCGGAATCCTGTTTCTTCTGCTGCTTTTTAGCGGATTTTTCCTGAACCTTGCCGACACCTGGCTTTTGCAGAAGATGGGCCAGCAGATCGTGTACAAACTGCGTGAAGAAACATTTACACATATACACAGCCTGTCACTTTCTTTTTTCAATATAACACCGGTTGGCAAGCTCGTAACACGTGTATCTAACGATACTGAAGCAGTCAACGAACTGTTTTCCACCATTCTTGTGAAACTTTTTAAAAACGTTGTAAAGATTATTGGTTACGCTGTTGTCATGCTCTCAATTAATGTGAAAATGGCGGGTATATCCTTCCTGCTTTTACCTCTGGTTGCAATCCTGACTTTTGTTTTCCGGCATCTCTCCAGAAAAGCTTACCAGATCACAAGAAATAAAATCACAGAGCTGAACACCTTCCTGTCCGAACATATTTCCGGTATGAAGCTGATCCAGATCTTTGCACGCGAAAAAGAGAAATACAGTGAATTTGAAGGCAAATCTATGGAACTGTACCGTGCCAATTTCCGCGAGATCATGACTTTTGCGATCTTCCGGCCTTCAATCTATCTGGTTTCGGTCATTGCCATGATCCTTGTTATCCGTACCGGAAGCCTTTCTGTGTTAAATGGAAGTCTTTCTCTCGGAACCCTGTTCGTGTTTATCACCTACATCAGCTCCTTTTTTGAGCCAATCCAGGAGCTTTCCGAACAGCTTGGAACCCTGCAGTCTTCCATTGCTTCCGCAGAAAAGATTTTCAGTGTTCTTGATGTAAAACCAGAAATCGTATCTCCGACCGATCCGGCTCCGGTCAATATTCTTGGTGAAATTGAATTCCGCCATGTCTGGTTTGCCTACGAAGAGGAAAATTATATTTTAAAAGATGTAAGTTTTGTAATCCGGCCGGGTGAAAAAGCTGCTTTTGTCGGCGCTACTGGGGCAGGAAAATCTACAATTTTAAATCTGATCGGAAGATATTTTGATATCCAGAAGGGACAGATCCTGATTGATGGGATTGATATTCATGAAATTGATCTGGATGTACTCCGCGGTGCGATTGGTCAGGTTCAGCAGGATGTCTTCATCTTCACCGGAGACATCAAAAGTAATATCTCGCTGAATAATGAAGCAATCTCACCGGACGATGTCAGACGGGCTGCCGAAATTGTAAATGCAGATCCATTTATTCAGAAACTGCCGCACGGATATGATGAACCGGTTACAGAACGCGGAAGTACTCTATCTGCCGGGCAGCGCCAGCTTTTGTCCTTCGCACGGACACTTGCTTATGATCCGAAGATCCTTGTTCTCGATGAAGCAACTGCCAACATCGATACAGAAACCGAAACACTGATCACACAGGCACTTGCACGGCTGATGGATGGAAGAACTACGATCATGGTCGCACACCGGCTTTCTACGATCCAGCATGCAGATAAAATTATTGTGATGCATCACGGGGAAATAAAAGAATCTGGAACCCACCAGGACCTGCTGGTGAAGGATGGGTTGTATAAGAAATTGTATGAATTGCAGTTGATGGATTAGACAATTCTGTCATTTTATTTTATATTGATTTTCTTCTTTATGTTTGTTACCATAAGTTCAAGGTGCTATTTCACTGTGTGCGACTTTTTACAGTCTTGGGTATGTGCGTGGAAAGCATGATTCCAAGACGCAAAAATAACCGCCCATCGTCCTGAGAAAACATGAGCGGTTATTTTTAATAACCAAATAATATCAGGCGAACCGTCATCGGTAGCACCTTTTCTATTTATTATACTAGCATCTTTACACTTTTATGTCAATTTTCTTTACAAGATTTCTTTCACCCTATGGCATGCAACGGAATGTCCTTTGGCTTTCTTCTGCCTCTTTCTCTTCCATTCCGGATTTTTTAAGAGGTTCATTGATAATTTCTATCCTATATTGCTAATAGGTATTCTCTATAATTTTATAGCATTTCAGAATCCGCTCTGTTTTTTATAGTACATTTAAACAAGACGTGAAAAAAACGAGGCTCTACATCAATCGTAAAACCTCGTTCCTGTTTTCTACTATTATTTCATTTTCAAAATATTCTCTACGACAACATCATCCGGTCATTCGCAAACTCGCCGCCGCTGACTTCTTCAAACTTCGCCAGCAGATCTGCAACCTTCAGATTCTTCTTCTCTTCTCCTGATACATCGTAGATAATTTTTCCTTCATGCATCATGATCAGGCGGTTGCCGTGCGCGATGGCATCTTTCATATTATGTGTTACCATCATTGCAGTAAGCTGATGCTCCTGAATGATCTTATCAGAGATGGCAAGTACCTTCGCTGCAGTTTTCGGGTCAAGTGCTGCAGTATGCTCGTCCAGAAGTAAAAGCTTTGGCTTTTTAAGAGACGCCATCAAAAGAGTGATCGCCTGTCGCTGTCCACCAGAAAGAAGTCCGACTTTACTGCTCAGACGGTCTTCCAGTCCAAGATCAAGTTCTTTCAGGGCTTCTTTATAGCGCTCCCGCTCTTTTTTCGTAATGCCCCATCCAAGACCTCTGCGCTCGCCACGTCTGGCTGCGATCGCCATATTTTCTTCAATCGACATAGTTGCCGCAGTTCCAGTCATCGGATCCTGGAAAACTCTTCCCAGATAAAGTGCTCTTTTATGCTCTGAAAGCTTTGTAATATCCACTCCGTCAATGATGATCTTTCCTTCGTCTACAGACCACACTCCTGCGATCGCATTCAGTGTGGTGGATTTTCCTGCACCATTTCCACCGATGATAGTCACAAAATCACCCGGATTGAGGTTCAGATTCACTCCGTTAAGTGCGACTTTTTCGTTGATCGTTCCCGGATTAAAGGTTTTATGAATATTCTGGATTTCCAACATATATCCCATTATGCAGTCCTCCGTTTCTTTGTTAAATATTTACCCTTCATGTACGGAACTGCAAGGAAGCATGCAACCACTACCGCTGAGAACAGTTTCATATAATCAGAAGGCATCTTCAGCCACAATACCAGTGCGATTACAATATAGTAAATAATCGCTCCGATAAAGATTGCACCCAGTGTAAATGCAAAGGCTGCTTTTCTGCCTGCACAGAATTTTCCAAAAATAACTTCGCTGATGATAACGGCTGCAAGTCCGATTACAATGGCACCACGTCCCATATTAACATCGGCTGCTCCCTGGTACTGTGCGTAAATCCCACCGGAAAGTCCCACAAGTCCGTTGGAGATCATAAGCGCCAGAACCTTTGTAAAGCCTGTATTGATTCCCTGTGCACTTGCCATCTGCGGGTTACATCCGGTTGCACGGATCGATGCGCCAAGCTCAGTTCCAAAGAACCAGTAAATAATTGCGATCAGGATAAGTGCTGCCACGATCAGCTTTACAAAAAACAGTTCACTTCCTTCGCCGGTCACATAACGAAGCGATGCAACCAATTTATACTGCATAACATTGACTGCCTGATTGGATTTTCCCATGATTCCGAGATTCACCGAGTAAAGTCCGATCTGCGTCAGAATACTGGCCAGAATGCCCGGAATTCCAAAAAACGTATGTAAAATACCTGTCACAAATCCGGCTGCCATACCTGCCAGAAATGCGAAAAGAAGTGCCAGTGCCGGATTCATACCGCCGCGGATCAGCATAACTGCAACTGCTCCACCTGTAGCCAGCGATCCGTCAACCGTCAGATCCGCAAAATCCAGAATGCGGAAGGTGATATAAACGCCAAGCGCCATAATTCCCCAGATGATCCCCTGCGCTACATTTCCCGGAAGGGCGCGCACAAGAGACATCGGATCTAAAGCTGCTAAATACATTGTTCTTGCCTCTTTCTATACTGATTATTCCTCAATTGCTTCGTAATCGTCCGGAACAGTGATTCCGAGTTCGTCACAAATTGTTTTGTTATACATCTTTGTAACATTCGGTGCACTTTCAATATCCATGGTTGAGATATCTTTTCCATTTACAAGGATATCGTAAGCCATTTCACCTGCTCTGTATCCAATGTCATAGTAGCTGATAGAAAGAGTTGCAATACCACAGCCTGAGCAGATTCCCTGTTCACCTGCGATTACCGGTACTTTTGCCGGAAGACAGATATTGTTGATAATCTCTGTGTTAGATGCCATTGTATTATCAGTTGGGATGTAAAGTGCGTCGCACTCATCTACTGCACTTGTCACTACAGACTGGATTTCATTAGAATCTGCTGCTGTGTATTCTTTATACTTAATTCCATCTTTTTCAAGTGCTTCCTCAAACTTCTTCGCCTGGTATGCTGAGTTCGGTTCTGCTGAACAGTAAAGGATACCTACTGTTTTTGCATCCGGAAGGAGCTCTTTAAGCATTGCTTCCTGTTCATCGATCGGTGCAAGGTCACAGGTTCCTGAAATGTTCATGCCTGTTGATCCTGTCCAGTCAGAAATATCAAGAGCAGTTGCATAATCTGTAACAGATGTTCCAAGAATCGGGATCGTGCTTGTTGCAGCTGCTGCACACTGAAGAGCAGTTGTTGCATTTGCAAGGATCAAGTCATCATTGTCTGCCACAAAATTGTTTACGATGGTTGCGCAGTTTGCCTGTTCGCCCTGTCCGTTCTGAAGATCGAACTTCACTTTGTCTTTTCCGAATTTTTCTTCACAGGCTTCTTCAAATCCTTTGGTTGCCTCGTCAAGAGCTGCATGCTCAAGCTGCTGGCAGATACCGATCTTATATACCTTGTCTGATGAATCCTTTGAAGAAGATTCTTTGTCTGATGAACTTCCGCCACAGGCAGCAAGTGCCAGTGTCATTGCTGCAGTAAGTGATACTGCTAAAATTTTTCTTGCTTTCATAATAACATACCTCCATCTATGTTCTTTTCGAACAAACTTTTTCCGTTTTGGCTTTATAGCTTTAAACTTTAGCGGTTTAAACTTCAATGGTTTAAAGCTTTGCCGTGATATTGATTATAGCGTTTTTTTGTACTTTAGTCAAGGTATGTTACAAAAAGCTACAGAAATTCTAGCTTTTCCGGTCCATTATCCTGCAAAATAAAATCGCCGCCCCGGTACTGACCGCCGTTGCCGCAATCCCAGGTCCAACAACGGCTGTCGGATTCACGCTTCCGTACTGGCTCCGGTAGGCGATCACCGACACCGGGATCAGCTGCAGTGAAGAAATATTTACGATCAGGAAGGTACACATCTCATTGCTTGCAACGCCTCTTTTTCTTACCGGTCCTGCCGCTTTTCCAAGACGGCGGTCTTCTTCCAGCTTCTGAAGCTCTTCCATTGCTTCAAGACCTGCCGGAGTTGCCGCCCAGCCAAGTCCGAGGATATTTGCAATGATGTTTGCCGCGATTGGTTTTTCTGCCGGGTGATCTTTTGGCAGTTCTGGAAAGAGGAAATGGATCAGAGGGGAAAGGCAGTCAGCTGCCGTTTTCAGAATGCCGGATTTTTCTGCGATTTCCATGAGTCCGGTCCAAAAGGACATGACGCCCATCATCGTGATGCAAAGGGTGACGGCTTCTTTGGAGGAATCTAAGGCGGCGGTGGTGATGTCCGGCATTTTGCCGGAGAAAGCGGCAAAAAGGATGCCAATAAGAATCATTCCCGACCACAGGTAGTTGAGCATTTTTTCTCCTTTCTTGGATGGGGGAAACGTTGGGAAAGGGGACGCCGGGTGGAAAATAAATTGTGTTCAAATTCAAATTGTGCAAACCATTCCGACGAACCTCTTAGAGCGAGAATCGTGTTCAGCAATGGCTTCCACGATTCCTGAGTTTCGTCTCCATTGCACAAAAAATTGAATTTGAACACAATTTATTTTCCGCCCGGCTGACATTCTACAAGTCATACTTTTCCGCCAAACTATAAATGAGGAGTCGAAAAGCCTGCTCTTTGAGATTGCATCTCAAAGTTGCAGGCTTTTGCTGCGGTTTTCGATACATTTATATGTAGAAAACCATTTCTTTATTCAATTATTTTTCTCAGGATGTTCTTTTTTGTATAACTCTTTCATTCGATTAATTTCTTCTACAGTATATTCTTCTACCTCTGTTTTTGTCACTCTCTTAATATGTTGTTTTTTCAGGCGTAAGTATACATATTCCCGGAAGAGGGTGTAGAGTACGGATACCAGCGGGATGAATATGAGCATTCCTATGATTCCCAGAAGGTTGCCGCCAATGGTGACTGCGGCGAGGACCCAGATGGAAGGAAGACCTACGGAGCTGCCGACTACGTGTGGGTAAATCAGGTTACCTTCAATCTGCTGGAGGATCAGAAATACGAGGATGAAAAGGATTGCCTGTTTCGGGCTCACCATGAAGATTAGGAGGCAGCCAAGTACGCAGCCGATGAAGGCTCCAAAGATTGGGATCAGGGCTGTGAAGGATATGATGATTCCAATCAGCAGTGCATACGGCATTTTCAGTATACTTAATGTAATTACAAACATACTTCCGAGGATGACTGCTTCCAGACACTGTCCGGTAAGGAAGTTTGCGAAGGTACGGTAGGTCAGGGAACAGACTTCAAGAATCACTTCTGCTTTTCGTTTTGGAATAAACGCGAAAAACACTTTTCTCACCTGCACATGCAGTTTTTCTTTCTGGAAAAGAATATAGCAGGCAAAGGAAAAGGCAATAAAAAATGTAGTAACTCCACTGACGATGGAGCCAACTGCTGTCATCGTTGTATTCATAAAATTTCCCGCACCATTTCCGAGAATACTCATCCCCCACTGGATTGCCTTATTCGGATTGAACTCCACCTGGTTCACAAGATCCATGATTTCCCGGTTATTGTGTGTAAATTCCCGTACCCAACTCTGCATCTGCGGAATAAATTCTGCAATACTGTTCATCAGACTTCCAATTGTTGCCGTAAGCTGCGGAATCAGACCGAACATGACAAGCCCGATCACCCCCACTACCAGTACGATCGTAAGAAGAAGACTGATCGGTCTTGCAAGCTTTTCTGCCGCCTTACTTCCTTTCTCTTTTGCCTTTCCAAATAATTTTTTCTCCAGAAAGCTCATCGGAACATTGATCACAAACGCGATCGCACCGCCAAGAGCGAAGGGAAAAATAATCCCCCATACCGCCTTGATCACGCCAAAAACCACATCAAATTTCCACAATGCAACTACGATCAGCGCTGTAAATACGATCAATTCCCGGATTTTTTTTATAGATAATTTACTAAAATCCACTATTTTCTCCATTCTACTACAATATATTTATGGTTAATCCCCTTACAGCCAGTAAGAATTTCCCCTTCTTGTTACTCAGATAATTTTCCACGTACCCACTTCAGAAGCTGTATGATTGGAAAACAGGCAAATGCATATAGGTAGACAGTCCCAAGCTGTTCAAAGTTCAATGTTTCTACTTTGAACACCTGATGCAGCCCCGGAATTGTAAGTACAGCCGTGATCAGAATTGCGCCCAGTGCAAATGCGCCCTGCATCCATTTATTATTGAAAAACCGTTTGGTAAAAATCACCGGATGATCTGATTTACAGTTATATCCGTGAAACAGCCGTGCAAGACAGAGCGTTCCAAATGCATAAGTACTTCCAAGAAGTGCACCGTCCTGATGATATCCTGTCAGGAAACTGATCATCGTCATTACACCGATCACCAGTCCTTCCAGACCAATCTTTGACAGGAAATCTTTTGTCAGGATCGACTCATCTGCCGGTCTTGGCTTCTCATTCATCACATCACTGGTATGCGGTTCTACTCCCAGTGCAATTGCCGGGAGACTATCCGTCAGCAGGTTGATAAAAAGCAGATGAACCGGTGCAAACGGAACCGGAAGTCCTGTGATCGATGCATATAAAACAGCGAGAATTGCACCGAAGTTTCCCGATAACAGAAACTGGATCGCATACTTGATATTACGGTATAAGTTTCGTCCGTTTTCCACTGCTTTTACAATTGTGGCAAAATTATCGTCTGTAAGTACCATCGCCGCTGCATCTTTGGCAACTTCTGTTCCGGTTACTCCCATTGCAACACCTATATCTGCCTGCTTAAGAGCCGGTGCATCGTTGACACCGTCGCCGGTCATCGATACAATATTTCCGCGCTCTTGCCATGCACGGACGATCCGGATCTTATGTTCCGGCGAAACCCTTGCATAGACAGAAATCTTCGGGACAAATCCCCGCAACTCCTCGTCACTCATATTTTCAATCTCTGCGCCCTCACAGGCTTCGGATAAATCCTTTAAAATGCCGATCCGTTTTGCGATCGCTGCTGCCGTGATCTTATGGTCTCCCGTGATCATCACCGGACGGATGCCTGCTTTGATACATTCTTCTACTGCAGCTTTTGACTCTTCCCTCGGCGGATCCATCATTGCGATCATTCCGAGAAATACCAGATGGTCCTCATCCTCTGCGGTCAGCAGATGTTCTTCCGGAATCTCCCGGAAGGTAAATGCCAGCACTCGAAGACCTTCCATTGAAAATTCCTGATTCTGGCTCTGAATCTTTTCTTTATCTTCTTTTGTAATCTCCCGTATTCCATTTTCTGTCCAGATCCGGTCTGTCAGATCCAGGAGACGGTCAACCGCACCTTTGACGATCATCCGGTTTTCGCCGTCTATCCGGTGAAGCGTCGACATCATTTTCCGGTCACTGTCAAATGGAATCTCATCTTCTCTTGGATAACTTTCTCTTACTTCTGCAGCTTCCACTCCATAGCGGCTTCCCAGATTGATCAGCGCTGTCTCTGTCGGATCTCCGATTTCCACTCCATTTTCATTGGTAGAATCGTTACATAAAATGCTGCAATCAAGCAGAAATCTCTGTGCCGGATCTACCATATCGATCTCATCTGCCCGGATTCTTCTGCCTTCTATATAATAATCTTCAACAGTCATCTTATTCTGCGTGAGAGTTCCGGTTTTATCCGAACAGATCACGGAGACACTTCCAAGACCTTCTACCGCCTGCAGTTTTCGAATAATTGTATGCTCCTTGGCCATCTTCTGCGTTCCGAAAGAAAGGACGATTGTTACAATTGAACTTAATGCCTCCGGGATTGCTGCAACCGCAAGTGCTACTGCAAACATAAACGCGCTTCCGATATTTTCTCCACGAAATACACTGATTCCAAATAAGATTCCGCAAAATACCAGGATCAGAACCGAAAGCTTCTTTCCGAACTCTTCCAGATTCACCTGAAGCGGAGTCTGCTTTTCAGATGTTGCTTTCAAAAGTCCGGCAATCTTTCCGACTTCTGTCTGCATACCTACACTTGTCACAACGGCTCTTCCACGTCCGTAAGTAACAAAGCTTCCCGAAAATAACATATTGTTCCGGTCACCAAGCGGCACTTCCTCTTCGATTTCATCCAGGCTCTTCTCAACTGCAAGACTTTCCCCGGTCAGTGCACTTTCATCGATCTTCAGACTTGCGTTCTCGATCAGTCGTCCGTCTGCCGGAACATAATCCCCGGCTTCCAGAAGGATCACATCTCCAACTACCAGTTCTCTTGCCGGAATCGGTGTCACTGTACCATTCCTGAGAACCTTCGCCTCCGGTCCTGAAAGCTTTTTCAGGCTCTGAAGCGACTGCTCTGCTTTTACCGTCTGCACGGTTCCCAAAATCGCATTCATTGTAATGACGATCACAATAACTGCCGCACTTTCTGCGTCTCCTAAAATTCCTGAAATAATCGCCGATGCAATCAGGATAATCACCAAGAAATCCTTGTACTGCTCCAAAAAAATCTGCAGCACACTTTTTTTCTTTCCCTCCGCAAGCTCATTCCATCCACATTTTTCACGGGACTTTTCCACTTCTTTTATCGTAAGTCCCTCTTCTCTGCTTCCCATCTGTCCAAGCACTTCTTTTACCGATGACTGATAAATTTCTTTCATCCTTTCCGCCTCCTGTTTCTGAGTATTCACATTCCTGAATTTCTTATGCAACGAAGCTCTCTTTCGATAAAAATGTACAAAAAAAGAAACCCTTATTGCACAACAAATAATGCAATAAAAGTCTCACCATTTTCTTGTGGTACCGGATGCTTCCACCGTACTGACGACACCACAAACGCGGATTCCCTTGCGTAGGTTACTCCCCTTTATTAACGTAACTATATACCACGAATAGCCCGATTGTCAAGAAAATTTTAACCGGAGTCTCCAAAATCGGAAACTCCGGCAAATAATTTCATATCTTAGTTTGTAATTGTCTTTTCTGTCTCTTTGTCGAACACATGGATCTTTTCAGCATCGAATGCAAATGTAACTGTATCCCCTGTTCTTGCTGTTGTTCTAGGATCAACACGGGCTGTCATTGTAGCTCCTTCATAATCGAAGTGGAGATAAACTTCAGCACCAAGCATTTCATATACACGGATCTTAGCCTGAATAACTGTATTCGGTGAAGATGTGATAAACATCTGCTCATCATGTACATCTTCCGGACGGATTCCAAGGACAACAGTCTTTCCTTCATATCCTCCATCGATAAGTTTCTTTGCTTTTGACGGTGGAAGTTCAATATCAGCCGGTCCAACTTTGAGGACAACTTTGTCACCCTTCTTCTGGCATACAGCATCAAGGAAGTTCATCTGTGGTGATCCGATGAATCCTGCAACGAAGAGGTTGCATGGGGTATCATAAAGTACCTGTGGTGTATCTACCTGCTGAACAACACCTGCGTTCATAACTACGATTCTGGTTCCCAGTGTCATAGCTTCTGTCTGGTCATGTGTTACGTAGATGATTGTTGTACCAAGTCTCTGATGAAGTTTGGAAATCTCGATACGCATCTGTCCACGAAGTTTAGCATCCAGGTTGGAAAGTGGTTCATCCATAAGGAATACCTTCGGGTTACGAACGATTGCACGTCCCATAGCAACACGCTGTCTCTGTCCACCTGAAAGAGCTTTTGGTTTACGGTCAAGCAGTGGTTCAAGGTCAAGGATCTTAGCTGCTTCACGAACCATCTTATCAATCTCCGGTTTCGGAACTTTTCTTAATTTAAGTCCGAATGCCATGTTATCATATACAGTCATATGTGGGTACAGAGCATAGTTCTGGAATACCATCGCGATATCTCTGTCTTTTGGTTCTACATCATTTACCACTTTGTCACCGATCTTGAGTTCACCGCTTGTGATCTCTTCCAGACCTGCAACCATACGAAGTGTAGTAGATTTACCACATCCAGATGGTCCTACAAAAATGATAAATTCTTTATCTTCAATTTCAAGGTTGAAATCTTTAACTGCTTCAAATCCGTTCGGATATGTTTTGTTAATATGCTTTAATGATAAGCTTGCCATTTATTTTTCCTCCTAAATCTTTGTGCGATTCTTACACACGCTGTCGCTGTTCTTGTTTCTGAAATAAAGTATATCTTTTTTTACATCGTCGGTCTATGACCGGGTTGAACAAAGATTTTTCAAGAAGGTGTACAAATTGACGAAAGCCTTACAGCAGTTCTTTATAAATGTCCCTCTTTCCGACTCCGCGGTCTTTTGCCACCTTTTTCATGGCTTCTTTCTTATCGATTCCCTGGTTCATATAATAATCCATATGCTCCTGAACCGTCATTTCTTCCCATTTTGCGCGCTCCTCCTGTAAAATGCTCTCCCGGCTCTTCCCCTCGATCACAAGCACACACTCCCCCTTCGGATCGTTGCTCTCGTAATAGGAAACCGCTTCCGCAAATGTGGTGCGAAATACAGTCTCATGCTTTTTTGTAAGTTCCCGGCACACAGTCAGATGTCTGTCCCCACCTAGAACTTCTCCAAGCTCTCTCAAGGTTCTCACCAGACGGTGCGGTGCTTCGTAAACGATCATCGTTCTTGTCTCATCTACAAGCTCACCCAGGACTGCCTGTCTTTCCTTTTTGTCCGTTGGAAGAAATGCTTCAAATGCAAATCTTCTGGTGGAAAGCCCGGAAAGTGTCAGTGCCGTAATACAGGCAGCGGCTCCCGGAAGGGAAGTGACCGTAATTCCGGCTTCATAGCACATTTTCACCAGTTCCTCACCCGGATCTGAGATTCCCGGTGTGCCGGCATCGGTGATCAGTGCAATATTTGTCCCTGCAAGAAGTTTCTCCACCAGAGCATGTCCTTTGTCTATCTTATTATATTCATGATAACTGGTCATCGGTGTTTTGATCTCAAAATGGTTCAGCAGTTTAATACTGTTCCTGGTATCTTCCGCTGCAATCAGGTCAACCTCTTTCAGCGTCCGGATCACCCGGAACGTCATATCCTCCAGATTGCCGATCGGCGTTGCGCACAAATATAATGTTCCTGCCATAGTTACTCCTTTCCAGTCCCTGTCATTCCGTAATGTTCCAGGATTTCCCGTGTATAACTGCCATCTTTCTCATAAACGATCAGCGGCGGCTCCACGGTCATCCGCGATTTCGCGCCACGGATTCCCTCGATCAAAACCATGTTTGGCTCCTTATCCACATATGGATACACCAGGCGCATCCGCTTCGGCTCCAGCTTCGCCTCGCACATTGCCGTCAAGATCTCGGCAAGCCGGAACGGTCTGTGTACCATGTAAAATCTGCCTCCGGCTTTTAAAGTCCGCGCACTTTCCCGGATAATATCATCCAATGTACAAAGGACTTCATGCCTTGCGATCGCCTTGGCACTCTCCGGATTGGCAAGCCCATGCCCACCGATCATATACGGCGGATTCGTTGTGATCACATCCATGGAACCGTGTCCAAATATCTGTGACGCTTCTTTGATATCTCCCGTCACAATGTCGATCTGCTCCTCAAGCTGGTTGTGCCGGACGCTCCGGCGCGCCATATCTGCGCTCTCTTCCTGGATCTCCAGCCCTGTAAAATGTTTTCCTTTTGTCTTTGCGGCCAAAAGAATCGGGAGAATTCCCGTTCCTGTTCCAAGATCAAGAACGCATTCTCCCGCTTTTACTTTGGCAAAGGCACTTAAAAGCACTGCATCCATTCCGAAGCAGAACCGCCCCGGGCTCTGGATGATCTCATAGCCTTTTATCTGTAAATCATCGAGCCGTTCTCCCGGCTTAAGATTATTTGTCATCTAACTTTGACGCTCCTTCACCTTTCTCCAGAGCTGCAAGCTCTTTCATTTCCTGTTTGGAAAGTTTCACATCCTTTTTCCGGCGGCGCGGTTTGAACTTCAGGTCAGCTGCCGGATATTCACGGATTTCTTTCTCATCATTGTCCAGAGTTACAATAACCCTGACAAGCTGACGCAGTACGCTTAATGACTGTACTTCACCTTTCAGGCCTTCCGGAGTTGTCACTGACTCACCTACAGACGGAAGATTATTGTTGAGTTCCTCGTATGTCTCTTCCTCATTTGTCAGGCAGCACATCAGTCTGCCACATACACCTGAAATCTTAGTCGGGTTCAGCGACAGATTCTGTTCTTTTGCCATCTTGATTGAAACCGGTGCAAACTCAGACAGATAGGTGTGGCAACAAAGCTCTCGTCCACAGATCCCGATTCCTCCGCGGATCTTCGTCTCGTCTCTTACACCGATCTGGCGAAGTTCAATCCTGGTACGGAATACCGCTGCCAGATCCTTTACCAGTTCACGAAAATCAATTCTCCCGTCTGCGGTAAAGTAAAACAGCACTTTATTGTTGTCAAAGGTATATTCTGCATCGATCAGCTTCATCTCCAGCTCATGCTTGTGGATCTTTTCCAGACAAATCTGAAATGCTTCTTTTTCTTTTTTGCGATTCTTTTCTTCTACACGGCGGTCATCCTCTGTCGCCAGGCGGATCACTGTCTTAAGAGGCTGGGTGATCTCTTCATCCTTCACTTCCTTCGGTCCCATCACAACGTTACCGAATTCTACTCCTCTCGCAGTCTCTACAATTACCTGATCGCCACGCTTCACCTCAAATTTGCCCGGTGAGAAAAAATAGATCTTTCCTGCAGTCCGAAAACGGACTCCAATTACTTTTGTCATTCCCTAGTTCTCCTTTATTGTCAACAGAAGAAGTTCCATGACAAGATCAAAGTTGACATTGGCGCGCAGTCTCGCCTTTGCTTTCTCAAGTGCTTCCAGAATTGTCTCAATTCCTTCATAAGAGCTCTTTTTCGCACGCTCCCTGATACTGTCGATCTCTTCACCGAAAATCAGTCTGTCGATATTCATTGTTGCTTTATAGATCAGAACATCACGATACCAGATCATAAGGATGTCCAGATAATCTGTGATCTCAATCTTGTAAGCGGAAATCCGTTTCACAGCTTCCACCAGATCACCGAGTTCCATGGTATCGATATTCTTCAGCAGACGAACTGCCTCATCTTTAATTTCATTAAAATGCTCAGAGCCTGCCAGCATAGCAGCTTTTCCAATATTGCCCTGTGCAAATGCAGTACACACGTCTGCCTTGTAATCAGGAACCTGAAGCTGCTCCATCAGATACCTTTTCACAAGCTGATCCTTAATGTTACGGAGCTTCAGCATAACGCATCTTGAGCAGATCGTTGGGAGCAGACTGTTCGCATTCTCTGTAAGAAGCAGAATTACCGCATAAGCAGGTGGCTCTTCGATTGTCTTCAACAGAGCATTCTGTGCCTGTACAGTCATCATATCTGCATCCGGCACAATGTAGATCTTGTATTTTCCATTATAAGGCTTCACCTGAATATCCCCATTGATCTGAACCCGGATATCATCTACACTGATGCTGTTCGGCTTTTCATGCGTTACCCAGATAATATCCGGATGATTGCCGCTGACTGCCTGCTTGCACGAATGGCACTCATAGCACGGTTCTGTTCCGCCCTTTTCGCACTGCAGAGTCTGTGCAAAAAGACCTGCAAGCATCTTCTTTCCTGATCCCTTCTCGCCGTTCAGAATATAAGCGTGTGATACTTTATCTTCTGTAACCGCGTTCTGTATATACTGAATGATCTCGCTATGTCCTACGACATCTTTAAATCCTGACATATTATCACCCTCTTCTTTCTTACTATTCCATTAGTATAACATAAATTTATGCAGATACCTAGAGCAAATTCCTGTGGTCTTTCTGAATTATTTCTGAAAATTCTGCGAATTTCGCTTTGCAGGTATGCTTTTCAATAATAAAAGATGACAACTTTTTCGATATGTTTTATAATAGACATAAATATATAAAGATTCTGTATCCAATGATGTAATCAGATTGCTCTATTGTTACGCAATTTATTCTTTTGATACTTACATCATACAATTTATGAATATAAATTTTTTAACCAGACAAACTTTATATAAGTTTCTTACACAGAAAGGGGATGAACTCATGCTGGAAGTAAAAAATCTTACATTCCAGGTGAATGAAAACGGAATAGAACGCAGCATTGTAGAAAATATCAGTTTTAACGTAGAAGACGGAGAAATGCTGGTGATCACCGGTCCGAACGGCGGTGGCAAATCCACACTTGCAAAAGTGCTAATGGGGATTGACCAGGCAAGTGCCGGACAGATCATCTTAGACGGAACCGATATCAGTGATTATGATATCAATCACAGGGCAGAAGCCGGAATCGGTTACGCATTCCAGCAGCCACCGCGCTTCAAGGGAATGACGGTAAGCAAGCTTTTATCACTTGCGGCTGGAGAAGATCTGACAAGAGATGTCTGTTGCAGACTTTTAAGTACCGTTGGACTTTGTGCCAACGAATACATTGAACGTGAAGTAGACGGAACCTTATCCGGCGGTGAAATGAAGCGTCTGGAAATTGCAACCGTTCTCGCAAAGCCGCACAAACTCTGTATTTTCGATGAACCGGAGGCCGGAATCGATCTCTGGAGTTTTTCTATGCTGATCGAACAGTTTGAAAAAATGCACAAAGAGAAAAAGCAGAGTCTTATTCTTATTTCTCATCAGGAGAGAATCATCCAGATGGCTGACCGGATCATGGTGATCGAAGGCGGAAAGATTGCTTCGATCGGACAGACTGCTGATATCCTTCCACAATTATTAGGAAAGACAGCCGATTCTTACAGCTGTCTGAAATGTAGATAACAGGGGAGGAACATACAATGACTTTATTGGATAAAATTACAGAAAAAGTATTAGCACAGATCGATGACACCGGTTTTACACAGTCCGGTGCATTCAATTTACGACATAATGGAATCGCTCTCTGCCACGGAGACAGTGAGCATATTAAAATCAAGAAAAAACAGGACAAGCCGGGAATCGATATTTTCATCGATGGAAAAACAGACGGCGAAGAAGTTCATATTCCGGTTGTTGTTGATGCAAGCGGAATGACGGACGTTGTTTACAATGATTTTTATGTAGCAGAAGGTGCAAATGTAACTATCGTTGCCGGATGTGGTATCCACAACAGCGGATGTAACGAAAGCCGCCATGATGGTATTCATACTTTCCATGTGGAAAAAAATGCAAATGTACGCTATGTAGAAAAGCATTACGGAGAGGGCGAAGGCACCGGAACCCGTGTACTCAATCCTGTTACCGAAGTTTATCTTGGTGAAAATTCTGTATTTACACTGGATACTGCTCAGATCAAAGGAGTCGATTCTACGGTTCGTGAAAATAATGTACATCTGGAAGCCGGTTCCAAGCTTTATGTCATTGAAAAACTGATGACACATGGAAAACAGGAAGCTACTTCAAATATGATGGTGGAACTGCTCGGAGAAGGCAGCTCTGCGCAGATCGTATCCCGTTCGGTCGCAAAAGGCGAATCCAGACAGGTCTTCCATCCGAGGGCTGTCGGAAAGAACCGTTGCCATGCACATGTTCAGTGTGATTCCATTATCATGGATCATGCAGAAGTAAGTTCAATTCCTGAGATCAATGCGAAGCATGTGGATGCGGCTATTATCCACGAAGCTGCAATCGGAAGGATCAATGATGAGCAGTTGATCAAGCTGCGGACTCTTGGAATGACGGAAGAGGAAGCAGAAGGGGTGATTATTGAGAACTTCTTAAATTAGAGTCATACGTGTAGTAGTAAAAGAGACGAAAAAGACAAAATTATCCTCTGGCTATGCTCAGTTGCACTAACCATTCCACCGAGCCTTTGAAAGCATCAATTGTGTCAGCAATGGCTTCCACAATTGATTAAGTCTCGGTTCCATAGTGCAAAATTCGCAGATCCAGAGGATAATTTTTGTCTTTTTCTGTGTCTTAACTCCACTACATTATAAAATCTTATTTAAGTTTCAAGAATTTCTCAATGCAGGATTCATCTGAACAGGTGGACCTGTCTCACTGGGGTGTTGAGATCGGTGTTATTTATGAATGGTTGAGTTTTGTATGGTTTATAGCTGACTCTGCTTTTTTAGTATTTTTTTACAGATTTTTTCGAGGATGTCTTCAAGGTCTGTGTTTTCGTAGCGTTCTGTGATTCCGGCGTGGGCGAGGTTTTCTTCGGAGAAATCTTTGGAATCGGCGAGGAAACGGCGGCACATTTCGGCGTATTTGGGTTCTTTCTGGGTTTTCTCACGGGCGAGGGCGCGGGTTAAGCGCTCTCCGTCTTCTACCTCGATGTAAAGTGGAACTACTTTTTCGTTTCCAAAATAGGTTTTCAATTTTTCATAGGATTCAAGGGTTCCGATCATGAGATAATCCTGATTTTTTTGTTCAAAATTGAACTGTCCGTCATCAGCGGTGAAATAGTGCCAGATACCATAAACTGTATTGTAAGCACGTTCTTCGATCAATCGGCCTTCTGTTTTGAACTTTTCAAGTTCAGTTTCGTCTGTAAAAAAATATTCTTCGCCTTCTTTTTCTCCCTCACGCCGTGGACGGGTTGTATAGATCGTTACATTTTTTAACTGTGGCATTCTTTTTCTCAATTCTTTGTAGATTGTGTCTTTCCCCGTTGAACTTTTTCCCATCAGATAATATATTTTACTCATGTTTCCACACCTTTATCTTGCCTTCCGTCTGTATTCCTTCTATTTGGAGATTCTGTGTTTCATAATAACAAAGAAGTTCTACTGCTTCCCGGCTGATCCGCTCTCCGGGTACGATAACCGGGCTTCCCGGTGGGTAGAGATATGCGTATTCCAGAGAAATGTGTCCTTCACTTTCTTTCCACGGAATCTCTTCTGCTTCTCCGTCTTCTTCCCGGTCTGCTGCCTCCTGCGGTGTAAAATACTGCTCCAGTCTAGGAAGCTCTCCGGAAATCTCTATGCTTCCGGAAACGGCTGTTTTTGCTTCCAGCTGACCGTCTATTTCCAGTAACGCAGCTTTTAACCTGTCCAGTCCTTCCTGCGTATCTGCCACGGTCGTCATCGCAAGTACATAGGTTCCTCCGGTCATTTCCATTTCCAGATGATATTCTTTTCGCAGCCGTTCCGCAAGCTCCGGACTTGTAATATTTGCATTTGCTGTGGAAATCACAACTTTGGAAATATCATAATGTTCTGTACGGAGAATCGGTAAATGCTGTAATGGTTCCAGCTCTTCTCTGAACTTTTGTAGTCTCTCCACATAAAGTTCAAAGGCATTTTCACATTTTCCATCCACAAAATCCACACAGGCATCCAGACTTGCCATGAAAATATAGGATGGACTGCTACTCTGTAACATATCCAGATACTTCTTGAGCCTTCTGCGGTTTACAATTTTTCCGTTGATATGCAGGATTGCAGTCTGTGTAAGAGACGGCAGTGTCTTGTGCAGACTATTGATCACCACATCTGCTCCCAGATCATTTGCGCGCCCCGGAAATGCCGGATGAAATCCGAAATGCGGTCCATGTGCTTCATCTACGATCAGTGGAATCCTATACGAATGTGCCACTTCTGCAATTCCTTTCACATCCGATACCACGCCATCATAATTTGGAGATACGATCACAACGGCTTTGATATCCGGCTCTGCAGCAAGTGCTTTTGCCACATCTTCTTTGCTGATCTCCCCGTTCATATGCATGGAAATATCAAATTCCGGATACACATAGCGCGGTACAAGACCATTCATATAGATTGCATGGTAAATGGATTTGTGACAATGGCGTGCCACCAGAATCTTATCTCCCCGGTGCGTACATCCCATCACTGCACTTAAAATTCCGGCAGTACTTCCATTTACCAGAAAATGGCTTTCCTCTGCCCCAAATACTCTTGCGGCTCTTTCCTGCTCTTCTTTTAAAATACCATCTGCGTGATGCAGATCATCGAAACCATCGATTTCCGTGATATCCAGATCGTATGGGAGTTCAATTCCAAGAAGTGCCTTGTTTCTCTTATGTCCCGGCATGTGAAATGCGTAAAAATCGCTCTCGGAATATGCTTTTAATTTATCGTATAGTCGTTCCATTTGATACCTCTTTAAGTCTTTTAGAAACATCATATAATTTTTCTTCCGAAAACGCAAGAGGACGAAACGGTTCTCCCATTTCGTCCTTTCCATATATTCCGGCTTACACAGCCACAATCTCAAACACTTTCGCCTGGAAATCTCCCTTATCATTCACGCCCTTCTTCCATATACCGGACGCAGAATCGGACAGGATCATTCCAACTTGCATCAGCTCATCGCCATAGCAGTCATAATCATATCCGCTGACCTTATAACAGGTATCTTCTTTCAGCCCTTTCAGCTTCAGTCTCTTAAATCCAACATTGACCGGCTGCATTACCCGGTAATAACCGACCAGCGCCTTCTTCTGATCCTCCGATACGATCATCCATGCGGTCTCATTTCCCTCAAACGGACTCTTCAGTCGATAGAAAGTTCCTTTCTGGATCAGATCTCTCTTCTCCTTCATAAATGCGATCTGACGGCGGATTTCTGCCTTATCTTCCTCGCCAAGCTTTAAAAGGTCAAGCTCATATCCAAAAGTTCCAAAGTAAGCCACATCTGCTCTTGTCTCGATCGGTGTCACACGGTTTGTCTGATGGTTCGGTGAAGCTGATACATGGCTTCCCATACAGCTTACCGGATAGACCATAGAAGTTCCATATTGGATCTTCAGACGTTCAATCGCATCGGTATCATCCGAAGTCCATCCCTGCGGTGCATAATAAAGCATTCCCGGGTCAAATCTTGCCCCACCACTTGCACAGGATTCAAACAATACATGCGGAAAACGGCTGGTCAGGCGCTCATACAGTTCATACACACCAAGGATATATTTGTGGCAGACCTTTCCCTGATACTCTCTGTCATTTCCATTGGAGAACACCTCTGAAAATGTACGGTTCATATCCCATTTGATATAAGATACCGGCACTTCTGCAAGAAGATTTTCCAGCATGTCCCCGATATATTCACGTACCTCTTTCTTAGAAAAATCCAGTACATACTGTGTCCGGCTGTGGCAGATCCGCTTGCCCTGTTCTGCAAGAAGCCAGTCCGGATGCGCCCTGTACAGATCACTGTCTTTGTTCGTCATCTCCGGTTCAATCCAGAGCCCGAATTTTAAACCTTTGTCATTGATCTTTTCTGCCAGCTCCTTTAACGTTCCTTTCAACTTTTCCTCATTCGGATACCAGTCGCCAAGGGAAGAAGTACTGTCATCTCTCTTTCCAAACCATCCATCATCCAATACAAAAAGCTCCATTCCAAGATCTGCTGCCGCATCCGCAAGTCCCAGAAGCTTTGGCGCATCAAAATCAAAATAAAATGCTTCCCAGCTGTTGATCAGGATCGGGCGAACCTTATCTCTCCATGTTCCCCTTGCCAGACGTGTGCGGTACAGCTTATGAAAGGTCTGGCTCATTCCGTTAAGTCCGGCTTCCGAATATATCATTACCATCTCCGGTGTCTGGAAGGATTCGCCTTTTCCAAGTGTCCACTTAAATCCGTTCGGATGGATTCCCATCAGCACACGGGCGGTATCATAGTTATCCACCTCAGTCTGCGCAAGAAAATTGCCGCTGTACACCAGACTGAATCCGTAAACCTGTCCCTGGAACTCGTCTGCATTTTCACGGGCAAGCGCAAAGAACGGGTTGAACTGATAGCTGCTGCATCCACGCATACTGTAAATGCTCTGGATACCGTAATCCAGCTTATGTCTTCTCACATAGCGCTCTCTCGCCCACACACCGGCAAGATCGATCATCTCATAATCCTTGTCCGGCAGATCCACACAGGCGCTCATTGCAGAAAGAAGCGTGATCTTTTCGTCAGAATCACATTCAAAACGTACACTTCTCGCGATCACCGGAAATGCTTCATAGATCGTATATAAAAGGACAATTCTTGTATTGATACTTGTATCCTCCAGAACCAGTTCCAGAGTCTGCGCCTCATCACCACTTTCTACATAAGTCGCCGGAAGTCCTTCAAGCTTTGGTTTGCCATTATAAATTTTATGCTCTTTATATACAAACTCGACTACATGGCTTCCGTTCTCCCGCTCGATCTCATATGCCGGAAAACGCATATCTCCGCAGCCGAAAGTCGGATACTCCTGCTTGATATTCTCCAGTGAGAATGTAGAATTTCCCTCGAAAGCATACGGTGACATATCACGCATCGCATATTCAAAAAGATGGCTGAAATCTTCTTTATGTGTCAGGCGTTTTCCATAGTAGAGCTGTCCCGGCTGGTCGTTGTCAAGGATCTTGATGATATAGCTGATCTCCTGGTTGTAAAGATGAAACTCTCTTGTTTTTTCGTTGTATATGATTGGCATATCGTTTCTCCTCATTCCGTATTGTATAACGTTCATTTTTCCGTATTATCTGTATAGTATCACTGTTGGTTTTTCAGCGTCAATGATTCCTGCGGATAAATTTGTAAAAACGTACACTCAAAAAAGGGACTCTGTCCTTTCCTAAAAGACATCATCCCTTTTCCTTTCTTAGCAGATTTATTTAATTTTCTCTTTGTATTCTTCTACTCTGCACTACTGTCCACTTTCCATCCAAGCGCCTTCTCTACCGTATCGATCAGTACCCGGCTTACTCTTTGTGAACCGTCCATCTGTACATAATAGTAGGTCGCACTGTCGTCCTTGCTTCCCACATAGAATGTAACTGTCTTTTCCTTATCATCATCCGACGTATCCTTGTAAGTCAGCTCCACCTTCGTCCGCTGATCTTCCGCAAGCCCGTAATTACCAAGCGTCGCGTCCGTCACATGATAATCTGCACAATCTGTAAAATAGAATCCGGAAAGTGCTGTCATAATACTTGTGACAGTATCTTCCTGATCCTCATTGTCCGCTTCGTAGGTTTTTACCTCGTCACCCGGTTTTGTCACAGTCTCTTTTACAAAGTTATCAGATGTAACTGTTACAAAGCTGTCCTTTTCAGCAACATCTGCAAGCTGCCATACCATTTCCGAAATCAGATCTGTCGATACCGTGTACACTTTTTCTGTTCCATCTTCCATGAAATAATAATTTTCTCCGGAAGCATTCCCGATTAGAAATTTATGTGCCTCGCCATCCTTTCCGGTCAGCGTAAGATTATATTCCGGTGAATCAAATCCATAGTCCGAAAGGTCATCCGGATTCTTGATCTCTTTTACCGCCTGAATATCCGAAAATGCATCTTCCATATTTTGCATACTGCTCTCCGTCAGTGCGATCGTGGTGTCCGGCGCATACTCCCAGGTATCATCCTCTTTTACAAAAGACATTTCTTCCCCAGATGCTTCTTTATACTCGATCGACTCCAGCGAATCTGTCTCAAAAATATGCACCACTGCGTTTTCTTTTTTCTTCTCTTCTGCCTCTGACTTAGATGTATTCCATTTTTTCAGCCCGAAAAATGTAATGAGCAGAGCAAGCAGTACGAGCAGAAGGATTCCTATTGTCCTTGTTTTTTTCTCCATCTTTTTTCCTCCTGCCTCTTACGCTTTCCGTCTTCTCATCCAGATCACAAATCCAAGGATCAGAATTGCAAGCGGAACAATAAAGATCACAAGGATGCTGAATGCACCTGCATGCATCGGTGTGTTGGTCTCAGTTGAAAGACTCTTCGCTTCAATCGCAACATTGTTTACATTATCAAAATTCTCTGTCACTGAATTTACAAACAACGTCAGGTTATCCAGTGTCGTCAGCTGATCTGTGATATCCGAGCTGATCATAGATGCAGAAGCAAGCACCGTAAGTCTTGCTGTCTTTGTGTCTGTATCCGTTGCATCACTCTTATCGTCTTCATCCTCGCTGTCCGAATCTGAAGAATCCGCAGAAATCGCATTGGTAGAAACGGCTCCCAGGATATACTGTCCCTGTGTCTGGTCATTTTCTGTCACTGCATATCCACTGTCTGATGTCTGCATAAATGGAGTAACCGTCAGATTATCATTATCCGTATCTGTTTTCTCCATACCAGATGAATTCAGTAGAAGTACCATCTGATTGCTGATGCCGCTTCCCAGATCACCACTCAGAGAAAGCTGTGGGAAGATTGCATAATAATTTCCCTGGTAGCATCTCTGGGTATCTGCAATATAACCGCTGACTTTTTTCAGTCCATAATCCGACATAATTCCGTCCAGATTTGGTGTGTCTGAAGTCGTATCTCCAAGGATCAGATAAACCTTTCCGCCATCACTCAGATATTTCTCAATAATTGTCTTTTCATCATCTGTAATATCCGATGTCGGTGCATAAAGGAACAACAGGTCACAGTCATCCGGGATTTCCGGATTCATACTCAGGTTGATTTCTTCCGTCTCCAGATTATTCTTGGTAAGCAGATCACTTACCGAACTTGAAAATGTCGATTCTCCGTGACCACTGGTTCGGTAAATCTTGCTTGTTTCCTCGCTGGTTACATAATTGATCGCACTGGTAAGCTGTCCTTCTCCGTCGAAAGAACTTTCACTGGCACTTCCGGTCGTATAATAAGAATAATAATCCGACTGGATAATATCTGAAAATGAAATCGTTGTAGACTTTCCGGTTGCATCACAGGACACAACGATTACATTTCCATCGGTATTATATTTCTGAAGAACGGACGGATGCAGTACGCTGTCCACCCATTCCACTTTTACTTTGCCGGAAAGCGCCGCATATTTTTTCACAAAAGTCTTGATCCTGGTATCCACAGAATCCTGTTCTGCGATCACTTTCAAATCTACTTTTTTATCCAGCTTCTTCAGCATTTTTGTGGACACGCTGCTGATATCGTACAGATTGTTGCTGCTGATATCAATATTTCTTACTTTTTCCGTAAGCTGTCCTGCCACCAGATTGATCACGATCGCGATTGCAATCACGATCACTGCAAGCCCTACGCTGTAAGTTCCGTTCCGGGAAGACTTGCTGCTGAACATTTTTTTGATTTTTTCCATGTCTTCTCCCTCCTAACTCCAACGTCTTTTCTGAATGGACTGCATGGTCAGGAAGATAAATACACCTGCCACACTCAGATACAGGATCAGCCCACTCACATCGAAAAGCTTGTTATATGCTACGTTGTCAAATACATCTGCAAGATACAGCTTTTTCATGATGTTGACCAAAATATTTTCAAATAATGAAGATTTTACAAAGCTTACGATCACAACCGCAACAACTCCGATCGCTTCGATAATTCCTGCGATCATCCAGTTTCCCGTCATCCGGTAAATGATCAGCGCCGCAATGGTAACGAATACCACAATACCGATCATGCCGCTTGTAGCTGATGTCGGGAGGAAATCGATCAGTCCTCCCCAGAGATAGATCAGAAGCAAAACGCCAAAGGTTGTTACTGCCGCAATGATCTGGCTTTCTGTGAGTGACGAAAGAAACATTCCGATTGCCAGATACACGCATCCGAGCAGGAAGAACATCAGGATCGACAGATAATCCACCTTCAGATACGCCGTTCCAAAGCTCTTAATGATAATTGGGAAAATGCAGAAGATCAGGCACGGTACCGCAAATACTGTCACCATCGCAAGGTATTTCCCCATCACGATATCAAATAATTTTACCGGTGCGGCAAGCAGAAGCTGGTCTGTCTTGTTCTTCCGTTCCTCCGCAAAGGAACGCATGGTGAGCATCGGGATAATGATGATCAACACGTAGTTGATATTCATCAGAACATATGAAAAATAGGGATATCCCGAATTTAAGTTGTACGCCATAAAATAGATTCCCGTGAAGATCACAAGGAAGGCGATCAGGACATAGCCTGTCATTGATTGAAAATAGGATTTTAATTCTCGTTTATAAATTGCTGTCATTTTCGAGATCCTCCTTTTCATCCTCACTTGTCGGAACGGCATTTTCTTCCGGCTCTTCATCCATCTCAGGCAGCTCGTTCTCTTCTGCCTCTTCCTGCGCATTTTTCTTGCGCCGCTTTACCATCCGGCCTTTCTTTTCGCCGTCCTTCATCGCTTTTGCTGCTGCAGGTGTGCTTCCCTGCGTCAGCTCCAGGAATACATCCTCCAACGTCGTGCGGCTGTGATACAACATAAGTAACGGGCATCCCTCTTGTGCAAATGCCATAAATACTGTTTCCCTGATATCTTTTCCATCCTTCGGGAACAGACTCGCTTTTACCGTTCCTTCTTCTTTTCCGTGTTCCACGGATGCCTTCTGCACATTACCGATTGTGCCGATAACTTTCCGTACCGTCTCTTCATTTCCCTTTGCCAGGATTTCCACCGTCTGCTGATTCGTCAAAAGTTTTTCCAGATTTTCCGGTGTATCACTTGCCACCAGTTTTCCTTTGGAAATGATCATAATATAATCGCAGACTTCCTGGATCTCTGCCAGAATGTGTGAGCTCAGGATCACGGTATGCTCTTTTGCAAGCTCTCGGATCAGTTCACGGATCTCAATGATCTGCTTCGGATCCAGTCCGACCGTCGGTTCATCCAGAATGATGATCTCCGGGAATCCAAGGATTGCCTGCGCAAGTCCGACTCTCTGCTTATAACCTTTGGACAGGTTCTTGATCAGCCGGTCCTGTACATCCATGATCTTCACCATCAGCATGACCTTCTCAATCTGCTCTTGCCGTTCCGGTTTTGGGATCTTCTTCAATTCCGCTACGAACCTCAGGTATTCATTCACCTTCATATCCGTGTAAAGCGGTGGCATCTCAGGCAGATAACCAATACATTTTTTTGCTGCCTCCGGTTCCTCCAGTATATTGTGCCCGTTGATCAGCACTTCACCTTCTGTGGCGCCAAGATAGCCGGTCATAATATTCATCGTTGTGGACTTTCCGGCACCGTTCGGTCCCAGAAATCCATAGATCTGCCCGGTATCTACAGTAAAATTCAAATGATCTACAGCCAGATGTGAGCCGTATTTCTTTACAAGATTTTTTACCTCAATCAATGTTGTTCCTCCTGACTACAAAATTTCATGTTTTTCAATTATACGGATGATTTGTGAAACTTCTGGGGGCAATCTGTGTTCATTCTGTGTTTTTTCTGTGAAACTGTAAATTGTAAAAGTGTACCACCTGCCCGATAATAATAGAAATACCGATATCTGGAATCAGTTTTTCCACATATCGGTATTTTATATTTTTAAATCATTTTTTACCCGAAAAAGACTTTTTTATATACTGGGCAGATTTCACTTAACTTGCGATTATCCACACCAGTCAGGCAAGAAATTCTTCCAGAATTTCCCGGATTCTTGCCTCTTTTGTCGGCTCCAGCTTTTCGCCGGTATCTTCCTGCTTAAATCTGGAACCGGCTGTATCTTCCATCCGCGCTCCAGGCTGCTGCGCCCGCATTTCATCAGCCTGATTTGCATTCGCCTGTCCCACTTTTGCTACTGTCTGCACGGTCTGCTGCATTTGTCCATCTTCTGTATACCGTTTTTCGTTCACAGAAACCGCATTTACCGTAGCTGCGCTTGCTGGCACGGTTTCTTCTGAAAATGGTCTTTGCACCTGACCAGAATGCGCCGCTTCATTTTCCTCTGCATCCACTTTCTCCGGAATCTCATCCGCTCTCTGAACCGTAACCTGGATTTCTTTCTGATTGGTCTTCTCATAACGATGAGCATATGTATTTTCCAGAAAATCTACCATATAGGTTTTCGCTGCCTCCAGCTGATAGGCATCATCCGCAAGCATCCGGAGTAGAAAGAGCGCCAAAGCTCCCATACCGCCCAAAATACCATATCTGTAAAGTCCCTGTTCCCTCTCCCCCGCTGCATAAGCAAGCGCTGTTCCTGTGGCTCCAAAGATAAGGCAGAGCCAGATGCTCCCCTTCGCCCACTGCCTCCAGGTATGCAGCCTCACGCCAAGCACCCGGTATTCATACAAATATTTCTCTACAAATGCACCAACATTCTGTACTTTATCACTCACCATACACCCATGCTCAAATTTCGCCCTTACAAGCCGCATCAGCGGATGATTGCTTTTACTCATGTTACTTGCTGCTCTTACCAGCTTTTTCAGTGAAATCCCGGTAATCAGTCTTGCAATCGCGCCGATCCCGATCATCACTCCCGTCAGAAAAAATACCGTTTCTCTCACCACGAACATTTCCAACATAAAAAGAATCCTCCTTCTTAGATTTACCGTCATTATACCGTAAACCTCCGAATTTGGATTCCCTAATCGTTCGCCACAATCCGACATCCTGTCTGGAAAATGACGCTGCTTTTCTGTTTTACTTTGCTGCCTTACGCATTACATTCTTTCTACAAGACCTTTGACAAGCCCTACATAATGGGTGATTGCCATCTTCACAAACTCCGGATAATCCATCGTTGCACTGTTGTCAGCTTTGTCCGAAATTGCACGAATAATGACATACGAAACTTTATTCAGATATGCGGTCTGCGCCATTGCTGCGCCTTCCATCTCCGCACACTTTCCATCAAATGTCTTTACCAGATATTCCTTCTTTTCCTTGCCGGAAATAAACTGATCTCCGCTGAGCACTCTTCCGGTAAATGTCTGAATGTCCGGATTCACTTCTTTGTTTACTTCCACTGCCAGCTTCACAAGCTTCTCATCTGCCGGGAAAGAAAAGGTATCCATTCTCGGAATCTGTCCTACCGGATCACCAAGCATACTTACATCCATGTCGTGCTGAACTGCATCTGTAGAAATCACGATATCCCCGATGTTGATATCTGCATCCAGAGAACCTGCCACACCTGTATTGATCAGCGTATCCACACCAAAACAGTCAATCAGAATCTGTGCGCAGATTCCCATGTTGACTTTTCCGATACCACTTCTTACAACTACAACTTCCTTGCCACTCATAATACCTTTGACAAAAGTCATTCCGGCACGTTCCATCATATCCTGAACTTCCATCGATTCCTTTAAGATTGCAACCTCTTCATCCATTGCTCCGATAATTCCTATCATTTGAAAATCCTCCGTTTTCCCTACATATTGTTTTTATCTATATCTATAGATTTCCCTTCAAAATTACAATAGCTATTATATCAGATTTCTTATAATATGCACTAGCATTTTCTTATAAGGCTGTGTTATAATCATTGAAGCAATTTTATAAGGCACAATAATAGTATAAATATAAAGGAGGACTATACTCATGGAATTTACACCACACGGCGTCTGTTCTAAAAATATTCACTTAGAAGTAGATGAAGCTGGACGTATTCATAATGTTGAGTTCACAGGCGGATGTAACGGTAACTTACAGGGCATCGGACGCCTCGTTGAAGGAATGGATATTCACGAAGCAATTTCACGTATCGAAGGTATCAAATGCGGATACAAAGCAACATCCTGCCCAGATCAGCTTTCACTTGCTTTAAAAGAATATTTAAACAATAACCAGTAATCAAATAATTTTTTCGCAATTTTGCGTCAAAACAAGCAGGTCAGGAATTATCCCGACCTGCTTGTTTTGGTCTAATTCAGTTTAACATTAGTTAGGCTTCTTGCTTGCTCTGATGTTCCATACTCACATACTTCACGACCGGGTTGTATTATTTGGTCATATGCTTTCTGTCCAATCAGAAAATACGTTTATTAGTTGTGATCTTTACAGTCCTGTTCGCCCTCTTGTCAGTCTGCAAGACCGGAGATGTTGAACTTTATCAACCTGCAATTCAGACAGGTGTTAAAAGGAATCTTCCCATCTCCCTCCCTCATATTGTTCCCTCGTCCTTACTTCCGCTAACTGCCGCACCGGTTGATAGTCGTATGAATATTTTATAAAAAATATTTTT
This sequence comes from Coprococcus sp. AF102-57, assembly GCF_027686195.1. Lineage (NCBI taxonomy): Bacteria > Bacillati > Bacillota > Clostridia > Lachnospirales > Lachnospiraceae > Coprococcus > Coprococcus sp. AF102-57. Next base: position 38,322 of record NZ_JAQCSY010000006.1, on the reverse strand, counting down.
GGTTTGGTGGTGCGGGGTGGGTTAGAGTGGGTAAGGGGTTGGGATGTTTGGTTTGTGATTTTTAGATGTAAATGCCGTTGGTAAATGATCCGCTTACATCTGAGTTTGCGTAATGGGTACAATATACTCGGTAATAGTATCCCGTTGGTACAGATAATGTCTTGCTTGAACTTACATAAATTGAATTATAATTTGTTGTCGTCCAAGAAGTGTATTCTCCCCATTTACCATTAACTAGCCTTTCTACCCTGACGACTACCGTAATCTTGGAAACCGTTCTCTGCCCTACCGTATTTCCCCCCGCTGCAATCATGCCTGGTCCGGCTTTCGTAATCGTCGATGAACCACTTTTCAGATAGATTCCTCTTGACATTGCACCTACCGTTACCTCCGATGATTCATCATGTGTAAGATATGATCCATCTACACATTCTTGATCATCTGCTGCACTGGCTACCCCCTGTACATTAATAGCCAATATACAGACCATAACCATTGCCATAATCAACGATAAAATTTTGTTTTTTTTCACCTTTCGCCTCCTCTCTACACTATATAGACAACTGAAAGCGAAAAAACTTACGCCATTTTTAGAAAAAATACAAATTTTTTAAAATTTTTTTAAAATCCTCTTCATCCATAACTGCATTTAACGTATAAAAAACATCTTGATATACAAATTCTGCTGTATTCTCTTTACTTTCATCAGGCAATTTATATTGTGTGAATCTAATTTCATTACCGCCTTCTTTAATCAGCTCTTCTTTAATTTTTTCATCTTCTATATCATATCCATGTGACTGTTCTTGATAATTAACTACAATTTGATATTCCAACGTTGTATTTTCATTTGCAAAAATTAAACATACTCTGTTTAATTTTTTATCTATATCACTATGCACTAATGACATATTATCTGGTTTTCCTTCTAATCTAACAACATCAACACCCAAACTTTCCTTTATTTCTTCATATACTTTTTCTTCATCGTGTCCATCAACCTTATTTTTATCCCCATCCTCTCTCTCCGTATCTACCTGTGTCATCTTCCTATCTCCGATAGTCTGCGTCCACAGTTTTCCAAAGAACGGCGTCCCACCAATACTCACCATACTCCACATCATAGCAAGCACAGCCACGATCGCCACGATTCCATATACCTTCCAGTGCCGTTTTCTCTTCTTAACTTTCTTCTTCCCGGCTTCCTTCCCGGTCTCTCCGTTCGTACCGTCGTCACTTGCTTTATTGTCTGCTTCATGCTTCACATGCTCAATTGGCACAACATTATCTATATAACTGTCACTCTCCACATCTTTCTTAAGATGATCTTTCGTATTCTCCCCGCCGCGAAGTGCCTGGACCTCTCGTCCGAGACGGATTGCCTCCTTGTCGGCATCTGACAGTTTTTCATATGCTTTCTGCTGTTCTTCATATGCTTGGATTTTACTCCACATCTTTTCATCCAGGTCTTCTGGAAAGGAAATGTCCTGCAGTGATTCGTCCGAGTCCATTTCTTCCATGATTTCCCCGGCTTCTTTTTCCAGTTCAGCTTTTAAAAGCTTATCCAGATTATCTTCATGTTTTTCCATTTTAAACCTCATTCTTTTGGATTTCTTTTCCCTTTAACTTGACCTTTTTCCTTCACCTGTTTAATATTATGATATCAGGGCAGTCTCTCTGCCTGTATCAACTGCGAATCTTAATTCGCACCATCAATGGGAGGATTTTTATTATGAAACGCATCATTCTGACCGGCGGAGGTACTGCCGGACATGTTACACCTAATATTGCACTGCTTCCCCGTCTTCGGGAACTGCAGTATGACATACATTACATCGGCTCATACAACGGTATGGAAAAGCAGCTGGTTGAACAGCAGGGGATTCCATATCATGGTATTTCTTCCGGTAAGCTCCGCCGGTATTTCAGCCTTCAGAACTTTACGGATCCGTTCCGCGTCCTGAAAGGCTTCAGTGAAGCCAACCGCCTGATCAAGCAGTTAAAACCGGATGTAATTTTTTCAAAAGGTGGATTTGTAAGTGTTCCTGTTGTGATTGCCGGAAAGAAGAACCATGTTCCTGTTATCATTCACGAATCAGATATGACTCCGGGACTGGCTAATAAGCTTTCCATTCCTTCAGCTGCAAAAGTATGCTGTAACTTTCCGGAAACTTTAAGTTCTCTTCCTAAGGATAAAGCTGTCCTTACCGGATCCCCTATCCGTCAGGAGCTTTTCACCGGAGATAAAGAAAAAGCCTGCGCTTTCTGTGGTTTCAAGGAAGTAAAACCAGTTATCCTGATCGTCGGAGGAAGTCTTGGCGCAGTTGCAGTCAATAACGCAGTACGCAAGATTCTTCCTGAACTCTTAAAAGATTTCCAAGTTGTTCATCTCTGTGGTAAAGGCAAGCTCGATGAAAAGCTCACCGGTCTGAACGGCTATGTTCAATTTGAATATATTCAGGATGAACTGAAAGATCTCTTCGCCCTTGCCGATGTTGTAATCTCAAGAGCAGGTGCAAATGCAATCTGCGAATTGCTTGCTCTTCGCAAACCAAATCTTCTGATTCCACTTTCAGCTAACGCAAGCCGTGGTGACCAGATTCTGAATGCCCGTTCTTTTGAACGTCAGGGATTCAGTATGGTTATGGAAGAAGAAGAGCTTACAGATGAAAAGCTTCTCGCAGCTGTCCACAAGCTTTATGATTCCCGTGAAGACTTCATAAATGCAATGAATCAGTCTTCTCAGCAGGATCCGATCAAGACAATTATCGGTCTGATCGAAGATGCTGCTTCCAAATAATTTTTTAACAACAGTTATTTACATTGTTCAAAAACAGGTGCCGGAACGACACCTGTTTTCTTTACATATCCATCGGTGCTATTTTGTGTAATCATCAGAATTGTAATGTATCTTTACCCATTTTCTTGCTCTGTACAGTACACCCGTCAGTGCTTGGATACTGATCCCCATAGATTCAGCCACATCTTTTTGTTTTCTCTCCAGACAGTAAACCATGGTAATTGCTTCGTACCAGTTTTCATTTTCTTCGTACAATGCATCCAGAATCGTCCATCCATAACCCACTTTTTCTTTTTGTAAAATTTTGTGGAATACATGCTCCTCTGCACTTTCCGCATATTCCTTCGAGTACAGATCCGAAAACAGCTCAATATCTGCCTTCGGACATTCTCTTGCCCGCTTCTTCATATAATTGATAGCTGTATTTTTCGTTGTTGTTACCAGCCATGCTGCCATGTATTCTTCATCCACTGTATCAAAGTGTGTATATAGTTTTAGAAAAACCTCCTGGAATATCTCTTCCGCTGACTCTTTGTGACTGCCAGAATAATCCATTGCTATCCGATAAACGTTGAACTTATTTTTATGGTACACGTTCTCGAATTCCTTTTTATTCTTATTCTGAAAACTCACTCCAGTACCTCACTATTTTATTTTTCTTTCAGTTTTTCCAGGATTTCATCCCGATCTTCATCTGTAAGTTTACCCGGTTTCCAGCCGAATCCGCTCTTGTCATTTTTATATCTCGGAATCAGATGCATATGGAAATGGAATACGGTCTGACCGGCCACTTCCCCATTATTCTGTACGATATTATATCCGTCACATCCAAGTACATCTTTTAATCTTGTTGTGATCTTCTTTGCAAGCTTAAATGCTTTTCCTGCCAGTTCTTCATCAATAGAATAAATATCTGCCGCATGTTCTTTTGGCAGGATCAGTGCATGTCCCTTTGTCGCCGGTCCAAGATCCAGAATTACTCTGAAATCATCATCCTCATATATGGTTGCAGATGGAATTTCTCCATTTGCGATTTTACAAAAAATACAGTTCTCATCCCTCATGTTTTTTCCTTCTTTCTACATTTTCTTCGATTAATCTCGAATTTGTTTACGAACCAGACTTTCAATGATAAACTACAACTACTTTATATCATGGAAAGGATAGTCGTTACCATGCCATTTACTGCAAATGATTATGAAAAGTTACATCAGCTTATGAATTCCAGTCCGGAAATTCGTGAATTACTTCAGAAACTCCTAGATTCACAGCAATATACAATCAGCAAGATCAGTCATGAAGTTCGCAATCCACTGACGCTGATCTACAGTACCTTTCAGCTCATAGAGTCCAGTCACCCTGAAACCAGAGATTTCAGCCACTGGTCAGAGCTTCGCGAAGACATCGAATACACAATCTCTCTGCTGCAGGAGCTGTCTGCCTATAATAACAGTGAACATCTGCATCTGAGCACGTTTTCTGCACAGGACTTTTTGGGACAAATCTGCCTATCCTTTGCCGCCTCCTGCGTAGATACCGACATTGGATTCTCTTCTCTGATAGCCCCTGATCTTCCATCTCTGACGGCCGACAGATTAAAGCTGCATGAAGCGATTCTCAACCTTTTAAGAAACGCTCGTGAAGCCATTTCGTCTGCCGGTTCAATCCGTCTGGAAGCAGTCCTCAAAGATCAAATACTTCAGATTACCATATCTGATACCGGATGTGGAATCTCACCGGAATATCTCGACACGATTTTTGATCCTTTTGTCACTTACAAACCAGACGGCACCGGTCTTGGTCTTGCCATTGTCAGCCGGACAATCACAGCTCACGCCGGAACAGTAACAGTTACTTCCTCCTGTGGAAAAGGCACTTCTTTTTTGCTTTTGTTACCAATTACATAATCATTTTTATTATAAAAAACACGTAATTGTTTTACAAGTACTTCTTTCCATAAACTGGAAAATGTAGTAAAAAGAAAAACATGTCCTATCTTACTTATTCCTCTGAATCATCCGCCATTATCTCATCCCATTGGGATTCCCGTTTTTTTCTACGTTTCTGAAGGCGCTGATTCAGAAATCCCCAGACGCTCTGTCTGTCCTTTACAACCTGCCCTTTCATTTCCTGTTCTGCAATCCAGTCATCCAGGATCAGTTCCTCCTGCAGATCATATCCTGCTTTTTTCTCCGGCTGTATACTCTCCATTTCATTCTCCTTTTTCTCCAGTATCCGCTCCAGCGCATACTCAATATTATAATTTTCTTCCATTGAAGCCTTATGTAATTCATATGCCAGATAGACTGCCTCTTTCTGTTCATAATCTGTCTCCCTGACAAAATACTCTGTAAGCTCATGAAACTTTTCCAGAATATTACCTTCCAGTCCCGGGCAATAACAAAAGTAATAGATTTCATCCGATACATAAATATGTCCCGGATCCAGGCTCAGACAGTTCACGTCCAGCAGATAATTCTTCACTGCATAAAGCACCTGGATAAACTGTCTCATAAAATTTTCCAGATCTGCAAATTTCCAGTGCTCTTTTTCTCCCTTTGCCTTCACGGATATCTTCCCACTGATCTCATAGCGGTACTGGCTTTTATCATCTTTTCCCTGCCCTCTTACCGACAAGAGTCCGGGAATCGCATTTTCCATCAGCATCCGCATCTGATAATCTTCTTTATATAGCTCATCTGTTTCCAGAATCATCCAGGCATGATGTAAATCTCTTTCGTACTCTTCTCTCATTCCTCCTGGTTCCTTTCTACAATCTCCTGCAATACTTTTTTCCTGCGTATTTTTTCCTCTGGCACGGTCAGCGCCGCACTGCGTTTAACAGATACGCGCATTTTTCTCTTTTGCGCTCCTGCTGTCACTTCAAATTCATCTTTTACTACCGCAGTTTCCACCGATACTGTATCAAAAAATATCAGTTTGTTTTCAATTCTTTTCTGAAAATACTGCTCCATTTTTCCATCTTCTATTTCCTTTTTCCATCGCCATTCTTCACTTCCGACAATCGCAGTCTCATATGCCGCCCCACCGATAATATTTTTATCATGGTAATAAAAAAGTGCGAAAATGACTGCCATCCAACAAAGCAATACTACCGGCATCAGATACGCCATCTCAACTACTGTACTTCCTTTTAGCTTTACCATATAAATGTCCCCAGATAGCCGATCAGAAGAAAAGGATAAAATGACATTCTTGTCGTCCGTTTCCATTTTCCGCTCCAAAGACCTGCTCCTGCTGCCATCGCAGCCACAAAAAATGCAAGCATCAGCATTCCAAGCAGATTCCAGATCCCAAGAAAAATACCCATATTCAAGATCATCCAGCTGTCTCCGTACCCTATTCCCTCCTGTGACCATTTCGATATCATGAGAAATACAATTCCACATCCCAGTCCGGCAACCCATACACTCCAATGCATCCGTCCAAATAACGCACGGTACAGAATCGCCGCACAGCTTCCTGCGAGCAGATATTCTGTCGAGATTTTCTGATATTTTATATCCTGTGCTGCTCCGAATCCTAAAAAAAATAATCCTGCCAATTTTGCTATTTTCCACCACATTTCGAACATGCTCCTTTTCCTTTTACTTCTGACAGCGGAACTGTATAAACTTTTCTCTTCAGTCCGCTGCATGATAATGAAGTATGATAACGATCCCCGTAATCTGTGACATAGCAGTTGCCATCATTTCCCGGCATCCATCCACACCGTTCACACAAATGATAAATTCCTCCACTGCTGTTTCTCAGTTCCCCTAACTGTGTTTTCGCAACACTGCGCACGGACGGTTCCAGATAAGTGCACTGATAATTCCGGTGATATACGATCCCTGTTTCTGTCACATATACAAGTTCATTATCCCCAATTCCTGCTTCGTAGGTCTTTACATAACCGGTCCATGTCTTCATCCTCATTTTTTCTTTATAATGCAGTACCGGAATATGAAAGACAGGAACCGGCAATTCTACTTCATATTCTGCCGTCAGTTCCAGCACTCCCATTCCCGGTATCGCCCAGGATCTTTTACAGCTGACTCCTCCGCTTCCGCCAACAATCATACTTCGATCCATTCTTTCTTTCCCGACCGCATTTACAAGATCTGCATGCAGACTTATCGGGTTCAGCACCGGAATTTCTGCAAAACTCTCTGCCACCTGCTTTCCTGCACTCTGCAGTCCGCATCTTACTGCAGACTGGATGCTTCTGAGTTCCAGCATCCAAATCAAACTCACCGCCGCATATAGGAACAACGGAACACAAAGTACAGCTTCTACTGTTACCGAGGCAGATACAGATGCCTTTTCTTTGACACAAGATATGGCGATCAAATCAGGTAGAAAATCAAATCCTTCCTCCTTTCTGCGAATATCAAATATGTGTTTGTAATTCAATATTTTTCTATACATCATCAAAGGAATTTTATTTATTATTTCGATTGTCCTCAGAAAAGACACCTGTATCCACCTCCTAACATTTTCATTTTTTGTTACTGATATTGATATAAAATATGATACTGATACCGGATTCCTCTTCTCAGATAACATGTCATGTCAAAGTCTGCTCCTGATACGCAGGCATCTGCCCGGAAAAACGTTTTCTCCATTCCGGATCGCAGATTCATTTCCACCAGATCCAATGCTCTCATCGACAGTTCTTCCTTTGATTTTAAAACCAGCATCATTTGCAGATACTGCTCATAAGAATTTCCCTCTTCTGTCTCCTTCCCTTCCGGAATACTTCTGTTCTTTGCCAGTTCAAGCAGACCATCCAACGTCAGATTCCAGCTCTCCTTACTCTTTACAGCCGGAACCTTCTTCCCTGCCAGAAGCGTCTTAACATCCGTAAGGCTTTCTCCATAAGCCCATGCAAGAAGCAGCGCATGCTTGATCACAGGTCCGATCTCCGGTGAAAGAAACACCGCACTCAGTGTCGTTGCAAGGGTATCCACCTCCATTTGCATGTCCTTATCGGTCAGCAAATATCCATAATTCACTGCAAATCGAAGGATTCGGATTCTCCCGATCACGTATTCCAGATTGTCCTTGTCGCTCGCCTTTCCTCCTAACAAATACTCCATCTCATAGTCCAGTACCGTATTCTTTTTCTTATTTGCAGCATTGCCAAACTTATCTATAAGGTACAGATTGAAAAAAATGGTATCTCCAGCTCCATTATCTTTTTCCTTCATGGTTCCGTATCCCTGCCTGAGCTTTCGGTTCGATACAGTCTCTTCTGACTTTACAGCTTTCGATGACAGCGTAAATCCTTCCGGGCTGACCAGATTTAACAGTGCTTGCGCCTGTATATCCACAATATCCGCCAATGGATTATTTTCTGCAGGAAGTTCTCCTTTTTCACTTTCCAGCATCTGGTCAAGTTCTTTACTCGTCTCTATATTCTCTTTCCCATATTCATTTGCTTTCAGTTCCTGCTCCTTCCATTCGGATACCTTTCCCGTCAGATTCTCTATCGCCGCAGCTCCTGTCTTCATTTTCTCGTATTCAACCGCCTGCCGCAGAAATTCTTTCCCATTCTGGTCTGTCAGATAACGGATTGCCGCAATCTCTGTTTCTATATTTTCTGCCCCATAAAAGGACAGTCGGTTTAAAATATTTTCTTCAGACATTGTTCCGGATTCATAACTGCCTTCTATTGCAAAAATACCATATTGCTCCAGAAGATCTTTCTGATATTCTGCAAACGCAGATTCCACTGCCCTGCCTGCGTCTGCTCTTCTCTCATTCTTTGCCAGCTGGATCGAGGCACTTTCCAGCAAAGCCCCAACCAGAGTAAGAAGCAGAAGAAAGACCAGGCTTAGAAACACAGTAATCTCTCCCTTTACCATTTTTTTCATCTCTGTACACACTCATTTCTGAAATAAAATTTTTATTTTAGATTCCTGAACTTTCATTCGTTATTTTTTCAAATATTTTAGTTACAAGTTCATTAAGCTGTTTCTTAAAAATGATAACCAGACCGATAATGACGACCAGTACAAGGATCAATTCTACCGTTGATATCCCGTCTTTTTCCGTCAGAATCTTCTGAATTCTGATCCATCCTGTCCACAGCTTCTTTTTTACCGCCTTCATGCTCTCACCTCCTACACCTGGATCGACAAAAATGCCGGTACAACTACGATCGTAATCACGATGATCAGCATCAAAAGCATTGGGATCAAAAGTCTGGTTCCTGCCTCTTCTCCCAGCTGTCTCGCCCTGCTCTTTCTGTCCTCCAGTGCCTGTACTGCCTCCATACGAAGCATTTCAGAAATTCCTTTTGCACCCTTTTTCAGATTCTGTGAAAGAAGTGCTCCCATTTTCATATACGGAATCAGATCACATCTTCTTGCAAATCTTTCATAACATTCCATCTCCGGAATCCCACTTTTCATTTCCTGCCAGGTTTTCCAGATTTCTTCATATGCTTCTCTTTTTCTTCCCGTTTTTCCCCTGGTGATCCCATAATCTTCCGCAATCCTTTTCCACACATTTTTTGCTGTCATTCCGGCACCGGTCAGCATCGTAAACTCTGTGATAATTTCCGGATAATCCAGCATCATCTGCTCTTTTTTCGTCTTCTTCCGATTGCTTTCTTTCTGTATTTCTCTTCCGACAAGCAGAATGCTTATCGCCATTCCGAGCATCAGAATCGGAATCACTTTTGAATCTTTCTCTTCTGTCCAGGCAATTTTTCTTCCATCCAGACTGGGTGGCAGTGTAAGATATGCTTTCTGCCTCGTAGCACTGTCCTGTAATCTTACCAGTTCCAGAACCCGCTCTTTCGTGGAAAGCGTTTTCTCCTGTCCTGCAAAAATAACAAGATCCATCTCACACGGATATACCTTATCTTCATAATGCAGAACTCCGGTAATATTCATCTCAATCCCCTGATTCTCCGGATCTTCTTCCCGGATTTTTTCCTGATCCAGTCTCCCAAGCGAATCCATTACATCATATCTGCTAAGTTCCCAGGAAATCGAAAACGGAAAATCGTCTAATGCTGTTACCAGATTCAGATCTGTCTTTATATGCGACAGATCCTTATTTTCCCCGGAAATCACTTTTGCAAGCTCTTTCCTCGCTTTCTGAAACTCCTTTTCCAGCCGCTTTTCACTGTAAATCTTCGGTGACACACGAATTTCTATATCCTGCTTTTTTTCTCCTTCAACCTGCATAGAAAGCGCCGCTTCTTTTTGTCCTTCCCCGTACCCGTTCCGCTTTATCTGCATGGTTTCAGAGTTTTCCGTCCCTGTCTTCTGCACGATTTCCGACAAAAATGCCAGACTTGTCACCGCCAACATCAAAAAAAATATCTGCCTGAGAAGCCTGTCCCATTTTCTGAAAAGTGATTTCTTCTTGAAATACATCCATGCACAAGCTCCGAGAAAGAAATACATTCCGATACAAAACCACATTTCTATACCTCGATTTCCACAATCTTGCATCCAAGTCTCCAGGCAGCAATGTAAGCTCCAAGACAAATACTCATAAAAGCCGCTCCTGGCAGATTCCCGTATAACCCCGCCATAAATTCCGGAAAGCTCAGACGCATATAACCAATAATTCCCAAAGGAATCACTGACATAATCTGAAATTCCATTTTTTTCGCTGCAATTACGGTATCGATTTCTCTTTTTACTTCCGCTTTATCACCAAGTTGTCTAACCGCATTTTTAATGATCAGAATACTGTCGCCTCCGCTCCTCTTTGCCAGGGAAAATACAGTGACAAATGTATCCACCTCCGGAAGTGCTACTCTTGCAGCAAAATCCTTCCAGGCAGCTTCCGCGGTTACGTTCAGATTCAGCTGCCTTACCATATACGTAAATTCCCGTACAATAAGTGTATGCCTGTCATACATGATCTGCAGGTCTCTCTGTACCTCTTTGATCGCGTTCTCCATAGAGTATCCCACATTCAGCTGCGCTTCCAGTGATTGAAGCGCATCCTGGAACTGTCTTTCAAAACGTCTCTTCCCTTTTTCCTCCACCTGACAGATCATCCTTTCGTAATACTTCATTCCCAGAGGAAAAAGCACTGCCATCATCCATAGTCTTGAATAGAACAGCATGGCGATCAGGAACACCAGAAGAATACTTTCCGTTATTGCCAGGGCATACTCCTTCCGGCTGATACCCTGCCGCCATAAGTTTTTCCGTCCGTGTAAGTGTGGACCTTTTCACCCACTCCCCCTGGATTTTTCCATCCTTACTTCCCGTCTCCTGAAAGGAAAATAACGGTTGAAGCCTGATTTCTCCTTTTTCATATCCCAATACCTCCATGATTTCCAATACTTTCCTGCTCTTGTCCCGAAGGCGTCCCAGATGTACCAGGATATCGATTCCGGAAGCGATCTGACGCATAACTGCTTCCAGCGGAAGTTTAATCCCCATCAGTACCATTGTAGACAGTCTGCTCATCATATCATCCGGACTGTTCGCATGACCGGTACTGATCGACCCGTCATGACCTGTATTAAATGCCTGTAACATATCCAGTGCTTCTTCTCCTCTGACTTCACCGACAATAATCCTCTCCGGTCGCATCCGGAGCGCTGTCCTGATCAGATCACGGATATTGATCTCCCCTGTTCCTTCTACATTTGCATTCCGTGCTTCAAGCCGCACCAGATTGGGAATCCCTGTGATCTGCAGTTCCGCGCTGTCCTCAATGGTAATAATACGTTCTTCTTTCGGAATAAAATCCGACAATACATTCAGAAAGGTTGTCTTTCCTGATCCTGTCCCTCCGCTGATAAAAATGTTATACTTTGCCTTCACGGCCTGGATCAGCATTGCTGCCGCTTCTTTTCCGATAGAGCCTGTATCGATCATCGTCTCCATCGTAATCCTGCTTTTCGGAAACTTTCTGATCGTGACGATCGGTCCATTGAGCGCAACCGGCGGCAGTACCACATTTACTCTGGATCCATCCTCCAGTCTCGCATCTACGATCGGTGTTGCCTCATTGACAACCCTGTTACAGCCTGCTACCATCTGCTGAACCACATCTTCAAGCTTTCCCTTTGAAAGAAACTTTTTATCGGTTTCATAAATCCTTCCGTTACGCTCGATGAAAATCGGCTGCGTTCCATTGATCATAATTTCCGTAATCTCTTCATCCTCGATCAGCTCCTGCAAGATATCCAGCTTCCTGAACGCGTTAAAAAGCTCTCTCCCGAGAATTGCCTTTTCTCCAAGCGGAATGAACTCTTCTTTCGATTTTTCTTCCAGTATCCTGTGAATCAGTTCCAGCAGCTCTTCATCGCTTGCTTCCTTCGACAGATCCATCTGCGCCAGAATTTCTTCATGAAGTTGTTCTGCCCTCCGCATAGAAGAACCTCTTTTCTGTACTTTCTTTTAATAACTCAACTGTTTCTTTTACTGTCTGACGCATATTTTTCCCCATATTGATATACATGGTACGCGACTCCAGCTCCTGATACCGCAGTACCTTCAACATATGCTGGTACTGCGCAATTTTTGCCATCGCATATACATCCTCCGCACACGGCATGAGAATCTGGTCACACAGCCTTAACATCTGAAATACATCCTCCATCCCATTTCCGATATCCAGAATGATCACGCTGTATACACTTTGGCTGATCAGTCTTTCAAATAAAGTTTTCCATTCCTCTGTATGCACAGCACGAAGATCTGTCCATACTTTCATTGGCGGGATATAGTCCAGATCACCCATTCTTTTTACCATGGATGCAATCCGTATCCCGATATCATCTCTTTCCTGTTTTGCATAATAAAGAACATTTGCCAGATCAGGAGCATCCTGATCCCGGAAATATCCTCCCATGCCTGCATAGGTTTCCAGATTCAGATACAGCACGTCCTCTGACTGTGCCAGTGCTTTCCCAAGTTTCAGTGAAAACGTTGTCTTTCCAATTCTGTGAACCGGTGAATATACTCCAAGGATTCTTCCATTTCCGTTATCCGCACACGATCCCGGAAACTTCTCCTCCTGAAGTCCTTTTAAAATCCCGGTCATCAGTCCGTCAACCGGCTGATATTTCCGAAGCTCCGTTTCCTCCTCTCCCAGATCCACACAATGCTGTCTCGTCAGAATAATTCTCTTCCCGGTAAAAATCTGCTTTCTTTTTTCATATGGAACATCCTCACTGATCAACAATACCTTTATCAGACCAATCTTCAGTAACTCCTGTACCATTTCCGGCGACGAACAGATTCGCACTCCTGCTGTCACCTCTTTTTTCAAAAGCAGCGCCTCCGCAAGTCTTCTGACATACTCTTCTTCTGGATCACAAATTAAAATTTCTCTGTCGATTCTTTGCTCTGCTCCTTTCCGGCATGTCCGCCCTTTTTCTTTCAAACTTTGAATCAAATGCCGAATAGCATATGACGGAACACGTTTGCATTCCTTTTTTGACACAGTATTTATCAGAATATAAATACTGCTGAAACTGATTTTTTGATTTTCTAACTTATTGCTTTGCCTCTCTTGTAAGACGTATTATATGCGCCACTTTTCCCTTTGTCCATAGCTTTAAACCAGAAAAAAACGTTTTGCGCAACACCTACATAAACTGATAAAACATAATCCCATAAAGCATGGCAACTCCCGGAATTCCAAGACATCCGGACACAAAAAATGACAGGACATTTAGTCCGACAGAAACAGGAATGTTTCTATAGTCCATCCATTGATTAACCAGAAAAATACTGCCCATTCCTGTCAAAGCCCTGACAATAAAGTTTATCTGCCATGATCCTCTTCTTTTCATGCTCCGCCACCTCCTGCTCTATCTTATGAACTTTTTCACACAGATATGTTTTTTACCTTTGAAAAGAAGTTCCTACGAAAAAAAGAGCGCCACTGTCTGCACTTCGCAGTCCAATGGCACTTCCACATATCTTTTATAATTCAATTTCCACTTTTCGCCCGGTCCGGTGATACTGATGGTATCGCACCCCGGCACAGTCAAACATCATTTTAGATGCTTTTACAGAAGTTGTATCTGCATACTTGTCTGAATCATAAATTACTTCTTTGATTCCACTCTGAATGATCGCTTTTGCGCATTCATTGCACGGAAAAAGCGATACATAAAGTTTGGCTCCTTCAAGACTTCCTCCACTGTAATTCAAGATTGCATTCAGTTCACTGTGTACGGTGTATACATACTTTGTCTTCAGCGGATCCTCACCTTCCCGTTCCCACGGAAATTCATCATCCGAACAGCCTCGTGGCAGACCGTTGTATCCCATTGACAGAATTTTGTTATCTGCACTTACGATACAGCATCCCACCTGGGTATTCGGATCTTTTGACCGTCTTCCCGAGAGAATGGCAACTCCCATAAAATATTCATCCCAGGAAATATAATCCTGTCTTTTTCCACTCATGATCGTTTCCTCTATTTTGTTCCGAAAATACGGTCTCCGGCATCTCCGAGCCCCGGAACAATATATCCATGTTCATTTAACTTTTCATCCAATGCTCCAATATACACTTCAACATCCGGATGAGCTTCCTGAAGCTTCTTTACTCCTTCCGGTGCTGCAATAATACACATAAAACGGATATTTTTTACGCCTCTGTTCTTCAGCATCTGGATCGCTGCGATACAGGATCCTCCCGTAGCAAGCATCGGATCTACTACAAATACTTCTCTTTCTTCACAGTCAGCCGGAAGTTTGCAGTAGTATTCTACCGGTTCAAGAGTTTTCGGATCACGGAACAGACCGATATGACCTACCTTTGCAGCCGGAATCATCGCAAGCATACCTTCTACCATTCCAAGTCCTGCTCTCAGGATCGGAACAACAGCAAGCTTCTTTCCTGCAAGCTCTTTTGCTGTCATCTTGCAGATCGGTGTCTGGATCTCGACATCCTGTAATTTCAGATCTCTGGTTGCCTCATAGCACATCAGCATTGCGATCTCACCGATCATCATTCTGAAATCCTTTGAACCTGTTTCCTCTCTTCTGATAATCCCGATTTTGTGCTGGATCAGCGGATGATCCATTACGTGTACATTTGACATTTGTTTTTTGCCTCCTCGTTTAACTTATTGGCAAGTTTTTTGACATACCCCTGGATCAGCTCATACATCTGCTCATACTGTTCCTGTGTCTGACCATATACAGACGGAATCTCTTTACTTCCATTTACAAATTCACATAGTGTATAGACCTGTCCTTTTCCCGGATAATCATTCTGTATCTTTTGTTTGATACTGTCCTGCATTGCCAGAACAAGCGTATCTTCCCCAAATTCCTCTTCTGATAATGCAACAGTCTCATATCCTTCTGTCTCAATATGATGTCTCGCCAGAAGTTCTTCTGCTCTCGGATTCAGTGGCTCCGGGAAGAGAACCACAAGTCCTCTCGCACACACCTCGTATTCCTGGAAAAGCGGCTGCTTTTTCAGAATTGCTGCTGCGATCGGAGCACGACAGTTCGCGCTGTTGCTCACAAATACGATCCTGCGGTAATCCTGAAGCTTCGTGATCTCAGATGCCTGCAGTACATGATGTCCTGCTGCTTTGCCCAGCCGGTTCATGATCGCAGTTCCGATACCTGCCTCCGGAAATGCTTCACTGTAAATGTAATCAACTTCCTCTTCATCAAATTCACGTAGGACTTTATAAAGGTTTCTCGCAACCGTCTTTTCATTCACACGGGAACCTATGCATTTTACTACACCGGTCGTATACTGATCAACCGATTCATTAGACGCAATGATCCCCACCTTATATCCAAGTCTTACCTGCTCGTAAGCAATCTGCTTGATCGCCCGAACAGCCTCTTCAGGCTCTCCATCAACAATGATCATCTCTGCCTTCGGCGCGTAGTGACGGTACTTCATTCCCGGTGCTTTCGGTGCTTTTGTGCTGTTCTCTGAAATCAAAGTTTCATCCACAGCCACCTCACCGATCACTTCACTTAACATCTCTTTTGTGATCGCTCCCGGTCTCAGGATCATCGGTGGAGTCACCGTCATATCCAGAATCGTAGACTCTACTCCGATATCTACACTTCCTCCATCCAGGATCATCTCGATCTTGCCACTTAAATCCTCTGCCACATGCTGTGCTGTCGTCGGGCTCGGTCTTCCGGATGTGTTGGCACTTGGTGCTGATACATATCCGCCTCCTGCAAGGATCAGCTCACGGGCAATCTCATCATCCGGCATACGCACAGCGACCGTTTCCAGACCACCGGTTGTTCCCAGCGGAACTTTTTCGTTCTTATTGAAAATCATCGTAAGTGGCCCTGGCCAGAAATGTGCCGCGATCTCATCTACAATAAGTGGTACAGATTCAACGATCGCACCCAGATCCTCCAGTCTCGCAATATGGACGATAAGCGGGTTGTCTGACGGGCGTCCTTTTGCTGCATAGGTCTTTTTCGCTGCCTCCTCATCAAGCGCATTTGCCCCCAGTCCGTAGACTGTCTCTGTCGGAAATGCCACCAGACCGCCGTTCTTCAGGATTGAACCGGCTTCTTCCATAATCTCCTGATCTATTTGGTTTCTGTCTATTTTTTTTATTATTGTTTCCATGTGTTTCATTATAGCATTATCCACATGGCATGGCAATTTTAATTTCCATACTCGTTCAGGTATTCCAGACATTTTGCGATTCCTTTTGCAACAGCTTCTGCAACCTGCTCCTGATATTCTTCTCCCGACAATTTTTCTGCCTCTTCCGGATTAGTCAGAAAACCGCATTCCACGATCACCGTAGGCACTTTTGTACGCCTCAGAAGATAATAGGTCTCATTTGCTTTTGCCTGCCTGTGATTTTCCGGATCAATCTCCTGCAAACTTTCCTGCAGGATTTTCGCAACAGCCTCTCCTTCCCGGGAATGGCTATAATAAAACACCTGCGCTCCATGAATTTCCGGGTCTTCATAGCTGTTCTGATGGATACTCACTGTAAGGACAGGTTTCGTCTCGTTGATCATCTTCACTCTTGCCTGCATATCTTCTGTCTTTTTACTTCCGTCTCCTGTTGTTACAAGCCCTTTATCCTCTTTTCTTGTAAGCTCTGCTGTTATCTTTTCCTTTTCCAGACATTTTTTCACTTTCTCAGTAATCGCCAGATTGATATCCTTTTCCAGAAGGTTATTCAGCCCGATTTTTCCCGGATCACTTCCCCCGTGTCCGGCATCCAGGATTACCTGAGCCTGCTTTGCCTCCACCTGATCCGCCTCGGTATACCTGCTTAATGTATAGCTGCCATAAATACATCCCGTCAGTAAAATAAGAGCCAGAATCCACTTTATTTTGCTCTTGAAAATAGTTTTCCCCCTTTTTACCATTTCACTGATTTTTTTATTCAAAAAAAGAGCCTCCTGCATATATTTTTACAAATATATGCATGGAAAGCTCTTTTCTATACCTTTCTCATTATGTAATCAGTTTACATATTTCTGAATCAGATCCCAGATATCGGAAGTCTCAAATCCAAGTTTCCATGCCGCCGTTCCTGCCAGATTATTGTCCTTCATAAGTCCGAGTTTGACTTCAAGTGAAGAAGCATCCTCCAGCCAGATCCTGTAGGTTGAATCGTTATCTCCCTGCCACTCTGCATAGTTCTGCTTCGCCGTATCATCCCATGTCACAGTTGCTCCGGCTTCGCTTACCCGCTGTGCCGCTTCTTCCATGCCAAGTGCTTCGCTGGTAACTTTCATTGAATAGCTTGCAGCCTCGGTTCCCTGATCTTCCGCACGCTCTTCGTCCGTCTTCGGTGTCTCATTCCACAGCCTTGTATAGAATGGCACTGCATTGATCACCTTATCTGCCGGTACATCCCGCAGGGTTTCTTCAATTCCCTCTTTTACATAATTGTAAGATGCCACAGAACCTGCTTCATAGGAACCGGCAAAATGTTCATCATATCCCATAATGATCACATAATCTGCCATAACCCCCTGTTCTTCTCTGTGATAATGTGTGTTATAACCCTTCGGCACATAATTATCTACAGAAAGGACCAGATTGTTCACCCGGCACAGCACAGAAAGCTCCCGGATAAACTGAATGTAATGCTCTCCGACATCCGTCGGTATCTGTTCAAAATCCACGTTGATTCCGTCAATTCCATTCTGAAGTGCTGCATTTACCAGCTGATTCTCCAGATTCTCCCTGCTTGAAGTATGACTGAGCAGCTCCATATCGTCTACATTCTGGTCAAAATTATCCACCAGCGCCCATACTTCCAGTCCACACTGATGTGCATAATCCACATAGTCTGTACTTGCAATGGAACTGATATTTCCGGAATTATCCGTTACACTGAACCATGTAGGGGAAATCGTATTGAGTCCTTTTGTAGCTGCAAGCGCATCTTCAATCCCTTCGTTGGCAGCTTCACTTGTGACCTGATGCCATACCAGATTGATCTTGTAATCTTTCTTGATTCCTGTATAATCCGGTTCCTCAAATTCTCTTGAGATTGTCTCTTTCTTGGCATCCTTCAGCTTTGACTTCTGAATATACCCGACAATTCCGGACTTTGTACAGACTTTTTTCCAGTCACTTACATCTTCAAGAACCGTAAGCTTATCTCCCTTTTTCACTTCTTCGAGCACCGGACTTTTTACACCTCCCAGAATCCTTACCTGGGAATCATCCTTAACCTTTGCCGTCTGACGCTCTCCAAACTTACTGGTGATCACGACTCTTGCCGGATCTTTATAAACTTCGTAGTCAAAATTTGCATATTTCTGCAGGAAATCCAGTGCAATATATGCTGTATCTCCTTCTGTCTTTACAATTGTATAATCCTCACTGTTCACAGTATCTGAAACAGAATAGTCCTTACTGTCTGCCGCTGCCTTTACCATATCTCTCGGCAGTGTATACAAAAGTATATGCTCATTGGAATCCCAGTAGAAACGATCGCTGATATAATCCTGTACAAAGTTATAAGACAGATATGCAGTTCCACCTTCTGTAATTGCCTGAGCATCCAGTACCTCGTTGTTGATCGTTACACCCATCTGCGACTTTGCCGTAATTCCAAAATATTTATTCAAATCATATGTTTCTTTTGTCGGCCCATACTTTATCCAGTATATTGTTCCACCGGCAAGCCCAATGACAACTATAAAGATCACCAGCAATGCAATACACACGTTTCTGACACGGCGACGTCTTTTTCTTGCTCTTCTCCGTCTCTGATAACCTACGCCCGGATCCTCGTATCTTGCAGCAGCTTTTCTTGCTGCCGCAGCTTTGCGTCTGCGCTCTCTTTCCCTTTGCTCATTGGTCATTCTTCTTTCGTCCACATGACACCTCCTGTTTGCAGCATATTTTCACAGCTTAACTAAGCTTGTAATATGCGCATACTTTAGGTTATTATACCACATATATCTGACATTTGTACACATCTGAAAACTATTTCCATTCCCCACAGGTCATGTCCTGGCGAGGGGGCTCTGCTTTTTTCATTCCACCTGTGAATGGTCTGTTTCTATACTGTTAAAATCCAGTTCCCGGATCATTCCCTGTTCATCCAGAATATAATCCCGCATATAATTACTTTCTTCTCTTACCATATGCGCTGACACGATCTGAAGCGGACTTGCCGGAAAGCCATTCATCTGCATTCGGACACCGCTACGCTCATAATTTGTCAGTTCCGTAAATAAATCCTGATACTTTTTCTCTTGCTCGTCCATATTTCCCCCTTGAGTCAGACAGTTTTTACGGCAAAAAGCGACCATAAGGCAACACTTGTGATATATTACTTCTCCTGTGCTTTTTCCGATGACAAGAAAATGATCACTGTCCATACTTCGGTTCAATTGTTAGGTTCTGTTGATAAATCGTCTGATATGACCTGAATGTACTTGATTCTGTACGCTGTGTGCGAAATGCGTATGATAAATTCAAGATTTGTGCGATTGACTGGTCTGTCTTATTTTCCTGTAACGCCATTATAAGAAAGAGTTTATAAAAAAGCAAGCATTTTTTATTTTTTATTTTGTTTACATCGTTCCGTTTTTTGTTTATACTATTAGTAATTGTTCAGATAGATTTTTGATTGAATAGGAAGTGATACTTTATGAAGATAGAAAAGATAAATGATAATCAGATCCGCTGCACACTTACCCGTGATGATCTCGCCCAGAGACAGTTAAAGCTCAGCGAGCTTGCTTACGGCTCCGAGAAGGCAAAGTCTTTATTCCGCGAGATGATGCAGCAGGCCGCTTCTGAATTTGGATTCGAAAGCGACAATCTGCCACTGATGATCGAAGCAATCCCGACCGCCGGTGATTCTATCGTTCTGAATATAACCAAAGTTGATGATCCGGATGAACTGGATACCCGTTTTTCCAGATTCACACCTACTCCTGCGGACGAAGCTGCTGATAAGCACAAATCCGTGTTGGAACATCTGAAAAAACTTGACGGAGCCGAAGATTTTCTCGACATTCTCCGCCAGATGAAAGAGGCTGTATCCCAGCTCCCGGAGAACCCGGAAGCACTTGCCGATACTCCGGTCCAGGAACAGGCTCCTGCTTCAGAAGCCAAAGAAGCAGCTCCTGCTGAACCTTCTGTTCCACCGGTCCGGCTTTTCTCTTTCTCAAGACTTGACAGTGTGATTCATGCCAGTCATTTTTTAGCTGAGATGTATGATGGTCCGAACACACTTTACAAGGATGAAGCAGAGAACATGTACATCCTGACACTTGCACAGGGGGAGCATCCGTCTTCTGATTTTAACCGGATCTGTAATATGCTCTCCGAGTATGGTTCACCGGAACAGGGTGGTGGTATATCACTTGCATTTCTGGAAGAACACTGTGATATGATCCTTGCCAAAAACGCAATACAGACTCTGACTTCATTTAAATAATAGACAAATCCACAATTTTTAACTTGGCGAAAAAAGACGGGGACGGCAGATTAATGATCTGTCGTCCCCGTTAAATTATATCTTTTATTTATTCACGGTCTATGCTTCAGCTGCTAAGAGTGCGTTGATCTTTGCGATAAGAAGATCTGCATCAATTCCATGAACCATTGCTGCTTCTTCAAGAGACTCACCCTGTGAAGCCGGGCATCCAAGACAATGCATTCCAACTTCCATAAGAACCGGTGCTGTCTGTGGAGCTACCTGAAGCAATTCGCCAATTGTCATTGTTTTTGTTACTTCGACTGCCATCTTTCTTCCTCCTTTGCTTTTCGTATCCCTTATTATAATACCATTTATCCCAAAAAACAACCTTAATATCCGACTGTATTGCTCGGATATTAAGGTTTCTTTGCTTTTGTAAAATATTTTCCCCCGTTTTCCACAAAAAACGTATGTTTTTATGTGGACAATGTGGATAACCCACGGATATTCAGCATTTTCGCATTTTTCAAATGCCTGCTTTCACTGGTGTTTCCAAGCTTTTACACGATTCTTCTTACTGAAAGAATTGTCGTATAAGTCGCCGGTGAAATACCGATTCCCTGTTCCGGGTTCTGTGCATTGACGATCTGACCGTTCCCAATATAAATTCCGATGTGGCCATCATAACAGATCAGATCTCCCGGCATCGCCTGATCATAGCTTACCTCCACGCCTGCATTAATCTGGTCATACGTTGTCCGTGGAAGACTGATTCCAAAATGCGCAAATACTGATTGTACAAATCCGGAACAGTCTGCCCCATCTGTCAGACTTGTGCCGCCCCAGACATACGGATTCCCAATGAACTGGCATGCATAATCAACGATCGCCTGTCCATTTGACGCCGGTTGTGCGGAAACCTCTGTAGTCTCCGTCTGCTGTACATTCCCCTGGACTTCCTGCGTCATCTGCGCTTCTTCGGATTCCCTGGACACTGCATAGTTAAATGCTTCTGCTTCTTCTTTTCCTTCCTGCTGCGCTTCCGTTACCAGATTCTCCGCATACGTCTGCGCCTCTGCTCCTGTCAGTATATATTCTGTTTTTACATATCCGGTGACATCTCCCGATTCAACTGCCGTCCATTCTCCCACAGGACCTGTGATCTTCGCCGCGTATCCCGGATACAGCTTTCCGACATATTCACTTTCCTTCGTCGGTTCGCTTCTGACATACAGAAAACTTGTTACATTGGCAAATGCCATATCTAAATACTCACCCTTATTTTCCGGTACCAGATAATCCTCAGCTTTAATCTCCCTGTTCTGAGAATAAAGATCATTCAATACCGCTTCTATCCCTACGCCCGGCATCTTTGCAGCTTCTGCGGTGTCTCCATCTGCTGCCATAACCGAAATTCCCGGAGATACTGTCATCCCCAGAAAAGTAACCAGGAACAATCCTTTTTTTAGATTTGAATGCATAAATCTCCCTCCTTCATGTATTCTTATCTTTTGTAAATATTACAGAATTGTTACATTTGTTACGGTGATATTATATCAATCAAATTTCACATTGTCAAGTTTTCCTCAGTTATTTCGTAGTACACAGTTCTACACCGTTCTTTATACACTTTGTTTTTTCGTCATATTTGTTACAAATTATTACATCTCGCTTAACAGTATTTCCATTTTTTATTCTTTTATTCAATATACAATTTTTTATTGACATTATAAGAATATTATTATAATATGATTTTAGTAATTATTATTATTATCTATTTGTAGGAGGTGACATCAATGGCAAGTTTAAAATACAGCAGACAGCGTGAGGCAATTAAGGATTATCTTTCCTCTGTTACAACACATCCAACAGCAGATACTGTATATATGCATATCAAAGAAGAATTTCCAAATATCAGTCTCGGAACCGTTTACCGCAATTTAAATCTGCTTGCCGACATAGGCGAGGCAATTAAAATTACAACACCCGATGGCGGCGATCGTTTTGATGCACGTACCAATCCGCATTATCATTTCTATTGCAAGTGCTGCAAGCGAATGATTGATATGGATTTTGATCACATGGATAAGATCAACCATCTCGCATCCGAAAGTTTCGACGGTCAGATTGAATCACACACCATGCTTTTCTACGGTATCTGCGGTGATTGTTTAAGAAAATCCTGACTATGTAGTATAAATTCAGAAATTTTGAAAAAACTTATCAATTATAGTTGACAAAGAAGGATGTATATGTTATCTTAATATCAGTAACAGTTACTAATATTGCTAACTAAAAGAAATCAAATATACTATCAAAAAAAGAAAAGGAGATTATTATTATGAAGAAATTTGTTTGTACAGTATGTGGTTATGTATACGAAGGCGAAGCAGCACCGGAGAAATGTCCAGTATGTGGCGTAGGCGCTGACAAGTTCACAGAAGTAAAAGAAGGCGAAAGAGAATGGGCTGCAGAGCATGTAGTTGGAGTAGCTAAAGGCGTAAGCGAAGACATCCTTGCCGACCTCAGAGCAAACTTTGAAGGTGAATGTTCAGAAGTAGGAATGTATCTTGCAATGGCAAGAGTAGCTCACAGAGAAGGCTATCCGGAAATCGGACTTTACTGGGAAAAAGCTGCTCACGAAGAAGCAGAACACGCTGCTAAATTCGCAGAACTTCTTGGCGAAGTTGTAACAGACAGCACAAAGAAGAACCTTGAAATGAGAGTAGAAGCAGAACACGGTGCAACAGCAGGCAAATTTGACCTTGCAAAACGTGCAAAAGCTGCAAACCTCGATGCGATCCATGACACAGTTCATGAAATGGCAAGAGACGAAGCAAGACACGGAAAAGCATTCGAAGGATTACTCAAACGCTACTTTGGCTAAGCTACAAGCCGAGCAGGGATAAATAGAAGAGCCCCTGGAAGAACGAATTTATTCATTCTTCCAGGGGCTCTTCTATTTATCCCTATTAGGCGACAGCCTACAGCGAGAAGTAGCGCAGCGCATTCGAGCTGGCTCGACCTCCTATTTCTGGTTCGCCGGCTCCACAGCCACCGTCTTCCCTTTAATTTTCACATTCTTCATCGCATTCAGTACCTCACGGGCATATTCCCTCGGCACCTCAACAAATGTATACTTATCATACATATCAATCGTTCCGATCAGCTTTCCATCCATTCCGCTTTCCCCGGCGATTGCACCAAGAATATCTCCCGGACGTACTCTCTGCTTCTTTCCAATATTGATGAACAGACGTACCATTCCGTCCTCACCTGCACCGGTATCTCCAAATTCCCAGTCATTTTCCTCTGTATTTTTGTTATCCTCTGTCATTCCACAGCAGATCTTTAAAAATGCAGCCGCCATATCCATTGCTGTAAATTCAGAATTATTGACACGTTCTTCGATGGCATTGATCATCATGTCCAGATCTTCCTGCTCGATCACACGCTCCACATCATCCAGAATATTTTCCATCTTAGTATTCGCAACGTCATTCAGTGACGGAACTTTCTGTGCATAGATCTTCGTCTTGCAGTATCTCTGGATCTCTTTCAGTTTGTAAACTTCTTTTCCTGATACGAAAGAAAATGCTCTTCCTTCGCGTCCTGCGCGTCCGGTACGCCCGATACGGTGTACATAATATTCATCATCCTGCGGGAGATCATAATTAAATACTGCTTCCACTTCATCTACATCAATTCCACGGGCCGCCACATCCGTTGCTATCAGGATCTCTGTCTTACCGGTCCGAAAGCCCTGCATCACGCGGTCTCTCTGTTCCTGCTTCATATCCCCGTGAAGTCCTGCCGCAAAATATCCGCGTCCGAGAAGTGCATTTACCAGAAGATCCACCTGCTTCTTCGTATTACAGAATACAACCGAAAGCCTTGGTGAATAAATATCAAGAAGTCTGGAAAGAACTTCCTCTTTCTTCTTCGGCTTTACATCATAATAATACTGCTCAATATTCGGAACAGTCAGTTCCTTTTTTGTAACTTTGATCACTTTTGCGTTATTCTGGAATTTCTTCGTAATCTCCATGATCGGCTTCGGCATGGTTGCTGAGAAAAGCACGGTCTGGCGCTCCTCAGGAACACCACTTAATACAAATTCGATATCCTCACGGAATCCCATATTCAGCATTTCATCTGCTTCATCAAGCACAACCGTGTGTACAAAATCCAGCTTCATCGTCTTTCTGCGCATGTGGTCCATCACACGCCCTGGAGTTCCTATGACGATCTGTGTTCCACTCTTTAAGGAACGGATCTGCTTTACGATATCCTGTCCTCCGTAAATCGGCAGAACCTTAATTCCATGCATATATCTGGACAGGTTGCGGATCTCGTCTGCCACCTGGATTGCAAGCTCTCTGGTCGGGCAGAGAACGATCGCTTGCAGCTTTTTCAGCTTCGGGTCTACCTTTTCCAGAATCGGGATTCCAAATGCTGCGGTCTTACCGGTTCCGGTCTGTGCCTGCCCGATCAAATCGATCCCGCTAATCATTGCCGGAATTGCCTTTGCCTGAATCGGTGAAGCCTCCTCAAATCCCATGTATCTTACTGCTTTCTGAATCTCTTCCGAAAGTCCCATTTCTTCAAATCTAACTGTTTCCATCCATTATCCTTTCTACTACAATACCAATTACAAATATGACCTTAAACTCCATCATATAAACTCTGCCGGGGCGCATTCTCACGCCTGCGGCGGTCGCTTGCGCCAACTTCCTTATCCGTCGCAATGCACAATAAAAAACTCCTTACTTGGTGACAATACAAGTAAAGAGCATCGTAACATTCGCGTTATATTCTAACAAATAATTTTTAAAAAGTCAATTTTCACTTGCATTTTATGCATAAACGGTATAATATACTCATATACTTAATGTAGTATTGATTACTACATGTAATGGTTTTAATTATTCATCTCTAAGGAGGGATTTGTGATGAAAAAGAAACATATTAAAGATCCAGGAAGTGCAATCACACATTTTATCGGCATGCTGATGGCAATTTTCGCCGCATTTCCACTTTTAATAAAAGCAGCCCACGAACCGAGCCGGATTTACCTGATCTCGCTTGCAATCTATGCAATCAGCCTGATTTTTTTATACGCCGCAAGCACAACCTACCATACCTTTGATCTTTCCGAACGTGTCAACACGATCCTGAAAAAGATCGACCATATGATGATCTTCGTACTGATCGCCGGAAGCTACACACCGATCTGCCTGCTGGTACTGGAACGCAGAACCGGACTTATCATGCTCGCACTTGTATGGGGTATTGCAATCACCGGAATTATTATTAAAGGGTTCTGGGTATTCTGCCCGAAATGGGTATCCTCCGTCCTCTACATTAGTATGGGATGGATCTGTGTCCTCGCATTCAGTCAGATCCTCAACAATCTGACACGTACAGAATTCGGATGGCTTCTCGCCGGCGGAATCATTTACACAATCGGCGGTGTGATCTATGCACTGAAGCTTCCGATTTTCAACAATAAGCATAAGAATTTTGGCAGCCACGAAATCTTCCACCTCTTCGTGATGGGCGGAAGTGCATGCCACTTTGTTGTAATGTATTCTTTATTGTAAACCTTGCATCCTCGAAAAATCCAGAAATCTCGCCCCACTAAAGCTGCGAAAGTAATTTTTTATTCTGCACAAAATGCCGACAGGAGAAGCTAATCTGCTTCTCCTGTTTCATGCCTTACTGCCCCGTCTCTTTATAGTTCATCACCAGTCCAAGCTTCGCCCTCCGCGTCATATGCTTGATCGCATACTCCCGCCGCATCGCCTCTTCCTTCGTCTCAAACTGTTCCAGATATACCAGCTCTACCGGTCTCCGGGATCTGGTGTATTTTGCGCCTTTCCCGGCATTATGCGCTTCCAGACGCTTCTCAATATCATTCGTCCACCCAGTATATAATGTTTCATCCTTGCATTTTAAAATATATGTATAATTCATTGCTTCAAAGAGGGACCAAAAAGCCCCTCTTCCTTTCTTCTGCTCTTATTCTTCAGCCAGATAGTCCATCGGATTGACCGGCTGACCATCTTTTAACATCTCGAAATACAGATTGCAGCCTTCCAGACTGTAATACTTGGTCGGAATCTCCAGATATCCGATCACATTTCCCGCTTCCAGATAATCACCGACTTTCACCTGCACTTCCTTGAGCTGTCCGTACATGCACTCGTAGCCATTCCCCATATCCAGTGTCACCGTGATTCCTGTCTGCGCAAAGTTATCAATGGATTTTACAAGACCCGGTGCTGCTGCGATCACGTTATCGTTCACCGCACCGGATATGATCATCGCCGGATTATATCGGTACTGGTCCAATGTAGAAAAATATACGGTTTTATCCATACTGTAGCTCATCAGCACATTGCCGTCCACCGGCCACAGAAGCTGGCTGTCCTCCCCGAAATTCAGGTTCATTGCCGTTCCTGCGGTCTGCGTGCTGTCCGTCTCCCATGTATCCATCCGGTTCTCTGTACTTCCATCTACTGCCGTATTTGCAGCCTGGCTGTCCTCTTTTGTCACAGGTTCTTCATCTTCCAGCGCTTTCTTTGCAATACTGGTTGTCTCTTCCGTATTTCTTTTGATTTCTTCCTCTTTCGCCTGCTGTTCTTCCTCGATCTTTGCCTGCTCATCCTTCACATTTGCCCGGTAATTTCTCCATGTATAGGCTCCTGTAAGCACAATAGCAGCGGCAAAGCAGACCGCAAGACCGATCGACGCTCTTTTTCTCCTCTTATTAGAGGACTGCTGCTTTTTATTCATATTTTATCACCTCTGACAATATTTTTGCCAGAAACTGACTAACTTATTCTCCCTTTTCGTTTTTTTCGATCACAATATCCGTGACCTCTTCCAGACTGACATCAGTGAAAAAATATTGCAGAATTTCTTCACAGGATTTTCCTTCCTCTGCCATCTTCTTTGCCGTGTACTGGCTCATCCCAAGACCGTGCCCGATTCCCTTTGCCGTAACCCTTGTCTTCCCGTCATAATCCTGAAGCGCAAAACATGACGAGGCAAGATGGTAGGTTCTCCGGAATTCTTCACCATTTACTGTTTCACTGCCACAACGGACCTCTGTCACATACCCGGCACTGTCTGTTCCTGTCACTTCCATGTCGCTTCCCTGGATCATGGACACTGTCATCTCCTCTTTTGCCTCCACATCTTCGGGACATTCCCTGCTCTGAAGATACGGATACTCTTCCGAACCAAACACTTCATTTCCAGACCTTGTTTTTCCGTTGCTTAACCGGTGATACGGTGTCAGAATCAGCCTTCCGTCATACATCAGAACCTGTCCCCTTGTCTCATCCCACGCAGCTTTCATCTTCTCATAATATTCTCCATAATGATCTGCTCCCCAGTTGCTCTCCATCTGCTGCCTGGTCCAGTATTCCTTCGTCAGGACAGTGCTGGTGCCCTCATCCTGGATGCTTTTGTAAATGCTGGTCCGGATCAACACTGCCTGTGCCTTTAACGCTTCCTCCTCCGCATCTCCCTCAATTTCTTTAGCCAGAATCCCGATCCCATATTCATCCAGTGAAATTTTTCTGTTCTTTTCGTCACTTTTTACGGTCACATACGGGCTTGTCCCATTGTCCTGCGCCAAACTGCTTCTGCCATTCAGCAGAATCGTAACCACATACGGAAGTAATATAAGAATGGCAGCAAAATAGCCTGCCTGTCTGAAGTATTTTCGCATAATAAAACCTCCCATACCACTGTATGAGAGGTTTTGACTGATTATGCTTCTGGTTTAACTGTAACATAATCCAGTTTCCAGATATTATCAACATATTCCTGAATGGTTCTGTCTGAAGTAAATTTACCACAGCTTGCTGTATTCAGAAGTGCCATCTTAGCCCAACGATCCGGATCTTTGTAAGCTTCTTCCACTTTCTTCTGTGCTTCTGCATAAGAGCGGAAGTCTTTCAGGATAAAGTATCTGTCCGGTCTGTCTCCACCCTGTGTATTCAGAAGTGAATTATACAGGTCGCGGAACATCTCATGGTCACCATGTGAATAAGTTCCATCCATCAACTGGTCAACGACTCTCTTAATATCCCAGTCATTGAAGTAGATCTCCTGCGGGTTATATCCGCCATTATTCTCATAGTTGATAACTTCGTCAGAACTGAGGCCGAAAATAAATGCATTTTCAATTCCAACTTCTTCTACGATCTCTACATTGGCTCCATCCATAGTTCCAAGTGTCGGTGCACCGTTCAGCATGAACTTCATGTTACCTGTTCCGGAAGCTTCTTTGGAAGCGGTAGAAATCTGTTCGCTGACATCTGCTGCCGCGAAGATCCATTCTGCGTTGGATACGCGGTAATCTTCGATAAATACGACTTTCAGCTTTCCATTGATGCTCAGGTCATTATTTACCACATCTGCTACAGAGTTGATCAGTTTGATGATCTCTTTTGCACGGACATATCCTGCGGAAGCTTTTGCACCAAAGATAAATGTTCTCGGATAGAAGGACATCTCCGGATGTTCTTTGATCTGGTTGTACAGATACATTACATGCAGAATATTAAGAAGCTGTCTCTTATATTCATGAAGACGCTTAACCTGTACATCATAAATAGATCTCGGATCGATCTCTACTCCATTGTGTTCCAGAATATATTTTGCAAGACGTTCTTTGTTCTTGTATTTGATATCCATAAATTCTGCTCTTGCCTTCGGATCATCTGCAAGCGGTTTTAATTTTGACATCTGGGACAGATCTGTGATCCAGCCGTCTCCGATGTGGTCTGTTACCCAGTCTGCAAGCAGCGGGTTTCCATGAAGAAGGAATCTTCTCTGTGTGATACCATTGGTCTTGTTGTTGAATTTCTCCGGCATCATTTCGTAGAAATCTTTTAATTCCTGATGTTTCAGAATCTCTGTATGAAGTCTTGCAACACCATTTACGGAGTAGCCTGCAATAATAGCCATATGTGCCATTCTTACCTGACCGTCCATCAGGATAGCCATCTTACGGACTTTATCTTCATTGCCCGGATACATACGGCGAACCTGTTCTACAAAACGGCGGTTAATTTCCTGTACGATCTGGTATACACGCGGAAGCAGTCTTGAGAACAGATCGATCGGCCATTTTTCAAGTGCTTCTGACATGATCGTATGGTTGGTGTAAGCAACCGTCTTTGTTGTTACTTCCCATGCTTCATCCCATCCAAGACCTTCCTGGTCAATGAGCAGACGCATCAGCTCTGCAACTGCTACAGTTGGGTGAGTATCGTTCATCTGGATCGTAACTTTTTCATACAGCTTGCGTACATCTTTGTGTTTCTTTTTATATTTTTCAAGCATAACCTGAAGACTGGCAGATACAAAGAAGTACTGCTGTTTCAGACGAAGCTCTTTTCCTGCATAGTGGTTGTCATTTGGATAAAGAACCTCTACGATCGTTTTTGCAAGGTTTTCCTGCTCGATCGCTTTATGGTATTCTCCTCTGTCAAATGCATCCAGTTTAAAGTCTGTGATTGCCTGTGCATCCCAGATACGCAGTGTGTTAACTACGTGGTTGCCATATCCTACAATCGGCATATCATATGGAATAGCAAGTACGGATTCATAATTTTCCTGGATGAAATCTTCTTTCTTGGTCTGTTCATTATACTGTACACGAATGGTACCACCAAAACGGACTTCCTTTGCATACTCGTCACGGCGGATTTCAAACGGATTGCCATCTTTGAGCCAGTTATCCGGCACTTCTACCTGATAGCCATCTTTGATCTTCTGTTTGAACATACCGTAGCGGTAACGGATTCCACAGCCGTAAGCTGCGTATCCAAGAGATGCAAGTGAATCCAGGAAGCAAGCTGCAAGACGTCCAAGACCACCATTACCAAGTGCCGCATCCGGTTCCTGATCTTCTACCACATTCAGATCAATGCCCATCTCATCAAGGGCTTCTTTTACTTCTTTATATGCAGTCATGTTGATCAGGTTGTTGCCAAGTGCACGTCCCATAAGAAATTCCATTGACATATAATATACGGTCTTTGGATCTTCTTTTTCGTATGTTTTCTGTGTCGCAAGCCAGTCATCTACAATTGCTTCTTTTACTGCATAAGATACTGCCTGGAAAATCTGCTGCGGAGTTGCTTCTTCAATCTCTTTACGATACAGTGTCCGCACATTTTCTTTCACATCATTTTTAAAAGTTTCTTTTTCAAATCTTTTACTGTACATGCCTATATTCCCTTCTCATTTTTGCGCAGCGGCAGGGATTATTCTCCCTGCTTTTCTACGCCCATATTTACAGCTTCACCGTTGATCTTCCAGTCTTTCACATAGCCTGCAGGTTCAGCCTTTTCAACTGCTACCGCAAGTGTCTCCTGTCCGATCTGCTCTGCATACTCTGCAAATACTTTTTCTGCCTTTTCGCTTCCGTCGTAAGTTACCTTGATCTTATCCATAACTTCAAATCCGGCTTCCTTACGCATAGTCTGGATCTTGCTGATGATCTCACGTACAAATCCTTCCGTCAGAAGTTCTTCTGTCAGGTTTGTATCCAGTACAACGGTGATACCATAGTCACTCTCAGATACATATCCTTCCATCTGTGCCATGTCGATCAGAAGGTCTTCTTTTGCAAGTTCAATTTCCTGTCCATTTACCTGAAGCTTCAGAACACCTGTCGCATTCAGTTCGTCCATAGCAGCATTTCCGTCCAAATTGCTGAGTTCATTCTTGATTCCACCTAACAATTTACCATATTTTGGTCCAACTGTCTTTAATTGTGGTTTAAATGTATAAGAAGTAAATGCACGAACATCATCTGTAAGTTCGATTTCTTTTACATTCAGCTCATCTGTCACGATATCCTGATAGAACTCCGGCAGATCGGAAGCACCTTTTACGAACATCTTTCCGATCGGCTGACGGTTCTTGATGTTGGCTGTATTACGGCATGCACGTCCCATTACAACGATCTTCAGGACTTCATCCATGTTCTCTTCCAGAGTCTTATCGATATAAGCTTCATTTGCAACCGGATAATCACAAAGGTGGATACTTTCCGGAGCATTTTCATCTACGCTTCTTACCAGGTTCTGATAAATTTCTTCGGTCATGAACGGGATCATCGGTGCTGCAACCTTTGATACAGTAACGAGTGCTGTATAAAGAGTCATGTAAGCATTGATCTTATCCTGTTCCATTCCTTTTGCCCAGAAACGTTCGCGGCTTCGTCTTACATACCAGTTACTCATATCATCTACGAAGTCCTGAAGTGCTCTTGCAGCTTCCGGAATCCGGTAATTTGCAAGATGATTATCTACTGTCTTGATCAGTGTATTCAGTTTTGACAAGAGCCATTTATCCATTACAGATAATTTGTCATATTCAAGTGCATATTTTGTTGCATCAAAATCATCAATATTGGCATACAATACGAAGAATGCATAGGTGTTCCAGAGTGTTCCCATGAACTTTCTCTGTCCTTCCATAACCGCTTTTCCATGAAAACGGTTCGGCAGCCACGGTGCACTGTTTACATAGAAATACCAGCGGATCGCATCTGCACCGTATGTCTCCAAAGCATCAAACGGATCAACCGCATTTCCTTTGGATTTACTCATCTTCTGACCATTTTCATCCTGTACATGTCCGAGAACGATTACGTTCTGGTATGGTGCTTTGTTGAAGATCAGGGTTGAAATTGCCAGCAGAGAATAGAACCATCCTCTTGTCTGGTCGACGGCTTCAGAAATGAACTGAGCCGGGAACTGCTGTTCAAATACTTCTTTATTTTCAAATGGATAGTGATGCTGTGCAAACGGCATGGATCCGCTGTCGAACCAGCAGTCGATAACTTCCGGTACACGGTGCATCTGTTTTCCACACTTCGGACACTTGATTGTTACATCGTCAATATATGGACGGTGAAGCTCGATATCATCCGGGCAGTTGTCTGACATGGATTTCAGTTCTTCAATGCTTCCGATCGAGTGCTGGCATCCGCATTCGCATTCCCAGATATTCAGTGGAGTTCCCCAGTAACGGTTACGGCTGATACCCCAGTCCTGAACATTTTCAAGCCAGTCACCAAAACGTCCTTTACCAATGCTTTCCGGGATCCAGTTGATAGTATTGTTATTTGCGATCAGGTCATCTTTAACTTCTGTCATCTTGATGAACCATGATTCTCTTGCATAGTAGATCAGTGGAGTATCACATCTCCAGCAGTGTGGATAACTGTGTTCAAACTTCGGAGCATCGAAGAGCAGTCCACGAGCATCCAGATCTTTAAGTACTTCCGGATCTGCTTTCTTTACGAAAAGTCCTGCAAATGGAGTTGTCTCGCCCATATCCCCTTTCTCGTCAACGAGCTGTACGAATGGAAGGTCATATTTGCGTCCTACTTTCGCATCATCTTCACCAAATGCTGGTGCCAGATGAACAACACCAGTACCATCTGTCAGAGTTACATAATCATCACAGGTAACAAAGAATGCTTTCTTTTTCTGTTTTGCTGCGCAGTCATATGCACACTGGTAAAGCGGTTCATATTCTTTGTATTCCAGATCTTTTCCTTTGTAAGTTTCCAGAACTTCGTATGCCGGTTTGTCTTCTTCTGCAAATTTCCCAAGAATGGTGTCAAGCAGAGCGCATGCCATATAATAAGTATATCCGTCTGCACATTTTACTTTGGCGTAATCTTCTTCCGGGTTTACGCAGAGTGCGATATTAGACGGAAGAGTCCAAGGTGTGGTTGTCCATGCAAGGATGTATGCATCTTCGTCTTTCACTTTGAAACGAACGATAGCAGAACGTTCTTTGACGTCCTTATATCCCTGTGCAACTTCCTGTGCTGAAAGTGGTGTTCCACAACGTGGACAATACGGAACGATCTTAAATCCTTTGTAAAGGAGTCCCTTATCCCAGATTTTCTTCAGAGCCCACCATTCAGACTCGATAAAGTTATTATCATAAGTAACATATGGATTTTCCATATCTGCCCAGAAACCTACTGTAGAAGAGAAATCTTCCCACATTCCTTTGTATTTCCAGACACTTTCTTTACATTTATTGATAAATGGTTCTACACCATATTTTTCAATCTGATCTTTTCCATCAAGGCCGAGCAGCTTTTCTACTTCCAGCTCTACCGGCAGTCCGTGAGTATCCCATCCTGCCTTACGCGGAACCATGTAGCCCTTCATTGTACGGTATCTCGGGATCATATCTTTGATTACACGGGTAAGAACGTGTCCGATATGCGGTTTTCCATTTGCTGTCGGAGGTCCATCGTAGAAAGTATAAGTTTCTCCTTCTTTACGGTTCTCCATACTTTTCTTGAAAATATCTTCTTCATTCCAGAATTTTTCAACTTCTTTTTCTCTGTCTACAAACTTCAGGTCTGTATCCACTTTTTTGTACTTAGCCATGATAAGCTCCTTTCTGAATCAATGACTTTGTATGCATTTTTGGGTATATAGAAAAATGTGCCCCGGCATGTAGTGCCCTTAATTTTGCAGGAAGTACTTGGAATTTCCTGCAAAATTAAAAAAGACTTTCACCCGTAAAAGGACGAAAGTCTGTACATCGTTAACCACCTGTTACTGCATACCAGCATATGAGTTTCCTGTAACGGGGGAAATAACCGTCAGAACTTACTCGCCAGATTGCTTTCAGTTACTGCAACTCGGAAGTGATGTTCAGATCTACCCTACTTGCACCGGTCTTCCACCATCTCCGGTTCGCTTTACCTTTCAAATAAACCTTACTGTCTTCGTCAATGTCTTTTGATCTTTTTTCACCATTTCTAGGTTATTATAATAAAGAACCCCTTGCTTCGTCAAGGGGTTCTGCGGGATTTCGTGATTCTTTCCTTATATTTGACTGACCAGACGTTAATCTTTGTCAACTTCTCTTCTGCGCTTTCTGTTTGTTTCCACTTTCTTCTTTCTCAAATGTTTCAGAACAGCCCTCCATACAATAATAAGAATGAGTACTGCTGCAATCACACAGATTACAAGGATTACCTCTCGTGGTATTGTACTCTGAGCCTGCTTTTGTGTTTCACTGTCTGACTTATCGCCGGACACCTGTGCTTCATTTTCTGTGTTATCCTTCTGCAGATATTCATCACTTAATGTCACAGCTGCTTTTCCGACCGGATTGCCCTGATAAGTATAAGTTACTGTTCCGGTGCTGCTGTTCGTGTCATCCTGCGTAATTTCGTAATCCAGGCTTTGGAAATTTACATTTTCCGGAAGTACAACATATGCATTCGGATCAATTTCTTTAAAATCTGCGGAGTCTTCATAATCCGCAATCGTATATTTTGCGAAATTATTAAATCCATACTCCAGTAAATTGACGGAGTCTGGGTATACATTTTTCCCATGTGTCTTCAAGACAACACTGATCAGCTCCAGATTGTCATCTGCTGCACAGGATACCAGTGTGTTAAGTGCTTCATCCGTATAACCGGTTTTTCCGGCTATTGTCTTTGGATAATAATAGTCGTTTCCCTCGTAAAACATCAGATCACTCTGCTGAAAGGTTCTCGCCTGATTTACCAGATTGGTTGCACCGATCGTATACTGCTGTGTCTGGGCAATCGTCTTGAATTCTTCATGATTTTCAAGCAGTTCCTGTGTAATAAGTGCCATATCACGTGCCGTCGTATAATGGTTCTGCGCATTCAGCCCATTCGGATTTTCAAAATCAGAATTTACTGCTCCCAGCTCTTTTGCGCGTTCATTCATCTTTGCAATAAAGCCATCATATCCTAAACCACCCACATTTTCAGCAATCGCATAAGCAACTTCATTTGCAGATGCCATCAGAAGTGCGTGAAGCGCATCATTTAAAGAAATTTCCTCCCCCGCGATCATTCCGATATAAGCATCCCCCTCTGCTACACAATCCACACTATTCTGTGTAATCGTGATCTTGTCATCAAGATTGCCGTTTTCCAATGCGACAAGTGCCGTTAAAATCTTTGTAATACTGGCAGGATAAGCCTTTCCGTCAATGTTTTTCGCATAAAGGATCGCACCGCTTTTTGCCTCCATGACAATCCCAGCCTCTCCGTAAGTAGCCGGTCCTTCCGGCCAGTTCTCCAGCTCATTGCTGGCAATCTTCATATCATATGCCTGCTGTGTTACTTCATTGATTTTCTGCTTCTGCAAGGCTTCAATTTCTTCTTGATTTTTTCCGGAAGTCTCTTCCTCTGTCAGATTATAATTGCTGACCGTTGTATCAATTGGTTCATTTACTGATGTATCTTCTGCAAATGCGGTCATTCCAAGACTTCCAACCATCACTGCCACCAGCGATGCACTTAAAATTTTCTTCCATCTCCTCACGGATCTTCTCCTCCAAATTCTTTAATCTTATCCGATAAATCCCCGATATCTGTTCAGGCATGCGTAAATATCCTGTTTACGGATCTGTGCCATCGCTACAGAAACATAACTTCCTTTGCAAAGGGATGCCAGACCCTGCTTCTTAATCTGACTCCAAAGCTTTTCCACGCAAAGATCAACATCCTGTTCCTTCCGTTCCATTTCTTCCAGCAGATTCTTCAGGCAGTACGCTAATGCCGTTGTCTGTTCTGCATCCAGGATTTGTTCTACATATTTCAGATCCACATTTTCTCTTCCAATAGAAAATGAATCTTTACCAAACTGTTTTATCTTCACCTGATCTCTCTTCTTTTCCATTTTTCCGGCCTTTAAGCTTCTGTGATGATCTTTATCAAATAAGACATCTACATCAACCGGAACCTTTTTCTCTCCGGTCTCACTTTTTTCACCAATCACCGTTTTCACTTTTTCTGTGATATCGTACGTTCGGTAATTATCCATCTGCAACACATGATCAGCAATGTAAAAATAAGATCCAGAACTTCCGGCCACCAGAATAATAGAAATTCCCTGCTTTTGATACAGGTTACCTGCCTGAAGAGTAAATGGTGTAATCGGTTCCTGTTCGCCGGATACAACAGCCTGCATCAGCTCATCCCTGACCATAAAGTTCGTCGCACAGGTGTCTTCATCGATCAAAAGACATTTTGCACCTGACTGTACCGCTTCTACCACATTTGCAGCCTGCGAAGTCGAACCACTGGCATCCTCTGTGGAAAAATTTACTGTATCTTTCTTATTCGGCAGATCATTGATAAACGGTGAAATATTGATATGGGATACACATCTTCCGTCCTCGGCCCGGATCTTCATCGCAGTATCCGAAGTAATCACGTATTCTCTTCCATCTCCGGCGACGTGATTGTAAATTCCCTGTT
Source organism: Coprococcus sp. AF102-57 (assembly GCF_027686195.1). Classification (NCBI taxonomy): domain Bacteria; kingdom Bacillati; phylum Bacillota; class Clostridia; order Lachnospirales; family Lachnospiraceae; genus Coprococcus; species Coprococcus sp. AF102-57. Next base: position 1,347 of record NZ_JAQCSY010000006.1, on the reverse strand, counting down.
CAAGTGCCTTCAGAAGTGTTGATTTCCCATGATATCCTCCACCCACGATCAAAGTAATTCCTTCCGGGATTCCCATTCCTTTTATTTTACCCCGGTGTGGAAGTTCCATCTCTACTTCCATACTTTCCGGTGCTTCAAAAGCAATTGCACCTTTCATAGGCTTCTGTGATACACCGCTTTCTCTTGGCAGTATAGAACCATTTGCCACAAATGCAATAAGTCTCCGCTTTGTCAGTTCTCTTCTTATATAATGTTGATCTTCCGCAAGTTCTATACACTTTTTCACTTCCTGCTGATTCAGGTTCTTATAATATAAAGATCTGTCAACTATTTCCGGAAGATACTCAAACAAAATCTTCCTCAGTTCAAATGCATTGATCGTCCGTCCATTTGCCGGAAATCCAACTTCAAACCGTACCAGAAGATCTCCATCCTTAATTTCAAATGCAGTCCTGTCCAGAACCTCCTGTCCACAGTGGCTTATCCCAATCAATCCACTTTTCCCGGAACCCTTTGCCTGGAAAATGAATTTGGAAACAGCTTTTCCGAATTGTCTTGTCAGATAATCCTGAAGTGCAATTCTTCTGTGTTCTTCTTTATAATATTCTTCTGGAAATCCTGCCTGGATTTTCTTTACCTGAATACTCAGCTTTGACGGAGAAGCAAATGGATCTCCTTGTACATGATCGATATTGAGCTGGTATCCCTGAAACTGATAGCTTCCTATCAAATCTTTGTAAGCTGGATAGCTTCTTCGATTGATACTCATCAAATTTTTTTCTAATTCTGCTGCTGATTTCATATCCTGCTCCCTCTTATCAAATTCTATGATGTTGGGGTCAAGATGTCAAAAATCCTCTTGCAGGCAAGCTTGCATCGGCTTTCTGACCTTTTGACCCTGATATCATTCTATTTTACTAGCAAAAATTTACTTGGTGCATATTAAATTTTCTATAAAACGAAAAAAGATGTAAACCCAATTTATACAGGATTTACATCTTCTAAATCATGAAGCATCGGGGATTCGAACCCCGGACAACTTGATTAAAAGTCAAGTGCTCTACCACCTGAGCTAATGCTCCATCTGTTATACAGCTTGCCTTCTTTCGAAGACAGTGCCCAGAACCGGAATCGAACCAGTGACACGAGGATTTTCAGTCCTCTGCTCTACCGACTGAGCTATCTGGGCATACACACTAATGTGTGAATTGCGGGAGCAGGATTTGAACCTACGACCTTCGGGTTATGAGCCCGACGAGCTACCAGACTGCTCCATCCCGCGATGATATCTCATTATAGCACATTTTTTCTAAATATGCAATGGGCGGAGGTGGATTCGAACCACCG
>NZ_JAQCSY010000059.1:0-647 GCF_027686195.1 Coprococcus sp. AF102-57 | reverse complement strand
TCCCTGACACATTGGACGAATATGGAATATTCTTCAAGCCTTCTGCAGTGCTTCATCAGTTCCTGATTGTGACCATAGTTGATGTTCAACATGGTTGCGGTGCATTCCAGGCAAGGTGCTTCGTTATCTGTATTTTCAAAGCAGTCTGAAAGCCTTAACTCCATGGAATCTGGCTGATTTTTTGTACCATTGTAAAAGACAATATATTTCGGTTTTGGAAGCCGGACTCTTTTTTTATGGTAGATCATCAGATTATTATCTGCAACATACCCTTCATATAACCGGGAGAAATAAAAGACTCCGCGAAGCGGCATGTTTGGGTTAAAAGTGCTTTGATGTTCATACAGATTCATGGTTTCGCCGACCAGAAAGGACACATCATTTTTCATGGACAGATAAAAGACATCTTCCAATGTATTTACCTCCAGGTCATCAGGATTCTGATAGTCCGTGTGGTTGATCGCATTTATTCTCCATAACCGGTCCTTATACTGCCGGTTGTGAGTTTGTTTGTTATGGCGAGATTTCTTCTTTTGTTTTTCCATTGCTTACCTCCATTATAATAGAAAACAGTTCATAAGTAAATTCGCCATATCTCATGTTTCGTGTAGATATAATATTTTTCTACAATCAAAGAATTCATATAT
>NZ_JAQCSY010000058.1:0-654 GCF_027686195.1 Coprococcus sp. AF102-57 | reverse complement strand
ACATATTTCATTTTCAACTATATTCATTTATTTATCACCTTTTTCATAATCATATACATATACTATTTCATCTTTATAATCATTTTTACCACCTAATTTTTCATATACATGGCAAGCTCTAGGATTACCTTTATCAGTTATTAAAAACATTTCAGAACAACCAATCTCTTTAGAATATTCCTTAATAAAAGATAATAATTTTGAACCATAACCTTTGTCTTGATAGTTAGGTAACATTCCTATTGAGTGTAAATAAAACATTGTTTTTCCATCAGGTCTTAAAAGTGTATAGCAATATGCAAATCCTATAATTTTATTATTTTCTTTAGCTATAAACCCAAATGAACTGGTATCATTAAGAAATCCTTTTAAATTATCAATATCAAAAACCATATTATCATCAATTAAAACTTCTTCCATAAACTTTTTCACGCTATCAAAACTCCTTGTCAACTTTCGATTTGTCATAATCATTCTACCATACCGTTATGAATAAATCATCTCTTGCAAAATAATTTCTTCTGCCCGGTTGTGAATGTTATTGCAACGCTGCACCCATTCCATTTGATGGGTACGCTTCAATTCCTCGGTCACACCATCGGCAGCCTTCATCTGCTCCATGATGGTGTCTAACCGTTCCTGTGCCTGTTCGTT
>NZ_JAQCSY010000057.1:0-734 GCF_027686195.1 Coprococcus sp. AF102-57 | reverse complement strand
CCAACTCCGATTGTTTCCTTAACAGTTTGACGAGGAGGTGCTTTACATGAAAAAGAGTATATCAAGGATTATTGGTTTGATAATGCTGATTATAGCTATAGTATTTATAATGTTTGCATTGAATCATCCAGAAAAGAGTTTTCCATGGAATAATACTATTACGTGGTTGTTGTATGGTGTATATTTTTTTGTGATAGTAGTGTTGCTTATTGCACCTAAAATGAAGAAGTGAGAAATTTCCGTTTATTGGAAAGTCGCAGAGAACGAAAAATCGGAATTTGGAGGAACTTATGATGAAAAAAATGATAATGGCATTATGCATATTCATTTGTGCGTTTACTTTAGTTGCGTGTTCTGGACAACAAACAAACGAATCACTTACTTTAGGTGTCAATGCGATAATAACAGAAATTGATAAAGAAAATAAAATTATAACCACAAAAGATAGCGGAGAAGAAGGTGTTTTAGGGGATGATTGCCTTATTGATTGTTCCCAAATTCCTATGATTTATTGTAATTATGATACACAAGATGTTGTAGATATAACACTTGATGATTTACAGGTGGGGGACGAAATCATTTTGGCTATTCGGAGTTCGGAAATAGAAAATCTTCAAAAGGAAGATGACAATAAAGCAAAAATAGCAGTTGAACAATTACAATTAGGTACACAGAGAATTAAATAATTCCCAGTTTGTTATTCCACACACATCGGGTCAACTTGTCCCGAACTT
>NZ_JAQCSY010000056.1:0-753 GCF_027686195.1 Coprococcus sp. AF102-57 | reverse complement strand
TTTTTTCAAGGAGGGATAGATTTGAATGTATTTGAAGCTGTGAAGCAGTCCGTCACAACCAGACAGGCTGCGGAGCATTATGGAATCCATGTAGGGCGGAACGGGATGGCTTGCTGCCCGTTCCATCATGATAAAACCCCAAGCATGAAGCTGGATCGGCGTTACCACTGCTTCGGCTGCGGTGCGGATGGGGATGTGATTGATTTTGCCGCCGCCCTGTATGGGCTGGGAAAGAAAGAAGCCGCCGTACAGCTGGCACAGGACTTCGGGCTTTCCTATGAGGACTGGAATTCCCCGGAGGAACAGTTTCAGGAAGCAAAAAACCGCTGCTTCCGTATTCTTGCCGATTATCTCCACCTACTCCGAGTGTGGAGAAAGGAATATGCCCCGCACTCCCCGGAGGAAGTCTTTCATCCCCGGTTTGTGGAAGCCTTACAGAAGCAAGACCATGTGGAATATCTGCTGGATGTGCTGCTGTTCGGGGAAACAGAGGAAAAAGCGGCTTTGATTACGGAATACGGAAAGGATGTGATACAGCTTGAACAGCGAATGGCAGAGCTTGCAGCCGCAGACGCAGCAAGAACTAAAAAACACCATGAACGCCATGCAGCCTACCGAGAAAGGCGGTGTCCGTCAGAGCATACGGAACTGCCTGACCGTATTCCAGCGTGACCCGCTGCTTTCCGGGGCTATCGCATACAACATCCTGACCGACCGCAAGGACATCATAAAGCCCATCGGCTTCCACAGGGA
>NZ_JAQCSY010000055.1:0-1066 GCF_027686195.1 Coprococcus sp. AF102-57 | reverse complement strand
GCGAACGTATGTTACTGCAAAACTGTGGACAACTTGTAGTAAATCTGATATGCTAAAACATACAAAGGTAATATGAAAGTGAGATTTTTATGAAAGAAATACATGATATTGTCAGAAATGACTATGGCAAAATAGCCTTAGAGGAAACAAACGCAACAATTTTATCTGGAAACTCTTCTTCGGAAACCATGTCATCCAGTGTTGGTTATACCCCTGATGATCTGGCACTTGCTCCAGTTGAATCAAATCTTGGACTTGGATGTGGTAATCCGCACCGTAAAGCAGATATCCAGCCCGGTGAAATCGTCCTGGATCTCGGGAGCGGCGCTGGCCTTGATTGTTTCATCGCCGGAAAAGTCGTCGGTCGCCGTGGTCGTGCCATTGGTGTTGATATGACTCCGGAAATGTTGTCCCGTGCACGTAAAATTGCGAAAGAAAATCGAATACGGAATGTAGAATTTCGCTTGGGAGAAATCGAAAACCTCCCCATTGCCGACAACACTGCTGATGTCTGTATTTCTAATTGTGTCATCAATATGTCTGACAACAAACCAAGAGTTTATCGCGAAATTCTTCGCGCACTGAAGCCTGGTGGTCGCATTTCCATCTGCGACATCGTAATCATGAAAGAACTGACACCGGAAATGCAAAATGATGAAGCAATGCATTCTTGTTGAGTGTCTGGTGCTTCTTCGGTTGAAGATTTAGAAAAAATAATAAAAGCTGCCGGCTTTATAGATATTAATATTGTCACAAAACCAGTCTCTCGGGAATACGAAGAAAAATGGGGCCGCTCGCTCTCTATTGGTGAGTATATTATGTCCTCTGCAATTAACGCAAAGAAACCATTATAATATTCCTTTTCATGCAAAAATGATTCACAAAGATTTCCTTTAATTATAGGAAATAATACAAACTTGTCTACCTACCACGAACAATTTTTCGGAATTTTTCTCCATTTATGTACAATTGCTTTGTGAAAAATCTAACTTTTCCAAATTCTCTTGCAAAATAGGTCTCAATATCCTATCATATAACCTGACTTTTGCAGCTAAATGGATATAAA
>NZ_JAQCSY010000054.1:0-1095 GCF_027686195.1 Coprococcus sp. AF102-57 | reverse complement strand
CCCCTTAGTTTACTAAGGGCGCAATTATACACCACCCAGAGGTTTGTGCATTGCGTTCTCCGAAGGCTCCTCGCCGGAGGGCTGTGATTTTCCGCAGTCATGGTCTGCTCCAAATCATACAGGGGACGCTACGCTTCCCCTGCGCTGGCTGCCGCCAGCTACCCTTTTGTGGACTTGCCATCTGGGGACACCTTGCGTTGCAAGCTGTTCCCAGCCGACAAGTTTCATTAAATATGCTATCTTTTCGATTGGCGATGAAGTATAATGAAGATGACGACAAATCGGAAGTTATGGAGGTGAAAAATGTATTTCACAGACGAAAAAGACTATATTATGCGAATGATAAAAGAAATGGTAAGAGTATTATTTTCTTTAATGTTTGGGAAAAAGTATGTTTCTGTTGAACTTGAAAAAGAAAATAAATATGAAGTATCAGGGAAAAATTTGAAAGATTTTCTTGATATGATTGATTCTGGGGAAATTAACGAAGCAGAGAATATACTTTTAGATAGCATTGATTATACAGACAGAAATGAGGTAATGGCAGCAGCTCTTTTCTACCAATACCTTAGTGAGAAGGATAGTGAGTTTTTGAAAAATAATAATTATACAAAAGAAGAAGTGATGTCTGGTTTTAAGCAATTACTTATGCAGTCAGGATATACTGATTTGCTATGTTTGGTCAAAGCTGAAGAGTAATATAGAAAATTCAAAGAGATAAGAGTGATTGGATGAAAGGAGAAATTGCATTATATTTTCTATATTGTTTTTGACTTTATGATGGCAGTGATTATGTTTTTGTTTGGAATGTGGTTTTATAAATCAGAAGGAAAAGTTGCTAAATTCTTGTCGGGTTATAATATGAAATCAGCGGATGAACGAAAGAAATACGATGAGAATGCTATGTGTAAGGCATATGGAAAAAGAATGATGTTTATGTCAGTTCCTTTTATTATTGGAATAATCATAGATATCTAATATCAAGGAATAGGCTGTTGGATCGCATGGGGGATATGGCTTATTATGTTTGTTTTGTTGCTTATTGATAGACATAAAAGAGAACGTTAAATTCAAGTTGAACAAAATCGCTGCGCG
>NZ_JAQCSY010000053.1:0-1158 GCF_027686195.1 Coprococcus sp. AF102-57 | reverse complement strand
CTTGAAGATGCGGAAAGTTTTCTTACTGCTAAACGTCTGGAAGGTAATGACATTAAGACGTATGATCTGACTTAATCCACAGTCACATCTCTGATTTGTGGATAAATCCACTTTATCTGTTATCATATTTGCGAAAATTATATATTTTGTTATCATTCTGTTATCACAAACGGTTGTCAGGACACTCTCCCGGCAACCGTTTTTCTATGCTGTTCGTTATTCTTTTCCGCCCTTTTATATATTTCCAGGCAACAGAAAAACCCGTAGAACCGAAGTTCTACGGGTATCTTACGTTTGGACACAACGTTATCTTACGATAACAAATCTATTGTATATGCGCCAATCTCACGACTTCGTCGTTCGTTCGCGGGCATTCGTAAAATGTCCACTTCCAAAGCGATAAAAAAAGAGACTTGCAAGCAAGCTTGCAGTCTCTTTTTTTATCGCCTTGATTGGCGCTTTATTCATTGCTTTCGCGTATATTACTCGATGATTGTAGCAACACGTCCTGATCCTACAGTACGTCCACCTTCACGATACTTTAATCCCGTTTTACCCTACATTTTTTATGTTTTTCTATCCAAAATACAGTGAAAAATGGCTGATTTACATGCTCTATTTTTATTTGCCTGATTTCTTGGCACCGTTTTGGCACCGGAAGCCTTGTTCTAAATGCTTTGTCACCAACGCCTACTACTTCCTCTGCCATTTTCTTATTGCACCCATTATTTTTTATTGTTATAATCAGAACATGGGTGCTACCATAACGGTAGGCGGTTAGTCCTTCAACAGAGGGACTGTGACCCTCTGATTACATAGAACCCCCGAAAGGGAATCCACTGGAAAGGAGGGCTAAGCCAATGAGTATTGTGGACTTCATTGCAGTTGTGAGCTTCGGCATCACCTGCTTTTGTGCCGGATACACATTCGGCAAGGATAATAATAAGACACAAAAATAACCGCCCCAGCCTCGCAAACTGAACGGTTATTTTTAATCGATTAAGTATGTGGACTAACCGTCTATCGGTAGCACTCTTTTGGTAGCACTCTTTTTCTATAATCATATTATCACGCATCTGTGGAAATGTCAAAAAATTCTTTTTCTATTAGAATATAGCCACCCACGCACAACTGTTAAGGAAACAATCGGAGTTGGTG
>NZ_JAQCSY010000051.1:251-1451 GCF_027686195.1 Coprococcus sp. AF102-57 | reverse complement strand
AACGAACAGGCACAGGAACGGTTAGACACTATTATGGAGCAGATGAAAGCTACCGAGGGCGTGACAGAGGAATTAAAGCGTACCTGTCAAATAGAATGGGTACAACGATGTAATAACATCCATAACCGGGCAGAAGAAATTGTTTTGCATGAGATGATTTATTCATAAACAGGAGCAATTAAATCGGAGGTATATCAGATGGTTGAAATTGTATTTAGTGAGAGTGCCTGTGGAAGTTTGAAAATTGCCCAAACTTACGGCAGGGGAAAATATAGAGGAAGTGCAATTTCGGTATTTATAAGGCACGAAAACGGGAGTGTTCCATCTTCAAATGAAATGAAAGAAGCACAACTTCAAGCACAAGAACAAGAATGTATTGCTTGGGAAAATGCTATTCCATTGGGAGGCAAGAGCAGTGATGTTTATTGTTTTGATATGGCTCTTAGTGTGGGAGATATTTCTGATAATGAAATTGGCGAACAGAGGAAAAATGTTCTCAAGAAAATGCTGTCTGTCTGGTTTGTAGAGGATTTAGATTATCAGGTTGAAGAAAAAATACAGAAAATTAAAACTACATTGTCCTCAGTTATTGAACGATATGTAGCTGGGGAAGAAGTTCGCATTTGGTATAGCTATAATCCGGATGAACTTTGCGGTATGTACTGGCTTATGAAACAACTTCGACCATTAAACTGTCAGACAACAATTTATTTGGTTAAATTACCTACATGGGAATATGGAAAAGAAAATACTATGACATCTAAAATATCATGGGGTGAGGTGTCTCCTAGCGAATGGGGAAATTATATAACTCTACAAGAGAAAGCTGAGCCTGTATTTCTTTCAGCTTGCGCTATGAAATGGAATCAACTTCAAAATGAAAATGCACCTTTGCGTGCAATGTTAAATGGTAAATTGCAAAGCGTTTCAGAAGATATATATGATAGTTTCATTCTTCGTGAAATTGCGGAACAGCCAGAACAATTCAAAATGGCTATTGTCATAGGTAATGTTTTAGGAAAATATCAACTTGGAATTAGTGATGTATGGATTTCCAATCGCATTGATAAAATGCTTGAAGATGGTGTGTTGGAAATTATACAGGACGCACCAAAGGGAGAAACAAATTATCGCCGGATATTAAGAAAACGAATGAAATAATAACCACAGTAAGAACCGCTGCTACATGGAAGGCATCCC
>NZ_JAQCSY010000051.1:0-241 GCF_027686195.1 Coprococcus sp. AF102-57 | reverse complement strand
TATAGTTGATACCAAGCTGCTTACAGTAAAGGACAACCAGCTTTTCATCACGGCTGCCCTTGAAATTTTCGACCGCTTCCAGATTTTCTTTCAGTTCATTGGCAACAGTGGTCTGGGGTGCACTCTCACTGTCCTTTTTATGGGCTTCTCGAATATCCCGGATAATGAGGTTGAGGTCATCCCGTACCATCTGACTGAAATACTCATCATCGCTGATATGGGCGGCTTGCAACACTTTCAA
>NZ_JAQCSY010000050.1:0-1476 GCF_027686195.1 Coprococcus sp. AF102-57 | reverse complement strand
GGTATCAAAATAAGACCACCACACCAGTGCTGGTCTGAAAATATTAGTGGATAATTAAGATTCAGGAAGAGATGAAAGATATTCTTTCACTCGTCCGTAGTAGATTCTTAGAAACTTGTTGGCACCTGCAGTCATATAGACATAGTAAGGCTTGCCTTGAGCACGTTTCTTGTCTAAGAACTGATAAACAGGATCATCTTGAGGATGTGTTTTAATTAGGACATCCATTACCTGAAATAAAGTCTTTCTAAGATCAGAGGAACCTCGTTTTGAGGTTGGAACACTTTTTTGTTCATAACTTCCAGATTCATTAACACCGGGATCTACACCGGCAAATGCAGTAATAGCACTTTTGTGAGTGAAACGGGAAACATCTCCGATCTCAGCCATCAACTGAGATCCGAGTGAAGTTCCAACACCTTTCATAGCCATAACGACAGGATATTCAGGGAGTTTGGATGCAGTTTCATTCATGAGAGTGCGTAGTGACTCAACAGTTGTAGAGGCACTGTTAAGCTGGTCCACAGCCTGTTTAATTATAAGCTTTGTAATGGCATCCTTTGGAAGTACAGGAACAAGTTCCTTTGCTTTTCCATAGATTTCTTCAGCTTTTGACTGACTGAAGTTGTACTTCTTGCGTTTGCACCAGTTTTGATAATGGTCGATAAAGGCATTCAGGGACACTTTACGGACACAGTCCACATGCCAGTATGTAGATGCAAAATCAACCCATTTCTGGCTGCCGTCACTGCGTGCAGGACTGTCAAAGTAAGTATTCACACCAGGATAGGTTTGGTCAAGGATGCCGATAAGATTATTTTTCATAGCCGTCTTGTGTTTCATGTAAAAGCCGAACTGACGATTCATGGTTTTGAGCTGATTGCGTAATTCATCCATAACATTATACTGTTTAAGATTTTGCCATTTGTCAAGTGCATATCGGGCAATCTTAACAGCATCTGCTTTATCAGATTTCACTTTGCGAAGCGAATCATTATCAAAGTCTTTGATAAGTTTTGGGTTAATGGCACTGACGAAAAGATTTGCCTCTGAAAGCTGATGTGCGAGGACTTCATAATAACGTCCTGTGTGCTCCATAACGATTCGGGACTCCCCTTCAACAGAGTTGATGAGTTCTACAAGTGAATGGATATCACTGGCTGTGTGTTTGATTTCGAAAGGTGTGGAAACAATTTCACCGAAAGGTCGCATGATAGCAACCATACTCTTACCTTTTGAAACATCGATACCTACTGCGTTCATAAATTTGTCACTCCTTAAGATTATTGCAATGGATAAATACCAGTTTTACTCATTGCCTATTCAATCTACTGTGGTGTGACTCCTGCATAAAACGAACGCTGCGAATGAGGAGCTGGTTATCAGTCTATTTTACGGACGCAAGGTCCAAGAATAAGGACGATATCCAATTGCTACCTACATTCTAACAGCTTAAGCAACAAGATGGATAATTCC